>JAIETA010000080.1 GCA_019745575.1 Reyranella sp. | reverse complement strand
GCGCGTCGCTGGCGCGGACACTGGGCGTGCGCGTCATCACCGATCTGCGCGGCGCCGACGTGGCGTCGGGCGGGCAGGGGGCGCCGCTGGTGCCGATCTATCACGCCGCGCTCGCGCATGATCTGCCGCGCCCGCTCGCGGTCTTGAATGTCGGCGGCGTAGCCAACGTCACCTGGATCGGTGCCGACGACTCGCTCCTGGCCTTCGATACCGGCCCGGGCAACGGTCCGATCGATGATTGGTGCGCGCGCCGCGCCGGTCAGCGCTACGACAAGGACGGCACGCTTGCCGCGACGGGTACGGTCGATCGCACGAGGCTGGAACGCTTCAGCGAGCATCGCTTCTTCGCCAAGGTGCCGCCGAAGTCGCTCGACCGCGGCGATTTCAGCGACGCCTGGGCGGAAGGTCTGGGAGCCGCCGATGGCGCCGCCACGCTGACGGCCGGCACGGCGCGTGCCGTGGCGCTGGCCGCGCGCCACTTCCCGGCGCCTGTCGTGCAATGGGTGGTCTGCGGCGGCGGTGCCCGCAACCCGACCTTGATGGCAGCGATCGCTGCTGAGACGCGCGGCCGGGTTTTTAGCGCAGCCGACCTCGGCTGGGACGGCGATGCGCTCGAGGCGCAGGCCTTCGCCTTTCTCGCCGTGCGCTCGCTGCGCGGCCTGCCGTTCACCTTCCCGACAACGACCGGGGCGCCGCGTCCCCTGACCGGCGGGCGGCTTCACCTGCCGTAGATCAGGGTTCCTTGTTGCTGGTCGCGCGGCCCGGCGGATTGAGCAGGCTCTTGGCCACGTACTTGTCGACATCGACCGCGAGCTTGTCGAGCGAGTCGTGGAAGAAGTGGTTGGCACCCTTGACGGTGCGCGACTCGACCGTGATGCCCTTCTGCAGCGACAGGCGCGCCACCAGCTTCTGGATGTCGGCAAGAGGCACCACCTCGTCCTTCTCGGCGCCGACGATCAGTCCGGAGGCGGGGCAGGGCGCGAGGAAGGTGAAGTCGTAGGAGTTGGCCGGCGGCGCCACCGAAATGAAGCAGTCGATTTCGGGACGGCGCATCAGGAGTTGCATGCCGATCCAGGCGCCGAACGAGTAGCCGGCGATCCAGCACGACTTGGCGTCGGCGTTCATGCTCTGCAGCCAGTCGAGGGCGGCGGCGGCGTCGCTGAGTTCGCCCATGCCGTTGTCGAAGCGGCCCTGGCTGCGGCCGACTCCGCGGGTGTTGAAGCGGAGCACCGAGAAGCCGCGGTTCACGAAGACATGGAACAGCGAGAAGACGACCTTGTGGTTCATCGTCCCGCCATACTGCGGGTGGGGATGGAGGATCAGGGCAATCGGGGCGTGTTCCTCCTTGCTCTGGTGATAGCGACCCTCAAGGCGACCCTCGGGGCCGGTAAACATCACATCAGGCATGGAGGCTCCGGTTTTCTCCATTATTGGCCGCCAGGCGGGGCCGACAGGAGTGTTATTTGGGGGAATCTTGATACTTGACCAATCTACTAGGATTTAATAAATCCTAGCCATTGGGTTGGTTTTTCCCCAGATCCCTCGTGAGGGGTTGGAATATCTCAGTAATGCCTTGGTTTTCAAGACCTTTAGGCATTCAGACACGATCGCCGGCCGAAGCCGGCAACAGGAGGATGCTGTGAAGCTCAGCACCAAAGGTCGTTACGCCGTCATGGCAATGGTCGATTTGGCCCGTCATGCCCAGGCCAAGCCGGTGTCCCTGTCCGACATCGCGGCCCGGCAGGAAATCTCGCTGTCATATTTGGAGCAGCTCTTCGCCCGGCTGCGGCGTGCGGGACTGGTCAAGAGCGTGCGCGGTCCAGGCGGCGGCTATCGGCTCGCGCTGGGTTCGGCCGAGACCCGGGTGTCCCAGATCATTCTTGCGGTCGACGAGCCGATCAAGGCGACGCGCTGCACGGAAATGGGCACCACGGGCTGCCGGGCGGACCGCAGCAAGTGCCTGACCCACGATCTGTGGGAGGAACTCGGCAACCAGATCCACATCTTCCTGAATTCGGTGACCCTGCTCGACGTACTCGAGCGCAAGCTCGCGCCGCGCATTGCGGAAGCGCCGGTGCCGGCCAAGTCGGATTCGATCGCCGCCGTCGGATAGGTTTCGATGTCCGCCTTCGCCTACCTGGATCACAACGCCACCAGCCCGCTGCGGCCGGCGGCGTTCGACGCCATGGTGGAGGCGCTGAAGATCGGCGGCAATCCGTCGTCGGTGCATCGCGCGGGCCGCAGGGCACGGGCGGCCGTCGAGCTGGCGCGTCGGCAGGTCGCTGCCCTGGTCGGCGCCGCGCCGGCTGAAGTGGTGTTCACATCGGGCGGCACCGAAGCCAACGCGCTCGCGCTCGGCGGTTCGGGGCGGAGGCGAACGATCGTGTCGGCCATCGAGCATGACAGTGTCGGGCGCGCGGCGGTGGGTGCGGAGATCGTATCGGTGAACGGCAACGGCGTCGTCGACCTGGGCGCGCTCGAGCGTCTGCTCGCGGCTTCGACGGAACCGGCACTGGTGTCGGTCATGGCCGCCAACAACGAGACGGGTGTCGTGCAGCCGGTGGCCGAGGTCGTTCGGCTGGCGCGCGCTGCCGGCGCGCTGGTGCACTGCGACGCCGTGCAGGCTGCGGGCAAGTTCAGGGTCGATCTCCATGGTCTTGGCGTCGACTATCTCAGCCTGGCCGCCCACAAGTTCGGCGGGCCGACCGGCGTCGGCGCCCTGGTCGTGCGCAGCGGCGCGCCGCTTGTCGCGGACCGTCGTGGCGGCGGCCAGGAAGGCAATCGGCGGGCCGGCACGGAGAACGTCGCGGGGATCGCGGGCTTTGGGGCGGCGGCGGTGGAAGCCGGCAATGGCATGTCGGTCGACGGCCTGCGCGACCGTCTGGAAGCGGCGCTCCTGGAGATCGCCCCGCAGGCGCGCGTCTTTGGAGCGGCGGCCGCGCGGCTCGGCAATACGACGTGCATCTCCATGCCGGGCGTAAAGGCCGAGACCCAGGTGATGGCGCTCGATCTTGCCGGTGTCTGCATCAGCGCCGGCGCCGCCTGCTCGTCGGGCAAGGTGCAACGCTCGGCGGTGCTCGCTGCCATGGAGGTCGCGCCGGCCGAAGCGGAAACGGCCGTCAGGATAAGCAGCGGCTGGAATACCGTCGCCGGCGACATCGAATGCTTGATTGCCGCATGGCGGGACCTATATATCCGAGCAGGGCGCTCGGATATGTCTCGCGCCCACGCGGCCTAGGCTTTTCAAGGGGTTAGCATGACTGCGATTGCTCAGATCCGCCGCAACGACCAGCCGATCTACCTCGACTACCAGGCCACGACGCCGCTCGATCCGCGGGTCCTGGAAGCGATGATGCCGTACTTCACCCACAAGTTCGGCAACCCGCATTCGCGTAGCCACTCCTACGGCTGGGAGGCCGAGGAAGCCGTCGAGAAGGCGCGTGCCCAGATCGGCAAGCTGATCGGCGCCGACGAAAAGGAAGTGATCTTCACCTCCGGCGCGACCGAATCGAACAACCTCGCCATCCGGGGCGTTGCCGAGTTCTACAAGGACCGGCGCAACCACATCGTCACCACCGTGACGGAGCACAAGTGCGTGCTCGACACCTGCCGTCACCTCGAGCAGCAGGGCTTCACGGTCACCTACCTGCCGGTGAAGCAGGACGGCCTTGTCGATCTCGATGTCCTGCGCGCGGCGGTCACCGACAAGACGGTGGTGGTCTCGATCATGGCGGTGAACAACGAAATCGGCGTCATCCAGCCGCTGGCCGAGATCGGCAAGATCTGCCGCGAGAAGGGCGCCTTCTTCCACACCGACGCGGCGCAGGCCGTGGGCAAGATCCCGCTCGACGTCGAGGCGATGAACATCGACCTCATGAGCATCTCCGGTCACAAGATCTACGGCCCCAAGGGCATCGGCGCTCTCTATGTGCGGCGCAAGCCGCGCGTGCGCCTGGTCGCCATGATCCACGGCGGCGGCCAGGAGCGCGGCTTCCGCTCCGGCACGCTGCCGACGCCGCTCTGCGTCGGTCTCGGCGAGGCCTGCGAAATCGCGTTGAAGGAGATGGACGGCGAGGCGAAGCGGCTGACCAAGCTGCGCGATCGCATGCTGAAGGGGCTGCAGGCCAGGCTGCCCGAGATCTACATCAACGGCGACCTGGAACACCGTATCCCGGGCAACCTCAACATCAGCTTCGCCCATGTCGAGGGCGAGTCCCTGATGATGGGGATCAAGGGCCTGTCGGTATCGTCCGGCTCGGCCTGCACTTCGGCGTCGCTGGAGCCCAGCTACGTGCTGCGGGCGCTCGGCGTCGAGGAGGAGCTGGCCCACACCTCGCTCCGGCTTGGCCTCGGACGCTTCACCACCGAGCAGGAAGTCGACACCGCCGTCGAGGAACTGGTGCACCAGGTCAACAAGCTGCGCGCGATGAGCCCGCTCTGGGAAATGGCCCAGGAAGGCATCGACATCAAGTCTATCGAATGGGCCGCCCACTGAGGCGTCCGCTATCCTGAGGAGAGTGTCATGGCTTACAGCGAAAAACTGATCGACCACTACGAGAACCCGCGCAACATCGGCTCGCTCGACAAGAGCGCCGAGGATGTCGGCACCGGACTGGTCGGTGCGCCGGCCTGCGGCGACGTCATGAAGCTGCAGATCAAGGTCGGCGCCGACGGGCTGATCGAGGACGCCAAGTTCAAGACCTTCGGCTGCGGTTCGGCGATCGCCTCGAGCTCGCTCGTCACCGAGTGGGTCAAGGGCAAGACCATCGACGAGGCCGAGACGATCAAGAACACCGACATCGCCCGCCACCTGGCGCTGCCGCCGGTCAAGATCCACTGCTCGGTGCTGGCCGAGGATGCGATCAAGGCGGCGATCGCCGACTATCGCGCCAAGGCCACGAAGAAGGACGAGACCCGGGAAGCCGCCGAGTAACGTGCCGAGCAGATGTCGGAGCAGAGCGTCATGACCACGACCACCGAGTCCCCCCAGCCGGCGCCGGCGGCGACCCCCGCCGCGGCGCCGCGCGTCCGCCGGCCGCGTCCGCAGGTCATGTCCGTCACGCCGGCGGCCGCCGAGCGCGTAAAAGCGCTGATCGACGGCCGCGGCAAGCCGACCGCCGGCATCCGCATCGGCGTCCGCACCAAGGGCTGTTCGGGCATGAGCTACACGCTCGAGTTCGCCGACGCCCAGCAGCCGATGGACGAGATCGTGGAGACCGGCGGCGTGAAGCTGCTGATCGATCCCAAGGCGTCGCTGTTCCTGATCGGCACGCAGATGGACTATGTCGAAGAGAAGCTGAAGTCGGGCTTCGTCTTCAGCAATCCCAACGAGAAGGGCCGCTGCGGCTGCGGCGAATCCTTCCACGTCTGAAGTCGGACCATGGATCACTTCGCGCGGCTGGGACTGCCGGCGGCGCTCGATCTCGATGCGGCGGCCCTCGACCGCGCCTATTTCGCCGCCCAGCGGCAGTGGCACCCCGACCGCTTCGTCGCCCGCCCGCCCGAGGAGCGCGCCCGGGCGTCGACCGAGGCGGCGGCACTGAACGATGCCTACCGCGTCCTGAAAGACCCGATCGCGCGCGCCGTCTATCTCGCAGGACTCCAGGGTGTGGAAATGCCGTCGGACGGCAAGACCATCGACGATCCCGACCTCCTGATGGAGGCGATGGAAGCCCGCGAGGCACTGCACGAGGCGGCGAGCCCCGAGGCGGTCGACGCGCTGGCGGCGCGGTCCCGCGACGACATGACCGCGGCGCTGGCCGGGCTCGGCACTTTGTTCTTGCGCGGTGACAGGGCGGCCATCAGAAAGACGCTCCTTCGCCTGCGCTACCTCGACAAGTTCGCCGAGGAGGCGCGCGGCCGGCGCACGAATCTGCAACGAGAGAAGGCATGAGTCTGCTGGAGATCCACGAACCGGGCGAAACGCCGCTGCCGCATGCCGGCGAGGCCTCGCTGGCGGTCGGCATCGATCTCGGCACGACCAACTCGGTGGTGGCGATCGCGCGCGACGGCAGTCCGGCGGCGCTGCACGACGAGGCCGGCCGGGCGCTGGTGCCGTCGGTCGTGGCCTATCCGGAGGCGGGCGGCGTGCTGGTGGGCGAGGAGGCCCGCCTCGTGATGGTGCGCGAACCGCGTAACGCCGTGGCCTCGATCAAGCGGCTGATGGGCCGCGGCGCCGCCGACCTGCAAGCCGTGGCGGGCGTGCTGCCCTACGAGGTCGAGCCGGGCAGCGGCCAGACCGACATGGTGAAACTCAGGATCGGCGGCAAGGCGCGGTCGCCGGTCGAGATTTCCGCCGAGATTCTGAAGGCGCTGCGCGGCCGCGCCGAAGCCGCGCTCGACAAGCCGGTCGAGCGCGCCGTCATCACGGTGCCCGCCTACTTCGACGACGCCGCGCGCACCGCCACGCGCGATGCCGCGCGGGTGGCCGGCCTGGAAGTGCTGCGCCTGGTCAACGAACCGACGGCGGCTGCACTGGCCTACGGTCTCGACAAGGGATCGGAGGGGATTTACGCGGTCTACGACCTGGGCGGCGGCACCTTCGACTTCTCGCTCCTGCGGCTGGAGAAGGGCGTCTTCCAGGTGCTGGCGACCGGCGGCGACGCGGCCCTGGGCGGCGACGATTTCGACCGCGCCATCGCCGAACGCCTGCTCGACGAACGGCGGCGCGACGGCATCGCCGAGCGGATCGACGAAGCGGCGGTCAAGAGCGCGCTGGCGCTCGCCCGGCAGATGAAGGAGCAGCTCTCGGAGCGCGACCAGACGTCGGGCCGGCTGGAGCTCGCTGGCACGCCCTCCTTCCACACGCTCGCCCGGTCCGAGTTCGAAGCGATGATCGCAGGCCACGTGGCGCGCACGCTCGACATCGCGCGCAACGTGCTGGCCGATGCCGCGACGGCGGCGGCCGCCGTGCAGGGCGTGGTCCTGGTCGGCGGCTCGACCCGCGTGCCGCTGGTGCGGACGGAGGTGGCGGGCCTGATCGGCAAGCCGGCGCTCACCGACATCGACCCCGACGAGGTGGTGGCGCTGGGCGCGGCGTTGCAGGCCGAGGCGCTGACCGGCGGCGGCGACACGCTGCTGCTCGACGTGACACCGCTGTCGCTCGGCCTCGAGACGATGGGCGGCATCGTCGAGAAGGTGGTGCCGCGCAACACGCCGATCCCGGTGCAGCTTGCGCAGGAGTTCACGACCTACCAGGACGGCCAGACCGCGATGGCGATCCATGTCGTCCAGGGCGAGCGCGAGATGGTTGCCGACTGCCGCAGCCTGGCGCGCTTCGAGCTCTCAGGAATTCCGGCGATGACGGCGGGCGCGGCGCGCATCCGCGTGGCCTTCGCGGTCGATGCCGACGGCCTGCTCACGGTTTCGGCCGAGGAGCGCACGACCGGCGTGGCGCAGCGCGTCGAGGTCAAGCCGTCCTACGGCCTCAGCCACGACGACATGGCCGACATGCTCTACGACAGCCTCGACAATGCCGAGGCGGACATGACGCGGCGCCTGCTCACCGAGGCGCGGGTCGAGGCGCGGCGCAGCCTGCTGGCGCTCGAGGCGGCGCTCGCCCTGGACGGCGGCCTGTTGGCGCCGGAGGAACGTGCGACGCTCGATGCCGGGCGCGACCGCCTCGAGACGGCGATCGCCGGCGAGGACCGCGATGAGATCAATGCCGCGGCCGAGGCGCTGGAGGCGCTGTCCAAGCCGTTCGCCGAGCGGCGCATGGACCGCGGCATCCGCGAGGCGCTGGCGGGACTGTCGGTCGGCGAGCTGGAAAGCCGGGTTGGAGAGTAGCGGAGCAAGCGATGCCGAAGTTGACCTTCATTCTCAAGGACGGAACGCGCAAGGAAGTCGAGGCGCCGCTCGGGCTCAGCGTGCTCGAGGTCGCCCACCGCAACCACGTCGACATCGAGGGCGCCTGCGAAGGCTCGCTCGCCTGTTCGACCTGCCATGTCGTCGTCGAGAAGGAATGGTTCGACAAGCTGGCGCCGGCCAGCGAGGACGAGGAGGACATGCTCGATCTCGCCTTCGGCCTCACCCACACCTCGCGGCTGGGCTGCCAGATCCTGATGAGCGAGGCGCTGGACGGGCTGGTCGTGCGCCTGCCGGCGGCGACCCGCAACATGATGGTCGACAAGTAGGAGGGCGCGATGGCGCGGAAACTGCGCTGGACCGACGTTCACGATATCGCGATTGAACTCGAGGAACGCCACCCCGCCGTCGACAATGTCAATCTGCGCTTCACCGACCTGCACCGCTGGGTGATGGAATTGCCGGATTTCGACGACGATCCCAACCGCTCCAACGAGAAGATCCTGGAGGCCATCCAGGCCGCCTGGATCGAGGAACGTGACTAGCGGCACGCCGTAATTTGGCCGAAAATACCGGCGAAAAAGCATCGTTCGGGAGGCCGTCATGATCGCCAAGTGGGTCCGTCCATTGCTGCTGCCGCTGGTGCTGGCAGCCGGGCTGGCCGGCTGCGCGTCCGGCGCCGTACAGCCCGGCATCGTCAACACCTCCGCCGCGGCGCCCGCAAACGGTGCGGTCAATGGCGCCAACGGTGCCGCCGTCGGCGGTAGCGGCCGGGTCGTCTCGATCCGCGAGGTCGCCGTCAAGGGTGTCGGCGGCGGGTCGGGCAACGGGGCCCTGATGGGCGGGCTGATCGGCGCGGCGGGCGGTGCGGTCATCGGCGGCGCCACCAGCAATTCGGTCGGCGGCGGCCTGCTCGGCGCGCTGCTGGGCGCCGTCGGCGGCGCCATCGCCGGCAGCATCGCCGATGGCCAGACGGGCAGTGGCCGCGGCATCGAGGTGGTGGTCCAGCGCGACGACGGCCAAAAGGTCACCGTGGCACAGCGCGACGACGGCGATGTCCAGCTCGGCGACCGGGTCCAGATCGTCCCGGATCGCCAGGGAGTGGCCAAGGTCGTGCGTGACAATTCGCGGGCCCCCGACCGGACCTGAGGACCGGACCTGATCGCACCCGTCCGAGAAGAGAGCTTGAAGAGGTATTGGCAATGATCGGCACATGGCTCTTCCGCGTCCTCGCGCCGTTGGCTCTGGCGGCGGGCTTGGCCGCCTGCAACGGCACCAGCGGCGCAGTGCAGCCCGGCGTGGTCAACACGGCGTCGTCCAGCAGCTATCGCGGGGAGTCGGGCCGTGTGGTGGCGATCCGCGAAGTGCCGGTCCGCGGCAGCAGCGGCTCGGGAATGAACGACGGCACGCTGATCGGCGGCGGCCTCGGGGCGGCAGGTGGCGCGGCCATCGGTGCTGCGACGACGAACTCGGTGGGCGGCGCAGTGGTGGGCGGCCTGCTCGGCGCCGTCGGCGGCGCCATTGCGGGCACCGCCATCGACCGCGGCAGTTCCCGGCGCGGCATCGAAGTGACGGTCCAGAAGGACGGCGGCGGGCAGGTCAAGATCGCCCAGTACGACGACGGCGACGTCCAGGTCGGCGACCGCGTCCGGATCGTCTACGACGGCAATGGCGTCGCCAAGGCCGTGCGCGACACCACCCCGCGCCGCGACTAGCCCCCACCCAACCCTCCTCCATCTGATGGGGGAGGTGGCCGAAGGCCGGAGGGGGTCCTATATAGGCCCCGTCATGGCCCGCAATTCCCTCGATCTCGACAAGGCGCCCGGCGACACCCGCGTGGTGGTCGCGATGTCGGGCGGCGTCGATTCGTCGGTCACGGCGGCGCTCCTGAAGGAGCAGGGTTACGACGTCGTGGGCGTCACCCTGCAGCTCTACGACCACGGCGTCGCCATCGGCAGGAAGGGCGCCTGCTGCGCCGGCCAGGACATCCAGGACGCCCGCCAGGTGGCCGACCGGCTCGGCATCCCGCACTACGTGCTCGACTATGAAAGCCGGTTCCGGTCCGAGGTGATGGACTCCTTCGCCGATGCCTACGTGCGCGGCGAGACGCCGGTGCCCTGCATCGCCTGCAACCGCACCGTGAAGTTCCGCGATCTCCTCAGGACCGCGCGCGAGCTCGGCGCCGAGGCCCTGGCGACCGGCCACTATGTCCAGCGCCTGCTGGGCGAGGCGGGGCCGGAGCTGCATCGCGGCGCCGACCCGGCGCGCGACCAGAGCTACTTCCTGTTCGGCACCACGCAGGAGCAGCTCGACTACCTGCGCTTTCCGCTGGGCCATCTGCCCAAGAGCGAGACGCGGGCGCTGGCCGAGCGCTTCGATCTGCCGGTGGCGGAGAAGCCTGACAGCCAGGACATCTGCTTCGTGCCTGGCGGCGACTACGCCGCCGTCGTGCAGAAGCTTCGGCCCGAGGCGGTCGAGCCGGGCGAGATCGTCGACATGCAGGGCCAGGTCGTCGGCCGCCACGACGGTATCGTGCATTTCACCGTAGGCCAGCGCCGCGGTCTGGCGCTGGGCGAGCGTGACGGCACCGACAACGACCGGCTCTATGTCGTGCGGCTCGAACCCGAGACGCGCCGCGTCGTCGTGGGCCCGCGCGCCGCGCTCGGCCGCACGGAGATCGCGCTCTACGACGTGAACTGGCTGGGTCCGGCGCTCGAAGGCCGCCTGCCGGTGCAGGTCCGCGTGCGCTCCAGTCAGGCCTTGCGCCCCGCTGAGATCGAGCTCGACGGCGCGGGCGGCGGCCAGGGAGCGTTCGTCCGCTTCGCCGAACCGGAGATCGGTGTCTCGCCTGGCCAGGCCTGCGTGATTTACGACGCCGCCACCGGCAGCCGAGTCATGGGCGGAGGATTCATAAAGCGCTTCGCGTGATGATGAAGCTCGATCATCTCAACCTGCCGGTGAAGGATCTCGATCGGTCGCGCGCCTGGTGGGTCGAGACGCTCGGACTGAAGGTCGAGTTCGAGGTGCCCGACACACGCACAGTGGCGCTGAACGACGGTGAAGGCTTCGCAATCTTCCTCCAGGAGAAGTCCACTGTGGTGCCCAGCGGCGTCGCGCTGTGGTTCCAGGTCGCGGACACCGATACGACGCATGCGGAATGGAAGGCGCGCGGCGTCGGTTTCGCCCACGGGCCGCAGAAGACCTTCTGGGGCTACGGCGCAGAGTTGCACGATCCCGACGGCTACATCATCCGCCTCTGGGACGAGCGCTCGATGAAGGAGAAGTAGGCTGCAACGGCCTGCGTCCAGGCTTTCTTGACAGGCCTTGCCCCGCCCGCATAAAAGCCCCCACCCATGGCTGGGTAGCTCAGCTGGTTAGAGCACGGCACTCATAATGCCGGGGTCGG
>JAIETA010000233.1 GCA_019745575.1 Reyranella sp. | reverse complement strand
TGATCGCCGGCAAGGCCGCCAGCCCGGCCGCGGCGCCCAGCGCCCGGCCGACCGCAACGGCGCGCGCCAGCTCGACCACCGGCGAGCCGTCGAGCGCCAGAAGCGCGTCGTAGATGCCGACGATGCGCCGCCAGTCGGTGCCGGCCGCATCGGGCGCCGTCGCATGCAGGGCGGCGATCTCGGCCCGAAGATGCCACACGGTGAGGCCGCTGCCCCTGGCCGAGCGCTCGAGATGGGCGAGGCCGATGGCGATCAGGGCGCGGTCCCAGCGCTCGCGCGGCTGGTCGTCGAGCAGCTGTGCGACGCCGTCGGGACCGACCCGCGTGGGCAGCCTCGCCGCGGTCAGCGCGAGCAGCGCCGCGAGCGCGTCGCTGGCCGGTCCGGCGGTCATGGGATGGCGGGCGAGCGCACGCGCCAGCCGCACCGCCTCGACGCAGAGTTCGGAATCGACCAGCCGCTCGCCGGACGACGCCGAATAGCCCTCGTTGAACATCAGGTAGAGCGCGGTACGCACCGCCTCGGCCCGCTCCGCCAGGGCCTCCGGCGGCGGCACCTCGATCGCCGCGCCGGCGTCCTCGAGCTGACGGCGGGCGCGAACCAGCCGCTGGGCGATCGTCGTCGGCTCGGCCAGCAACCCCGAGGCGATTTGAGCCACCGTGAGGCCGCATACCGCCTTGAGCGCGAGCGTGACGCGCATCTCCAGCGACAGCGCCGGATGGCAGACCGCAAACAGCAGCGCCAGCTCGTCGTCGTTCAGCTCGCGATCGAACCGGCCCTCGCCTTCCGCCCCGGCCGGCGACAGCGGCACCAGCTCGTCGGCCAGCGCAAGCCCGCGGGCCTCGCTGCGCAGCAGGTCGAGCGCCCGGTTGCGTGCCGCGACGGCAAGCCACGCCGCCGGACGCTCGGGCACGCCCTTGAAGGGCCACGACGACAGCGCCTGCAGCAGCGCGTGCTGCACCGCGTCCTCGGCGACGACGATGCGGCCGGCGCCCAGCCGCCTCGCCAGAGCGGCGACGAGGCGGCTGGCCGAGTCGCGCGCGAGCGCGGCGACGAGGTCGCGGACGGGCGGGCTCAGCCGGCCGCCTTGGCCTGATCGACCGACATCTGGTCGATCGGCCGGATCTCGATCCAGTTGTTGGCGGCCTGCGAGAGATGCGGGCAGTCGCTCGCAATCGCCTCGGCCGCGGCGGCGTTCCCGGCCTCGATCAGGAAGTAGCCGCCGATCACGTCCTTGGCCTCGGCATAGGGGCCGTCGCTGGCCACCGCCTTGCCGTCCTTCGTCCGGACGTGACGCACCTCGCCGGCCGTCAGCTTCTCGCCGCCCGCGAGCTGGCCCTTCTGGCGCAGCGACTCGGCCCACGCCGAGTAGCGCCGGATCACTTCCATCATCTTGTCGCGCGGCATGTCGTCTGCGTTGGGGGCCTGATGCAGCAGCAGCATGTACTGAGCCATGTCGATCTCCTGTGTTGTGACGGTCCAGCCCGTCACCTCATGGACGTTCGGGCCGGCCCGGAATCGACATCACGCCGGATTTATTTTCAACGCCTCCGGATTGAGGAGGTTGATCGGCCGGCCGTCCAGCCAGGCCTCGATGTCCTTGATCGTGCCGTCATAGAAGAAACGGTAGCTGTCCTCGACGACGTAGCCCAGGTGCGGGATCAGCGTGACGTTGTCCAACTTGGTCAGCGGATGGCCGGCCGGCAGCGGCTCCTTGTCGTACACGTCGAGGCCGGCATGCAGGATGGTGCGGCTCTTGAGCGCCGCAATCAGGGCCGCTTCGTCCACGATCGGCCCGCGCGAGGTGTTCACCAGGATGGCGGTCCTCTTCATCCTGGCGAGGTCGGCCGCACCGATCAGGCCGCGCGTGCGATCCGAAAGCGCGAGATGGATCGACACGAAGTCCGATGTCGCCAGCAACTCGTCCTTGCTGACGTACCTGGCGCCGGCCGCTTCGGCCTTTTCGGGCGTGAGGTTCTGGCTCCACGCCACGACGTCCATGCCGAACGCCTTGCCATAGCGCGCCGCCCGGCTGCCGAGCTTGCCGAGACCGAGAATGCCCAGCCGCTTGCCTTCGAGCACGACCATCTGCTCGATGCCGTCGTGCCACTTGCCCTGGCGCGCCAGCCGTTCGGCCCGGGCGAGGTCGCGGGCGCACATCATCAGCAGCGCCCAGCCGAGCTCCGCCGTCGGCGCGTTAGAACCGCCACCCGGCGTGGTCGAGATCGGAATGCCGCGCTCGGTCGCCGCCTTGTCGTCGAGGCTGGCCGCCCGCGCCCCGGTCAGCACCATGAACCTGAGGTTGGGCAGCTTCTCGATCAGCGCCCGCGGAAAGGCGGTGCGCTCGCGCAACAGCCCCAGGATCTGGAACGGCGCCAGCTTTTGCACCGCATCCTCGACCGAGGCGAACGGCTCGTTGAAGACCGTGATGTCTATGCCGCGCTTCCTCAGCCGGTCCCAGTCGGCCATCCGCAGGGCGACCTTCTGGTAGTCGTCGAGCAGGGCGAGCTTGTAGGTTTGCGGCATGACGTTTCCTGACACATGATGAGGGCGGCGGCACTATAGCCGCAGGAGGCGGCCATGAGCATCACCGTCCGGCAGCTGCATCCCCTGTTCGTGGCCGAAGTGTCCGGCATCGACCTGGCACAGCCGCTAAGAGCCGCCGACCGCGATGCCCTGGTGGCCGTCATCGACCGCCATGCCGTGGTGGTGTTCCACGACCAGACGCTGAGCGACGACCAGCAGATCGCCTTCGCCGGCCATTTCGGGCCGATCCACGCCTCGGCGCAGAAGGCCCGGCATCGCGGCATAAAACACCGGCTGGCGCGCGACGAGATCGCCGACATCTCCAACCTCGACGGCGACAGCCGGGTGCTGGAGGCCGACAACCGCCGCCGGCTCGATTGGCTGGCCAACCGGCTGTGGCACACCGACGCCTCGTTCCGCGCCGTGCCCGGCGCGCTGTCGATGCTCTATGCCCATGTCGTGCCGGCCGCGGGCGGCGACACCGAGTTCGCCGACCTGCGGGCCGCCTACGACGCCCTGCCCGAGGCGACCAAAAAGCAGCTCGCGGGCCTGGTCGCCGAACACTCGATCTGGCACTCGCGCGGCCAGCTCGGCGTCGCCAACTACACGCCGGAGGAAATCGCCAGCCTGCCGCCGGTGCCGCAGCGGGTGGTGCGCACCCACCCCGGCTCCGGCCGCAAGACGCTCTACCTCGCCAGCCACGCCTCGCACATCCTCGGCATGCCGGTGGCCGATGGCCGGCTGCTGCTGCTCGACCTGATCGAGCACGCCACCCAGCCCCGGTTCGTGCACGCCCACACCTGGCGGCAGGGCGACCTGGTGATCTGGGACAACCGCTGCACCATGCACCGCGCCCGCCCGTTCGACACCACGGAGGTCCGCGACCTGCGCCGCGTCACCACCCGCGACACGGCCTCTACCCTGGAGCAGGCTGCCTGACGCACGGCCGACGATCGGGGCCCTCCGCACGCCGGAGAGCCGAGCCTGTCACAGCCCAGAGTGTCCCACCAAGTTGTGACAAATGTTGTGACACCGATGAGCCCGGAGTCCGGGCCGGGCCTTGATTTACGGGCTTTTTTCGCCCTGAGACGACGCGGTTTCTTCTTCTCGTGTCACAACCCGGTACTGCCCGTGACAGGCAGCGCCATGTGTCCGTTCCGACTCTTATCGGTGCTCGGTGGGGACGGGTTTCAAACGGACTCGTTACGGCCTGGCGTGACGCACCATCCGTGTGAGCTACACCCTCGCCCTCAAGCGTCTGCCCGCGGCGTGCGCGGGAGGGTCATGCCCGATAGAGTAGAAGACTGGGGCGGTCCAACCGCCAGCCTGACATAAAATTAGCCCAAAACCTGCGGATTCGTCAAGTTTTTCTTTGAGTTTCTGGCGCCTGTTTCTGCGGGCCGACCGCAATATTGTCGATCAGCCGGGTGCGGCCGAGCCGCGTCGCCGCCACGACCCGGGCCGGGCCATTTACCCGGTCGAGCGGGCGCAGGCTCTCGGCGTCGACCACCGTCAGGTATTCCACCGCATCGAAGCCGGCCGCCAGGAGCCTCCTGGCAGCCGCGGCCGTTGCGGCGGCACAGGACGCCTGGCCGCCCCGCACCTCCTCCGCCACCTCGGTCATCGCCCGGTAGAGGCTCACCGCCACCGCCCGCTCGGCGGCGCCGAGAGTGCGGTTGCGCGACGACATCGCGAGCCCGTCCGGCTCGCGCACGGTCGGCATGCCCACGATCTCGACCGGCATGGCGAGGTCGCGGACCATGCGCCGGATGACCTGGAGCTGCTGATAGTCCTTTTCGCCGAAATAGCCGCGGTCGGGCAGCGCCATCATCAGGAGCTTGGCCACGACGGTGGCCACGCCGTCGAAGTGGCCGGGCCGCAGCGGGCCGCACAGGCCGTCGGTGATCTCCGCCACGCTCACCGTCGTGAGCTGCGGGCCGGGATACATCTCGGCCTTGTCCGGCGCGAAGACCAGCCGGCAGCCCGCCGCCTCCAGCCGGGCGAAGTCGCCCGCCTCGTCGCGCGGGTAGGTGGCGAAATCCTCGTTGGGCCCGAACTGCGTGGGATTGACGAAGATGGTGGCGACCGGCACGTCGCCGCGCGCGAGCGCGCCCGTCACCAGACTGACATGGCCCTCGTGCAGCGCGCCCATGGTGGGGATCAGGCCGACCGTGCGGCCGGCCGCGCGATGGCCGGCGACCGCGCGGCGCAGGTCGGCCACGGTGCGCGCGACGGCGAGGCCACGATCCGGAGAAGGATCGACGGGGGATTTCGAGCGGCCTGCCATGACAGGCGGGACCATAGCACAAACGCCTCCGAGCCATCGTTGCGCGGAATATCGCGGCCGCGGCCGGACGGCCGATCGACCTTGACCGCCTCCGGGCAGCGGCGGACCATCGAGGAGCCGCGATGCCGGCGATCTTTCGCCGGCGTATCCGGAACGGGAGGAAAAAATGACATCCATATTTCGTCGCGCCCTGTGCGCGGGACTCGTCACGGCGGGGCTGGCTTGGCCGGCCGCCGCGCAGGAACCATGGAAGATGGCTTCGGCTGCCCAGCCGGGCTCCGTGCTGATGACGCTGATCGAGGAGATCATCGCCGTCACCAACGCCAACATCGACGGCAAGGCCGTGGTCGAACGCCAGTTCGTCGGCAACGAGCAGGAGATGTGGCAGCAGCTCATCCGCGGCCGGCTGCAGATGGGCGCGAGCTCGCCCAGCGGCGGCGCCGTTTCGGTGCCCGACGCCCTCGTCGTCAGCCTGCCCTACATCTGGTCGTCCGATGCCGAACGCATCTACGTCACCGACAAGTACGCCCTGCCGCTGATGCGCGCCATGTACGCCGAGAAGGGCGTCCACCTGCTGCTGATGGCCGACGTCGGCTGGAACGACGTCGTGTGCAAGACCGCCTGCACCACGCCGGCGTCGGTCAAGGGCATGAAGGTCCGCGTCGCCCCGACCGTGGCCTCGAAGATGTTCTGGCAGCAGCTCGGCGCCAACGGCGTACAACTGCCGCTGAGCGAGGCCTGGCCCGGCCTCGAGCAGAACCTGGTGTCGGGCGCCGACCTGCCGTTCCTGTTCTACATCACCACGCCGGCGGCGCAGTCGGCGCCGCACTACGTCCACACCCGCCATCTCCAGCACCCCGCGGTGTTCATCGTGAACAAGGCGCTGTGGGACAAGCTGCCGGCCGAGACCCGGGCCAAGATCGAGAAGGCCCTGCCGCCGGCCGCCAAGTTCCGCAAGGCCGTCGACGACGACGAGAAGGTCAAGATCGAGGAGTTCCGCAAGAAGGGCGGATTCGTTCACGAACTGACCGATGCCCAGCGCGCGGAATGGCGCAAGCTGGTCGAGCCGGCCCTGCCCGACGTCGTCAAGACCATGGGCCCGCGCGCCCAGGAACTGTTCGAGGCGATCCAGAAGGGCAAGAAGGAATTCGCCGAGATGAAGAAGTAGACCCGCACCGGGTCCGTCGATCGACGAGAGGGGCGCGCCGCCGGCGCGCCCATGATGCGCGCGAGACGCGCGCGGTCCGGAAGATCATGAAATCGTGTCTTCTGGACCGCGCGCCTCCGGCGCGCTCATGAGACTCCCGGTCGCGCCGCTACTTGCCGACGAGATAGAGCGTGAGCGGCGGATAGGCGCAGACGACGAACAGCCACCCCAGCATGATGACCAGGAACGGCAGGACGGCCTTGCAGATGAAGCCGAAATTCTCCCGGAAGGCCGCCATGGCGACGATCAGGTTGAGGCCGACGGGCGGCGTCAGGTAGCCGATTTCGAGGTTGGCCGTCATGATGACGCCGAAGTGGACGGGATCGTAACCGGCGGCCTGGGCAAGCGGCAGCAGCAGCGGCGAGAAGATCAGGATCGCCGATCCCGCATCCATCAGGCAGCCCACGATCAGCAGCAGGATGTTGATGCCGACCATCAGCATGACCGGGCTGGTGACATTGCCCTTCACGTATTCGACCCAGCCCTTGGCGATGCCCTCGTAGTCGAGGATCGTGTTCAGGCTGGCGGCAATCGCCAGCAGGGGCAGCAGGGTGCCCAGCATCTTCACGGTCTCGACCACCACCTTGCCGTAGTCGGCCGCCTTCAGCTCGCGGTGAACGACGAGTTCGATCACGCAGGCGTAGACCAGCGACAGCGCCGCCGCCTCGGTCGGCGTGAAGTAGCCGCTATAAATGCCGCCGAGCAGCAGCACCGGCAGCATCATGGCGAACACGCCCCGGCGCAGCGCCGTCAGGATTTCCGCCAGGTCCCAGGGCTGCGTCGCACGCTTGCGGTTGGCGAGGTAGCAGTAGGTCGAGAAGAGCAGGACCAGCAGCAGCCCCGGCCCGATGCCGCCGGCGAACAGGTAGGTGATCGACACGTCGGTCATGATCCCGAACAGGATCATCGGGATCGAGGGCGGGATCATGATGCCGAGCGTGCCGGCGGCGCAAATCAGCCCGATCGAGAAGGACTTGTTGTAGCCCGAGCGCACGAGCGCCGGGTACATGATCGTGCCGATCGCCAGCATGGTGACGATCGACGAGCCGGAGATCGCGGCGAAGACCGCGCAGCCCAGCACGGCGGCGACGCCCATGCCGCCGGGGATCGGCCGGGTGAACGCCACCATGACGTCGATCAGGCGCTGGGCGATGGAGCCGCGCGTCATCAGCGCGCCGGCCAGCATGAACATCGGGATCGACAGCAGGACCTCGCGATCGACCGTGAACCAGATGTCCTGGACCAGGAACTCGACCGAGCTGTTGCGCGCGAAATAGGCGTGCGTGAAGGCCGTCGCCATCGCCAGCAGCAGCACCACCGGCTGGCGCAGGAACAGGAGGCCCAGCACCAGGGCGAAGAACACCGACACTTTGGCCGATACCGCGCCCACGAGGCCGAGCAGGACGCAGAACGCCAGCAGGCTTACGGCGGTCCAGGTCCCGCCGCGGCGGGTGGCGGCAACGAGAACCGACATCACTCGCCCTCCTTCTCTTCGGGCCGCAGCGCGGGAAAGGCGGCGAAGCAGAAATAGCGCAGCGCCGAGGCCAGGAAGAGGTAGGGCAGCACCATCTGGATCGGCCACAGCTTGATGCGGAAGACCATGTCGGATTCGCCGAGCCGTGCCGAATTGATGACGAAATCCACGGCGTAGGCGCCGAGAAACACACAGATGGCGCCGGAGATGATGTCGCCCACGCGCATCATCACCGGGTACCAGCTCTCGGGAAACATGCGGTCGACGACCGAGATGCGCAGATGCCCGCCCGCATGGACCACGATCGTGAAGCCCAGCAGGCCGGCGATGGCGGTGCAGAACACGGCGAACTTCTGCGCCCCGAACAGGCCGTTGCCCAGCAACTCGCGGCTGACGACGTCGGCGAACAGCGCCGTCGCCACCAGCACGAACGCCGTGCACGCGACGACGATCTCCGCGCGGTACAAGGCCGCCAGCGCCGTCTTGACGAATCCCTGCAAGATTTCCCCCCTCGTCCGATGACGATGCCGCCACGGGCAGCGCCGCGTGGCGCGTGACAGGTTTTCCTGTTCTTCCGGTCAGCACGCCAAGACTTGACCGGCTCCGGCCGGCTGGCAAGCGCCAAGCCGCCGCCGGGCGACGCGCCTCTGCCTTCCGCACCGCAGGGCGGACCCGCGAGGGTCGATCGGGCGAATGCCCGAAGGTCAGGCGGCCTGGCGCCGCTTCGACGCCGGTCCACTCGCCGCCGGGCGGGCCGAGAGCCTCAAGCCCAGGGCTCGAACAATACGCATGACCGTGCCGAACTCGGGATTGCCGGTCTCGCCGAGGGCCTTGTACAGACTCTCGCGGTTCAGACCGGCCTTCTTGGCGATCTCGCCCATTCCGCGCGCCCGCGCCACGAGACCGAGAGCATCGCGGACGAAATCCGGTTCGCCGGATTCGAGCGCCGCCGCAATATAGGCGACCTGGCGTTCTTCGGTGTCGAGATGATCGGCAGCGTCAAATCGTGTCGTCTTGACCATCACAAAGTCTCCGCCAGCTTCTGAGCCCGTCTTATGTCTTGCTGCTGGGTGCGCTTGTCGCCGCCACAAAGCAGGATCACGATCTGTGCGCCGCGGTGCAGATAGTAAATGCGGTAACCCGGCCCATGGTCGACGCGCATCTCCAGTATGCCTCGACCGACGCTTCTCGTGTCTCCGGGATTCCCCATTTCCATGCGGCGAATGCGGGCGACGACTCGCGCAGCGGCGTTGGCATCCTTGAGACGGCGCAGCCAGTCCGAAAAGTCCTGCGTCTGGCGGACTTCAATCATCGAAGAACGATTGTAGCCTATAAGCTACAAAGGCGCAAGTGTCGGCACAAGCGACACTCCGCGATGGACGACCGATTGGCGACTTTCGCGATACGCGCAGGGTCGTGCTCTACCTCCGAGCTAGGCCCGCGCTCCGATCCGGCCCAGGCATGGATCAAGCCTGAGCCGAGTCCTTGGTCTTGTTGCGCATGGAGTATGGCGACGCACCAAGAGACACAGGAATACAACACGGCTGCCGCGCAGCCTGCACGCCCCTGGTCGCCGCTTCGATTTCAGTCCAGCCAGCGATTTCGTTCCAGATCCAGGCGGTTCCTGTCGTCGAATTCGATGCCTTCCTTTTCCAGCAAGCGTCGCTGGAGAATGTCCCCGCCGTTGCGAGAGAGGCTGAACGACACTTCGCCCCTGGCGTTGACGACGCGGTGCCACGGGACGGTCGTCGTCGAGTCGAGGCGCTGAAGAACCCGGCCGACAAGGCGGGCGCGTCTCGGCATGCCGGCCATCGTGGCGACCTGGCCATAGGTTGCCACCCAACCGCGGGGAATGCGGCGAACCACGTCGCAAATCGCCTCGGCGGCCGCATCGCCTTTCAGCGTGACGGCCGGGCGCGACTTTCGTATCGGAAATCCCGGTGGCGTCCGACGAGCCGTTGCCGAGCGTTCGACGAATTTCGAGTTAGGATCGAAGCCGGCTCGAGGCCATTTGGAAGAACGTTTCACGCAGGTTTCTCCGTGGCGAGAACGCCGCTCCTTCAATCATGCTCCAGACGATGATCTTTCTTGCCCAAGCCCCCTCGGCTCTCGACTCAAAGCGAAGCATTCAGCACTGAATGCTGATGCCCGCGCTCCGATGCGGCCGAGCGGAGTCCGGACATTCCCGGGAAGCGTCGCATAAGACTGCCAAAACGCCGGACTGGCGAGATGCCTCACAGCTCCCGCGCGCGACCGGCGCGGAAATCCGAGAGTGCCGGCTCGGCCAAGGGTGGGCATTGGCTCACGTAGGTTCCCGACATATCGGCCCGCGCTGGCAGCGCCGCAAACATCCCGCAGAGAATGAAGAGGATGCGAGCGACTCTCATCAACGCCCTATTTTGCGCCGTTAACAATCAAAGGACCAAACGCAGCCCTCATCTTAAGGAGTGAAGTAACAAGCCACCGCTGCATCTCTTCGCCGTGTGTAGTCGCGTCTTCAATCGTGGTGTTCGGTCGCACTAGCGCGATACGGCATGCTCGCCTCGTGTCCAATCGCTCCCACTCCAGAGGCTCACCAATCTTCATTTCTAATTCGTCCTTTTTTGCAAAAAGGGCGTCGAAGAAAGACTTGTTTTGAGGGGCGTCGCCAAAATCGATGTACACTTCAGCGCGCAGTTTACTCCCTTTCGCAAAGGTGGCGTTGTACGAGACGCTGCTTATTCCGCTCTTAAAGGAATACCAGTTCTGCGGTTGTGCTATCCGAGCATTCGTAAACTTATGCTTTTCGCGCAGTTCGTCGACAACCGTTTGATAGAACTGTTGATAGAGTTGCCCAATCTCTGACACTTCTCGGACGGCCTTTGGTTTAGACCAAGCATTTGGGAACGCCGCGAGCCTGAATTGAACGGCAGGCTTCGAACCATCGATGCGGATCGCTTCGAGGCTAATCCCAAAAAATTCGACGCGATCATCTGTATGACGATTTAGCCAGTCGAGCGTCTCGCGATGTTCTTCCCTAAGTTTGGTGCTGATCCAAACGATAACGGCCGCATCCAAGCCCGCAGCATAGGTTAGTAACTTGCCGAGGTGATCGTGATCGGTCGCCTCAAGTTGGTTTTCGATGATTACCGGGCGGTCGCGACCCAAATCTCTTGCGTGGATATCGCAGGAGAAGCTGCCAACTGGAGTTTCGATCTCCACCAACTCCAGATCGATACCGAGTGCGTCGCCCAGCAAGCCAATGTTTTGCGCCAGCCAAGGAGTGAAGTCCCTCGCTTCATCTCCCCAGAGTGTCCGAGGGTCGACGGGCTCAAGCTTCCCGATGCTAATGTCCATGTTTGGCCCCCATCGTTCCCGCAAGGAAGAGCACCTTGCTGGCGTCCGCTACCCCGCCTTTATCCGACGTTTCCAAATGTAGTAGGCGATACTTCGCGCTGAGCCATAGATTGGCAATGTTAACATTCGCGAGGCACGCAACTGCGCACGAGCCAGTCCAATCGGCGGGGCATGCCGAAGCGGCTAAAACCACTGAAAGGACTGGAAGAAAAGTTGGAGCGGGCGAAGGGATTCGAACCCTCGACCCCGACCTTGGCAAGGTCGTGCTCTACCCCTGAGCTACGCCCGC
>JAIETA010000013.1 GCA_019745575.1 Reyranella sp. | reverse complement strand
AGGCACATGCCGATGTCGAAGAAGCCGGCATATTCCCAGTTCAGCATTTCCTTGAAGCGGTCGCCGGTCCAGTCGCGGTGGTCCTGCGGCGCCTGGACATAGCCGATCTTGCGGTCGTCGAAGTAGGGCACCAGGGCCTTCAGCCAGTCCGGCCGCACCATGTAGTCGCTGTCGATGACGCCGATGATCCTGGCGTCGGGCGCGGTCTGGCTCAGCACGTAGTTCAACGCGCCCGCCTTGAAGCCCTTCATGACGTCGAAATGGAAGAACCGGAAGCGCTCGCCGAGCGACGCGCAGTAGTCCTGCACCGGGCGCCACACCGCCGGGTCCTTGGTGTTGTTGTCGATGACGATGACTTCGAAGTCGGGATAATCGAGGGCAGCCAGCGACTCCAGCGTCTGGATGACCATGGCTGGGGGCTCGTTGCAGATCGCCAGGTGCAGCGAGACCTTGGGCCAGCCCCGGTCGGCCGGCTGGCGTGCGATCATCTCGGCGGCCGGCAGGGCCTCGCGCGTCCAGCGCCGCCGCCAGATCGTTTCGGCCATCTCGAGCGCCTGGACCAGCGCCATGACGAGGCTGATCGCCAGGAAGAAGGCGAGAACGCCCCAGCCGATCTTCTCCGCGACCAGCATGTAGGTGCCGGCCGCGACCGACCCGCCGTAAACCAAGGCGCTGCTCGACAGGGCGGCGAGGCCGCAGAACGCCAGCAGGCCCACCGTGCCGATCTCGCGCCAGCGCCACAGGACCAGCAGCATCAGCGGCAACGCCAATGCGACCGACCAGGCGGCGCAGGCCGCCCAGTTGGGAAACCGCTCGATCGGGCCGGTCCAGGCGAACTTCTGCTGGCGGTCGGCATTCCACAGCCCCCAGTAGCCGCCGGCCTTGCCCTCGAGATCGTAGGCCTTCCACGGCTGGTCGACGGCCTCGACGACGAAGTAGTCGATGTTCTGCGACTTCAGCCAGGCCACCATGTCGCGCACGTTCCGGGCCTGCTCGGCCGGCGTGGCGTGCTTGACGATGCCGCTGCCCGGGCTGCGCCGCGAGGCGCCGTTCGACGGCCAGCCGACCTCGGTCACGATGATGTTCTTGTTGGGATAGGCCTGCTTCAGCAACCCGATCCGGTTTTTGAGATACTCGAGCGGCGTCTCGCTCGACTTCTCATCCCAGTAGGGCAGGATATGCACCGCGAGGTAGTCGACCTCGCGCGCCAGTTCGGGGTAGTGCAGCCACACGTGCCAGGGCTCGGCGGTGCTGACCGGCACCTTGACGTTGCGCTTGACGGCGCGGATCTCGCGGATGAGCTGGGCCGGGCTGGTCGCATTGGGATCGCGCAGGTCCTTCTGGCCGTCCCAGCGCAGGATGTTCTCGTTGCCGACCAGCACGCGCTCGACGCTGGGATTCTGGTTGGCGATGCGGATCAGCGCGCGCGTCTCCTCGGCGTTGACCTCGCTCGCCTCGCGGCCGAACTGCTGCTTGGCCTCGTTGGCGCTGTAAATCCAAGCGCCCGGCACCAGCTTCAGGCCATACCGCGCGGCGAACTCCGGCATGACGTCGGCGCCATCGGTGGCGCGGTAGGTCCGCACGTACTTGACCTTGCCGCCCAGCATCGCGAAGTCGCGCTCCATCTGGTCCTTGCGCGGCTTGACGACCGGCGCCGGCGCGTCGGTGAAGGCGGTGCGCAGGAAGCTCCAGACACCGCTCGCCTTGGCCTCGAGCGGGTCCTGGTCCTTGGCCCAGGGCGCATAGGTGACGCCGTGCAGCGGGCCCTCGACGTTGGCCGCCTCGACCTGGCCGTCGAACAGACGCCAGCCCGCGATCGTGGCGGCAACGACGACGAAAAGAACCAACCCTTGACGGATCATGACGGGACGACTGCTCCGGCAAACCGCCGGTGGTGCTTCAGCGTCGGGATCGCGGTCGCATGTCTCCTGCGGACGATGACCGTCGACGCAAGGACCGTGCCGGATCGACTCAACCGACGAGCCGATAACCACGCAACGCGGTGGACCTCTTGGAGGCTTCCTTGCGCCCGATTTCCTCACCTGCGACCCTTCGCAGACGATGCGGCGACCGGGACGTTCTATAGCCGTGGCTCGCGAATCGGTAAAGGGACTGCGTGAGATGATGGCCAAATTGCCCAAATCTCCGCTGGCAACCCCCAGCAGGCTTCGCCAAAACGCCATGACGCATGATTGAGTCCGATCCGACCGCCGCCCCTGCCGCCGTGCCGCCCGACGCGGCTGCCCGCTATCGCCAGGCCGACAGTTACGGCTTTCTTGCCGGCGCGGGCGCCCGGCTGCGCCACGCACGCTGGAACGCACCGGGAACTCCGCGCGGGACGGCCGTTGTCCTGACCGGGCGGGGCGAGTTCATCGAGAAGTACGCCACCGAGGTGGTGGGCGAACTGCTCGACCGCGGCCTTTCGGTCTACGCCATCGACTGGCGTGGCCAGGGCCTGTCGGATCGCACGCTGGCCGATCCCGGCAAGGGCCACATCGACAATTTCTCGACCTACATGGCGGACCTGCGGCTGTTTCTGGAGACCGTCGTTGCGCCTGAGGCGCCGCGGCCGATCCTGGCGCTCTGCCATTCCATGGGGGCGCATATCCTGTTGCGACACCTGGCGGAGAACGGATCGGGTCCGTTGTCGGCCGGTGTTTTCGTGTCGCCGATGATGGCGCTGCGCCGCGAGGCCATGCTGCGCTCAATCCTGATGCTGATGCCGGAGATTCCGGCGGTCGAAGAGCGCTACCTGTTCGGGACCGGCCCGTTCGTCGTGTTCGCTCGCGAGTTCGCCTCCAATTTCGTGACCCATGACGAGCGCCGCTACCGCTTCACCGACGACTGGTTCGCGGCCGATCCGCGGCTGACCGTGGGCGGACCGACCATCGGCTGGGCCCGCCAGGCCTCGCGATCGATGACGGCGGCGCTGGCGCCGGACTACCTCGAACGGATCGACCTGCCGCTGCTTCTCATGACGGCGGGCGAGGACCGGCTGATCGATCCCGCCAACCATGCCGCGATCGCCGGCCGCGTGCAGCACGGCGAGCACTTCACCATCACCGAAGCCCGGCATGAGATCATGATGGAGACCGATGCCATGCGGGCCGTGTTCTGGCAGGCCTTCGACCGGCTGGCGAAAGGCGTGCTCGGGTAGGCCCCGAGTCGTCTTGCCCGACACAACGACCGCTCACACAATGATCGCCAAGTCGTCCCCGACGCCGCCTGATCCTGCCTTCGCATGACCGACCTGCAAATCCTGGTGATCGCCAGCGCGTTCATCATCGCCGGCATCGCCAAGGGCGCGATCGGCATGGGCCTGCCGCCGATCGCCGTCGGCCTCATGGTCCTGGCGCTGCCGCTGAGCGATGCGCTGGCGATCATGGCCGTCCCCACCCTCGTCACCAACATCTGGCAGGCGATGTACGGCCGCAACTTCCTCGTTCTGCTGCGCCGCTTCTGGAGCCTGGCCGCGACCGCGGTGGCCGCCCTGCTGGTCGTCGCGGCGACGCTCGGCAAACTCGGTTCGCCGAGCGCGGTCGCCTGGCTCGGAGTCATGCTCGTCCTCTATGCCGCCATTGCGCTGCTGGCCTGGCGGCCGCGCGTGTCGCGGCAGGCCGAGCGCTGGGCTAGCCCGTTGATGGGTCTGGCGAGCGGCGCCGTGGCCGGCATCACCGGCATCGCCGCCGTGCCGTTCCTGCCCTACATGCAGTCGCTCGACATCGACAAGGACGACCTCGTCCAGGGCCTCGGCATCCTGTTCGTCTGCATCATCGGGGCGCTCACGCTGGCGCTCGCGCACCAGGGCGCCCTTCATGCCGGCAACGTGGCGGGCAGTTTCGCGGCCGTCGTGCCGACCGCGCTCGGCGTCTGGCTCGGCCAGAAAGGCCGCCGCGCGCTGTCGCCGGAGACTTTTAGGCGGGTTTTCCTGCTCGGCATGCTGGCAATCGGCCTGCACATGGCGCGCGGCTTGCTGTAGAACCGAAACCATGCCCCTGCCGACCTACAAAGTGACGATCTGCGGCATCCCCGAGCTGCCGCAGCATGCCGCGATCGGCGTCAGCCACGTGCTGTCGATCATCGACACGCACGAGCCGCGCCCGGCGGCGCTCGACGGCTTTCGCACCATCGACCATGAGATGCTGCGCTTCGACGATGTCGTGGCCGAGTATCCGGGCTTCGAAGCCTGTACGCCGGCCCATATCGAGACGGTGCTGGCGTTCGGCGAACGGCTGCAGGCCAGCCCCGACGGCCATCTGCTGGTGCATTGCCACGCCGGCATCTCGCGCTCGACCGCGGCGGCGGCGATCCTGATGACCCAGCACGCGCCCGGCCAGGAGGAAGCGGCATTCCTGAGGCTGCTCGACCTGCGCAAGCACGGCTGGCCGAACACCCGCATGGTCGAGTTCGCCGACCAGCTGCTCAAGCGCGACGGCGCGATGCTGCGCGGCCTCGTGGCCTACCGCCGCGCGCTGCTGCGGACCAAGCCGCACCTCCGGGAGATCGTCCGCAACATCGGCCGCGGCCACGAACTGCCGGACTGAGCGCCGGCCGCGGCCGGCGCGCAGCGGACAGCCGACGGTCAGCGCGCCTTCATCGGCAGGCTGGCGAGGTGCATGCCGGCATCGACGATCAGGAACTCGCCGGTGATGTTGACCGCGCTCGTCAGGAAGTAGAGCGCCGCCTCCGCCATCTGCTCGGCGGTGCCGGCCTGGCGCAGCGGAGTCGAGGCTTCCTGTCCCGCCTTCATCTTGTTGTAGTTCTCCTCGCCCATGCCCTCGAGCAGCCAGCGCGTCTGGATGAAGCCGGGGCAGATGGTGTTGACCCGCACCGCCGGCGACAGCCAGCGCGCCAACGTGAGCGTCAGCGTGTTGAGGGCGCCCTTGGAGCAGGCATAGGGGATCGAACTGCCGACGCCCATGACGCCGGCGATCGAGGAGACGTTGACGATGGCGCCGCGCTCCTGCTTGTCCTCCCACTGCTTCTTCATCGCGGGATAGACGGCGCGGCTCATCATGTAGGGGCCCGTGACGTTGATCCGCAGGATGCGGTCGAAGTCCTCCGGCCCCACGCCGTCGAGGTCGCCCTGGTTCTGGAACTTGGTGGTGCCGGCGTTGTTGATCAGGCCGTCGATGCGCCCCCACTGCTTCATCGTCTCGGCGGCGAGCCTGCGGCAGTCGGCATCCTCGCCGACATTGGCCTGCACCAGGATGGCGTCGACGCCCTTGGCCTTGACCGCGGCATAGGTGGCGTCGGCTTCCTTGCGGCTCTTGGTGTAGTTGATGCAGACGTTCCAGCCGCGGCCCGCCAGGTCGAGCGCGCAGGCCGCTCCCAGTCCGGTGGCCGAGCCGGTCACGATCGCCACCTTGTTCGTCTTCGCCATGTCGCTTCTCCCCGATATCTCGCGGTGCCCTTCTTAGGCTAGGATAGCGCCCCATGGCAGACTTGTTTTCGCTGAAGAACCGCGTGGTGTTGCTGACCGGGGCCTCGCGCGGCCTAGGGCGCGACATGGCGCTCACCCTGGCCGGCGCCGGCGCCACGGTGCTCTGCGCCGGCCGCACCGTGAAAGAGCTCGAGGCCACGGCCCGGGCGATCGTCCGCAAGGGCGGCAAGGCCCACGTCGTGCCGCTCGACATCACCGACGAGGCGGCCGTGCGCGAGCAGGTCGAGACCCTCGTCCGCCGGCACCGGCGCATCGACGTGCTGGTGAACAACGCCGGGGTCATCCATCGCGAGAACATCGTCGACACCGCGACCGCGGATTTCCGCAAGGTGATCGAGACCGACCTGGTCAGCCAGTTTGTGCTGGCGCGCGAGGTCGGCCGGCACATGCTGGCGCGCAAGTACGGCCGCATCGTCAATATCTCGTCGGTCATGGCGATCCTGGGCCGCGCCTCGGTGGCGGGCTATGTGTCGGCGAAGCACGGGCTGATCGGCCTCACCAAGAACCTCGCCGCCGAATACGGCCCGCATGTCACGGCCAACGCCATCGCGCCCGGCTACATCCGCACCGAACTCAACGTGCCGCTGCAGAAGAACAGGGACTTCAGCGCCATGCTGGAGCAGCGCACGGCGTCGCACCGCTGGGGCAAGCCGGAGGATCTGCGCGGCGCGCTGCTGCTGCTCGCCTCCGACGCCGGCGCCTACATCACCGGCCATACGCTGGTGGTGGACGGCGGCCTCACGACGATCCTGGCCTGACCATGAGCGGCATCCCGCGCTGGGTGATCCTGCTTCTGGGCGCCGGCCTCGTCCTGTTCGGCGTCGCCGTGTCGCAAGGCTGGATCCGCGACCCGTCGCTGGCCAAGGCCGACTACATCGGCACGGCCGACGTGTCGGCGGAGGACGCGAAGCTCTACCGGGCCGTGCCGTTCGAATGGCGGATCAACAGCGCCGGCGGCTCCTTCAAGGGCAACGACACGGCCCATGTAAGGATCGACAGTTCCGGCGAGCGCCCGATCCTGTGCGGCTGGATCAGGCTCGACAAGGCCGGCGCCTCGATCCGCGCCACGCGCTGGCTGAGCGAGGCCCGCCTCGTGGTCGGCGACATCAAGGTGACGGCGCTGTTCATCGCCCCGGTCGAAAAGGCCCCGGGCGACGGCCTCAACGCGGGTTGCCTGCGGATCGACGACGAGGCGCGGCCGTCGCCGGACGCGGCGCTGTCCCTCGAAGGCCCGCCGGTGCGGGAGTAGAGCTCACGCGATGCCGTTGCGGCCGTGTTTCAGGAACGCCGGCCGCGCGCTCAGGCGTTCGTAGTAGGCATTCACTGCCGGAAAGACCGGATGCTGCAGCGGCGTCATGAGCCAGCGATTGACCGACAGGCCGATCGGGATGTCGGCCAGGGTAAAGCCATCGCCCGCAACGAACGCTGCCGTCACCGCCAGCCGTTCATCGAGAATGGCGAGCATCCGGGTCCATTCCCGGGTCGAGGTCGCGATCTGGCGGGGATCGTCGAAGACCGGGTTCTTGCGCACCAGGGCCATGAAGGCGTAGCGCCAGGCCGAGTTGAACTCCGTCGCCTGCCAGTCGATCCATTTCTCGACCTCGGCCCGCGCCCGCGGCTCGTGCGGCAACAGCGACGCCGATCCGTAGCGGCCGGCGAGATAGCGCAGGATGGTGTTGGATTCCCACAGCACGAAATCGCCGTCGACGATCACCGGCACAAGGCCGTTGGGATTCTGCGCAAGCTCCGGTCCCCGGTCGTGGCGTTCGTACGGCAGGCCGACTTCTTCACAGGTCCATAAGACTTTGCGAACGTTGATCGAGCTCGCCTTGCCGATGATGCGCAGCATCAGATCTCGTCGACGCCGAACGCCTGGCGCATGGCCTTCACGCCTTCCTGGTGCGGCGTCCACAGGCGGCCGCCGACCAGGCCGCCGTCGACGACGAGGTCGTGGCCGTTGATGAAGCTCGCCTCGTCGGAGGCGAGAAAGGCCGCGGCATGCGCGATGTCGTCGGTGATGCCGGCGCGCGGAATCGGCTGGTTCCTGGCCATGCTGGCCTTCATCGCCTCGGCATAGGAGTCGGCCTTGTCGGGCGCGAGGCCCAGCGCCTTGGCGAAGATGCCGGTCGCGATGCCGCCCGGCGAGATCGAGTTCACCCGCACGTTCCTCTCGCCGAGCTGCATGGCGGCGCAGACCGTCAGGTGGTTCACCGCGGCCTTGGCGGCGCCGTAGATCATCGACGTCGAGTAGCCGGCGCGGCGGCCGGCGACGCTGCCGTTGTTGATGATGCTGCCCGCGCCCTGCTTCATCATGACCGGCGCCGCGTGCTTCATGCCGAGCATCACCGAGCGCACCAGCGTGGCCATTGCCGCGTCGAAGCCTTCGACCGGCACCGTCTCGATGCCGCCGACCGGCGCCGGCCCACCGGCGTTGTTGAACAGGCAGTCGAGCCGGCCCCATCTGGAGAGACAGGCATCGATCATGGCCTTCACGTCGGCTTCCTGGGTGGCGTCGGCGCGGACGAACAGGCACTTGTCCTTGCCCAGCGCCGCCTCGAGCGTGCGGCCAAGCTCGGCGCGGCGGCCGGTCGCCACGACCCGGGCGCCCTCCCGGACGAAGATCTCGACGGTCCGGCGGCCGATGCCGCTGGTCGCGCCCGTGACGATGGCGATCTTGCCGTCGAGTCTGCTCATGCCGTCTCCTCCCGGGGTGTCTCCCCTTTGTCAGAGCGGGATGATACACCAACGCCAACCAGGAGAAGCGGATGACGATGTTGGGCATACTCGGCGGAAGCGGCATCTACGATATGGCCGGCCTCAAGAACGCGACATGGCGGCGGATCGCCTCGCCCTTCGGCGAGACGTCCGACGAGTTCCTGTTCGGCGTGCTCGACGGGCTCGACGTCGTGTTCGTGCCGCGCCACGGCCGTGGCCACCGCCATTCGCCGACCTCGATCAACTACCGGGCCAACATCGACGCGCTCAAGCGCGCGGGCGTGACCGACATCCTCTCGCTGTCGGCCTGCGGCTCGCTGCGCGAAGACCTGCCGCCCGGCCACTTCGTGATCGTCGACCAGTTCATCGACCGCACCTTCGCCCGCGAGAAGAGCTTCTTCGGCGACGGACTGGTGGCGCACGTGTCGATGGCGCACCCGACCTGCAGCCGCCTTGCCGAGATCGCCCACGACTGCGCGCGCACCGCGGGTTTCCCGGTCAAGCTCGGCGGCACCTACCTGACGATGGAAGGCCCGCAGTTCTCCAGTCTCGCCGAGTCGCGCCTGTACCGCAGCTGGGGCTGCGATGTCATCGGCATGACCAACATGCCGGAGGCCAAGCTCGCCCGCGAGGCGGAGATCTGTTACGTGACCGTCGCCATGGTCACCGACTTCGACTGCTGGCACCCCGATCACGACCACGTCCAGGTGGCCGACGTCGTCCGTGTGCTGGGCGAGAACGCCGAGCGGGCGAAGACGCTGGTGCGCATGGTGGCGCCACGCCTCAAGGCCGCACGCCCCGAGGTCTGTCCCGCCGGCTGCGATCGCGCCCTCGAATATGCCCTCATCACGGCGCCGGCGGCGCGATCGGCCGACATGGCGGCCAAGCTCGATGCCGTCGCCGGCCGCGTCCTGAAGCCGTGAGTCCTCATATGGCCGGCGCCAGCCGGTGCGCGACCAGCGAGGCGTAGCGCGCCGCCACCGGCAGGAAGGCCGCGAAGTTCGTCAGGCTGCCGCTGCCGGCGAGGTCGCTCAGGCAACGGATGTTGATGACCGGGATGTCCTCGGCCCAACGGCTCGCCACCTGCGCCACGGCGCCACCCTCCATCTCGACCGCCTGGGCACCGAATTCGGCATGGAGACGGCGGCGCAGGCGCTCGGAACTCAGGAAGCTGTCGCCGGTCAGGATCGCCCCCATCCTCGCGACCGGGACACGGCGAGACGGGTCGATCGCCCCGGGCAACGGATCCAGCACGAACCCGTCGAGCGCTTGGCGCAAGCGGGCGAGCACGGCCTCGGGCACGGGGTAGCCCGGCGTCCAGTCGCCGCCCAGCGACTGGCGGCTGCCGGGCTGAGTGGTCAGGAAGCCGTCGTCGCCGGCCCGGCCATAGTCGTGCTGGATGTGGCTGGTGGCGATCACGACGTCGCCGACGCCCAGCGCCGGGTCGAGGCCGCCGGCCACGCCGCACAGCATGAGGGCGTCGCAGCCGAAGCGATCGAGCAGCAGCGCCGTCGCCATGCCGGCATTGACCTTGCCCGCGCCCGACTCGACGAACACCGCCTCGCGACCGGCGATCCGGCCGCGCCGGAAGGTGAGGCCGCCCACGACGCTCCGCTCGCCCGCCCCGTCGCCGAGGTGGGCAAGCTCCTCGGGAAGGGCCGATATGACGCCCAGGAGCCTGTTTGCCATGACCGAATGGGCTATAAGGTCGCCGCCTCCCGCGCAACCGGTTCCGTGCCCAGTCCCTTGCCCAATCCTTTGCCCAGTTCCCTGCCGCCGCTGTCCGACCTTCGCCACGTCTGCACCGATCTCGCCCGAGACGCCGCACGCGAGATCATGCGCATCTACGCCGGCGACCACGGCGTGCGCGACAAGGCCGACCGCAGTCCGGTCACCGACGCCGACCACGCCGCCGAGGCGATCATCGTGGCCGGCCTGAGGGCGCTCACGCCCGGCACGCCGGTGGTCGCCGAGGAGGAGATGGCGGCGGGCCGCCTGCCCAATCTCGACGCCAGTCGACCGGGTGCTGCGTTCTGGCTGGTCGATCCGCTCGACGGCACCAAGGAGTTCATCAAGAGGAACGGCGAGTTCACCGTGAACATCGCCCTGATCGAGGGCGGCCGGCCGACGCTCGGCGTCGTGCTGGCGCCGGCGAGCGACACGCTGTGGCGCGGTGCCTCCGGCCTCGGCGCCGACAAGAGCGAGAGCGGCGGACCCTTCGCCGCGATCGCCACCCGCCCGCCGCCGCCGCACGGCCTGACCGCGTGCGCGAGCCGCAGCCACGCCATCTACGACGACCTCGACATCTGGTTCCGCAACAACGGCCTCACCGTCGCCGACCGTGTGCAGGCCGGCTCCTCGCTCAAGTTCTGCCTGATCGCCGAGGGCAAGGCCGATATCTATCCGCGCTTCGGCCCGACCAACGAGTGGGACACCGCCGCGGGCCAGGGCGTGCTGGAAGCCGCGGGCGGCGAAGTCGTCACCACCGACGACCGGCCCCTGCTCTACGGCAAGCCGCGCTTCTCCAATCCTCATTTCATCGCCCGCAGCAAGGCCGCGCGATGAGGGCGGCCCGGTGAGGCTGGCGGCGCCAACCGCGGACTCGATTGCCGAAGCGGCCCGGTTGCTGCGCGAGGGCCGGCTCGTCGCCTTCCCGACCGAGACGGTCTATGGCCTGGGCGGCGACGCCACCAACGAGCGCGCGGTCGCGGCGATCTTCGAGGCCAAGGGCCGGCCCGAATTCAACCCGCTGATCAGCCACGTGCTCGACGCCGCCGAGGCGCAAAAATTCGTTCAGTGGAACGACACCGCCGAAAAGCTCGCGGCACGGTTCTGGCCCGGCCCGCTCACGCTGGTGCTGCCGCGCTGCGCCGGATCGGCCATCTCGCTGCTGGCCACGGCCGGCCTCGACACCGTGGCCATCCGCGC
>JAIETA010000283.1 GCA_019745575.1 Reyranella sp. | reverse complement strand
ATCAATAACCTGAGCTAATCTGAAATGTGTCCACCATGTCCCCGAACACACGTTCACCTTGTCCCCGGTCCATACACTTTGCTGGGGAGGAGAAGAACTGGATTCCTCCCTGGCGAAGCCTGGGAGGTGGCCGCGCAGCGGCCGGAGGGGCGGGAGTCTCGGTACGGTCGCTCTTGTTCTCGCCCCTTCCGCCCAAGGCGCAGAGACGGAGTCCAGGCACAAAAAACCCGCCAGGCTTCGGGGCCGGGCGGGCGGGGACCGGCGGACAGGGTCCGCCATGGTCGTCTTTTTCTTATCGTTTTCCTGTAGAACCGGCAAATTTTATTTGGAATGGCTGCCCTGCAGCCGGCGCATTCCTATCGGCGGCAAGCCGGTCACGGCGCCTGTGCCGGGCGGGGTCCTGTGGTATCTGGTGAACGATCGTTTACCGGAGGAAGCGCGCCATGGATTTCAACATTCCCGCCGACATCGCGGCCTATCTCGTCGAACTCGACGCCTTCATCGAGCGCGAGATCCGGCCGCTGGAGCGGCAGGACGACAACATCCGCTTCTTCGACCACCGCCGCGAGCACGCGCGCACCGACTGGGACAATGACGGCCAGCCCCGTCCCGAGTGGGAGGAGCTTTTAGCCGAGATGAAGCGCCGCGCCGACAAGGCCGGCCACCTGCGCTTCGGCCTGCCCAAGGCGCTGGGCGGCAAGGACGGCTCGAACCTCGCCATGGCGATCATCCGCGAGCACCTCGCCCACAAGGGGCTGGGGCTGCACAACGACCTGCAGAACGAGAGTTCGATCGTGGGCAACTTCCCGGTGGCCCTGCTGCTGCACCGCTTCGGCACGCAGGAGCAGAAAGACCGCTACATCGAAGGCATGTTCAAGGGCACCGAGCGCATCGGCTTCGGCCTCACCGAGCCGCTGCACGGCTCGGACGCGACGTTCATGGAGACGACGGCGACGAAGCAGGGTTCCGACTGGATCATCAACGGCATGAAGCGGTTCAACACCGGCATGCACACGGCCACGGTCGACCTGGTGTTTGCGCGCACCTCGGGCAAGCCGGGCGACGCGCGCGGCATCTCGGCCTTCCTGACGCCGGTGAAGACGCCGGGCTTCAAGATCGAATACATGTGGTGGACCTTCAACATGCCGTCGGACCACGCCGAGGTCTCGCTCACCAACGTAAAAGTGCCGGCCTCGACCATGCTGGGCGAGGAAGGCCGCGGCCTCGACGTGGCACAGACCTTCGTGCACGAGAACCGCATCCGCCAGGCCGCCTCCAGCCTGGGCGCGGCGCAGTACTGCATCGACATGTCGGTGGCCTATGCCAAGAACCGAAAAGTGTTCGGCAAGGCGCTGGCGACCAACCAGGCGATCCAGTTTCCGCTGGCCGAGCTGCACACCGAGGCCGAGATGACGCGCGGCCTGGTGCGCAAGACGGCGTGGCACTTGGACCGCGAGCACCACATGAGCGTCTCGGAGTGGGTGGCGATGTCGAACTACCGCGCCAACCGCCTGGTGTGCGACGCCGCCGACCGCGCCATGCAGGTCCATGGCGGCATCGGCTACTCGCGCCACACGCCGTTCGAGCACATCTACCGCCACCACCGCCGCTACCGCATCACCGAGGGTTCGGAGGAGATCCAGATCCGCCGCGTGGCCGGCACGCTGTTCGGCTTCTGGGGCGCGCAGAAGGCGTCGACTGAACCCAAGGCGGCGCCGAAGTGACTCTCCTCCCCTGCCAGCGGCAGGGGAGGTGGCCCGAGTCGGCGCTGTTTACAGCGCCTGAGCCGGAGAGGTCGGGAGTCAACGGCTGCGGCCTTCGACCCCCTCCGGCGTTGCGCTCAAGGCGACAGCAGATCGCGGCAGCCGAGATCGTCGACCGCCAGCATGATGCGCTCGAAGTTGTTCCACCAGACCGATGGCGGGATGCCGATGTTGGCCCAAACAATTGGCGTCATCATCTGGGTCAGCACAGCCAGGCGGTAATCTTGGTCGAGCATCGCGCGGTCGTAGCCCTCGACGCCTGAGGCGAGCAGGCTCGCGTGGTAGTGGTCGAGCAACGGTCGCTCGAAGCGCCGACGGCGCTCGGGATACCAGTGCATCGCCATCATGCAGGCGAGGTCGGCGGTCGGCAGACCGGGCTGCCAGACGCTCCAGTCGAACAACCGCTCGCCACCCACACTGCCGTCGTTGGGCAGGAACACGTTCCACACATGGGCATCGCCATGCACGATGCTGAGGTTCTTGCGCGTGGCCAGGCGGGCGAAGTGCGGAGGCGCCGCGAAGAAGCGCTCGTAGATCCGGCGCCGGTCGGCCGACAGGCGATCGCCCAGGCGATCGGAGAGGTTGGCCCAGAAACCCGGCAAGCCCTGATAGAGGTCGCGCGCCATCGCCATGGCGGGCTCGGCCTGCGCCGCGCCCCACCACGCGGCGTGAAAGCGCGCGAGCACGCCAACGATGGCACGGCACTGCGGCTCGGTGGGCGGCAACGGCCATTCGGCGGCGATGCAGTGGCTGTCGGTGACGTCCTCCAGAAGCAGGTGCCATGCTTTGGTCTGCGGCGACTGCCCCGCATCGAAGCAACGCAGGAGGGGCCCGGCCGGCGTGGCCGGCGCCACCGTGTCATAAAACAGCACTTCGCGCGCCGCCCATGCCTCCGGCACGCCATCGCGCGGCCGCCACGTCTTCAGGATCAGCGAGCCGGGCGCCTTCTCGGTCGGGCCCTCGTAGGCGAGTTTGAGGCGCACGATGCGCGACAGCAGCGTGTCGCGCGGCGCGTCCGTCGTGATGTCACGCACGCGGCCGGCCGAGAGCACGCCATGGCGGCGCAGAGCGTCGGTGAGACGCTCGGGCTTGGCGACGTCGGGCAGGTCAGGTGTCACGCCGCGACTATATCAGGCTGGCACGTGACCGGCAGTCAACGCCCGCTCCGGGGAGAGGTCGGGCGAAGTTACTTCACCCTCAGGTGAGGGGGTCACGCTCGAGCGGGCCGTGCGATGATTTCACGCTCACCATGCTGTATGTACGGGCCGACGACGCGAGTCGTCGACGGTCGACGAAACGACGGCAGGGACGGGAAGTATGGCCAAGCGCAAACCGCCGACTGACGCCCAAGGCGACGTCCGCGAGCTGACGGATGCCGATTTCAAGACCGCCAGGCGCTTCTCCGTCCTGCCCAAGACGTTGCAGGGGAAGCTTAAGGCGGTGCGCCGGCTCGGGATGCAGAAGGCGCCGACGAAGGGGTCGGGCGGCGGTCGGTAGCCCATGACCCCTCCGCCCCTTCGGGGCACCTACCCAGCTTCGCTGGGGAGGAGAAGAGCGGGAGGTCACTCTGCCGCTCGACCGCGCCGCCCGCCTTCCTGTATGACCGTGCCATGGCCACGACCCTACAAACCCTGACGACCCCCGGCAGCGGCGGACGGCGCGCGTCCGTCAGCCGCGCCACCAAGGAAACCCGTATTTCCGCCGCCATCAACCTGGACGGCACGGGCAAGTACGACATCAAGACCGGCATCGGCTTCCTCGACCACATGCTGGAGCAGCTCTCGCGCCACAGCCTGATCGACATCACGCTGCGCGCCGAGGGCGACCTGCATATCGACTATCACCACACCACCGAGGATTCGGGCCTGGTGCTGGGCGAGTGCCTGGCCAAGGCGCTGGGCGACCGCGCCGGCATCCGCCGCTACGGCAGCGCCACCATCCCGATGGACGAGACGCTGACCGAGGTGGCGCTCGACGCCTCGAACCGGCCGTACCTCATCTGGAAGGTCGCTTTCTCCAAGCCCAAGCTCGGCACCATGGACACCGAGCTGTTCAAGGAATGGTTCCAGGCCTTCGCCCAGCTCGGCGGATTGACGCTGCATGTGTGGAACCACTACGGCGACAACAACCACCACATCGTCGAGAGCTGCTTCAAGGGCCTCGCGCGCGCACTCCGTGTGGCCGTCGAGATCGATCCGCGGCAGACGACGGCGGTGCCCAGCACCAAGGGCGTGCTGTAGCGCCATGGCCTGCTTCACCGCTCTTTCTCCTCCCCTTGCGCAAGCAAGGGGAGGTGTCGACGCCTGGCGTCGACGGAGGGGTCATGGGCCATCGATGGGACTCTCGACCCCTCCGCCCCTTCGGGGCACCTCCCCAGCTTCGCTGGGGAGGAGTCGTGGGAGTGGCGTCGCGCCATGACCGTCGCCATCGTCGATTACGGCTCGGGCAACCTCCGCTCCGCCGCCAAAGCCTTCGAGCGCGCGGCGCGCGAGGCGGGCACGCACGAGCGCGTGCTGGTGACGTCGAGCCCGCGCGAGGTGGCCGAGGCCCAGCGCATCGTGCTGCCCGGCGTCGGCGCCTTCGCCGACTGCCGCGCCGGCCTTTTTGGCGTGCCGGGCATGGTCGAGGCGCTGCAGCGCGAGGTGATCGAGCGGGCCAAGCCCTTCCTCGGCATCTGCGTCGGCATGCAGCTCATGGCCACGCGCGGCGTCGAATACGGCGTCCATGCCGGGCTGGACTGGATCGCGGGCGACGTGGTGCGCATCGAGCCCAAGGGTCAGGCGGGAAAGGATCATCTGAAAATCCCGCACATGGGCTGGAACGAGCTGCGCGACCTCAAGGCGCATCCGCTGCTCGCCGGCATCGCCGAGCGCGACCACGCCTACTTCGTGCATTCCTTCCAGTTCGCGGCCGCCCGGCCCGAGACGGTGCTGGCGGTCGTCGACTATGGCGTGCCGCTCACCGCGGTGGTCGGCCGCGACAATCTCGCCGGCACCCAGTTCCATCCCGAGAAGAGCCAGGCGACCGGCCTGCGCCTGATCGCCAACTTCCTGCGCTGGAGTCCCTGAAGCATGTCGCTGGGGCCCTTCGACTGGCTGTTCGACCGGCTGGGCGGCATCGCCGTCAACGACCTCCACCTGGGCGGCCTCATCGTCCTGCTGCTGCTGGTGGCGGCGCTGGAGATCGGCTACCGGCTGGGCCGCTTCGTGGTGCGCAACAACGCGCCGAACGACGGCGAGAAGTCGGCGGTCAACTTCGCCAGCGCCGGCATGGTCGGGTTGCTCGCCTTCCTGCTGGGCGTCTCGCTGTCGATGGCCTCGACCCGCTTCGAGCAACGGCGCGATTCGGTGCTGGCCGAGGCCAACGCCATCGGCACCGCCTGGCTGCGCGCCGAGGTCGCGGGCGCCACCGAGGCCCAGGCGCTGCGGCGCCTGCTGCGCGACTACACCGAGCTGCGCATCGCGGCCGTGCGCGGCGGCGGCGAACCGGCCGAGGCCGCCCGCCTCAACCAGCGCAGCGGCGAGCTGCAGGCCGAACTCTGGCGCCTGGCGCTCGGCGTGGCCGAGCGGGCGCCGACGCCGATCTCCGGCCTGCTTCTCGCGTCGCTCAACGAGACGTTCGACATGGCGCTCACCAACCGGCGCAACCTGGAAAGTCACGTGCCGCCCTACCTGATGCGCCTTTTGATGACGGTGTCGATCCTGACGGTCGGCGTGGTGGGCTACGGCTTCGGCATCGCCGGCAGCCGGCAGCTCGGCCTCTCGCTGCTGCTGCTGGCGGCGTGGGCGCTGGCGATCATCCTCATCATCGACATCGACCGTCCGCAATACGGCAAGGTCCGTGTCAGCCCGGCAGCGCTGGAGTGGACGCTGCAGGGTTTCGGACCGGCCCGGTAGCGGAATGAAGGCCGTCCCGCCCTGGCGGTTTGCCGGCCTGTCGGGCCTTCCGATGCTGGCCGCCCTGTCGATGGCCGTCTCGATGGCCGTGTCGATGGCCGCGTCGCCGGCGGCAGCGCAGCGCCAGCCGCAGGGGCAGGCGCAAGGCCAGGGGCCGACGCCGAACGGCGACCTGTGGCTCACCACCGCCGTCGCCCTCGAGTACGCCATCGATGCGCGGTGGTCGTTCCATTTCGACAGCCAGCTCCAGCTCGACCGCAACATGAGCCGCCTGCGCGACTTCCAGGTGCGGCCGGGCTTCGAGTACGCGCTCTCGCCCAGCTGGGCGGTGGCGGCGGGCTACGTCCAGTTCCAGCGCTATCCGGCGCCGCTGCGCACCCAGCGCGGCTCGTTCCAGGACCTGCTGCACCGCGGCCGCCTGGGTCCGGTGGCCTACACCGGCCGGCTGCGCGCCGAGGAACTGTTCTTCGAGAACGGCGCCCTGCTGGTGCGGACGCGCGCGCTGGCGGGCGTGCGCCTCCCGATCGGCGACTCGCCGTGGGAGTTCGCCGTCTCGGACGAGATCTTCGTCAACCTGAAGGTCGACGGCACCGGCCGCCAGGCCGGCGCCCACCAGAACCGCGCCTACGCCGGCTTCGGCCGCCCGATCAGCCCGCACATGAAAATGTCGGCGGGCTACGAACTCGACACGTTCGAGCGCAACGGCGCCTTCCGCAACGTCCATCAGATCCGGATCGGCTTCGCCTTCAAGCTGAACTGAGTCCGGCGCCGATCTAATTCGCATGATCTCGCCCCGGCGAGAGCCGCACCGAGGCGGGCGACCTCCGGCCGACGTCACCCGGGCCATAGAGCGCCAGCTTCAGCGCGCGGCCGGGCCGGTGGCCGACGACGAGCCACGGCCATTGCGAATGCACGAGCGCAGCGCGATCGGCGGCGCTGAGGCCAAGGCTGCCCGACGGGTGGGAATGGAAGAGCGCCAGGATGTCGAGGTCGCGATTCTCGGCCCACGCCCGAACGCGGTGCACCTCATGGTCGGGGATCTCGAATCCCCCGGGTCCTCCGGCCAGCGGCACGACCTCGGCGGCCATCGCTTCGCGGCCGCGCCGGACTCCCAACACGAACCCCGCCGCCTCCGACGGCGCGGCGCGGACGCAGGCGGCGGCCAGCGCGCGGACGACCGACGGCGACAGGACGAGGGGAGCCGGTTCAGGACGACGGCTCAGGACGATGGCACGCCCTCGACATTGAAGCTGGTGAAGTGGGCGTAGGCATCGGCGATGTACTGCGCCATGAGCATGAGCCCGATCCAGGCGACAATGGAGAATGCCGCTCCTTCCAGGAAGCCGATGATGAAGACGGCGGCCAGCAGTATCAGGGCGATGATGAGCAGGGCCGCTCCCACGGTGCACAGCCATTCGGGCTGCTCGACCTCGGTAGGGTTGTCGCAGAGATGCTGGATGACGGAACCCACCAGCCCGAGGAAGAGGCCAATGACCAACAATGCCAGCGTGAAGGAGAAGGGATCGTTGCCCTCGTAGATGGCAAGTCCCGTGTCTTCGAGTTTGCGGACATGCTCGGTCATGCGCTGGCGCACCGCCACCGCCCCCAGGGCAAAAAGATCGGCTGGCTCGTAGGCCGTAAGGCCGGCAGCCGGCACGATCTCGAGATGAACGGGCTCCTTGTTCGCGAACGCCGCCGCCACACGGTCGAACTGCGAGCGGCGCAGCAGGTCCGAGAGGCCGGCCGGGGGTGACGCCCCGGCGCCGAGGGCCATGCGGCGCGGCGCGCGCTCGCCGGCGACGCGCGTCTCGACGGCGACCTTGCCATTGCGCAGGACGGCCGTAGCATCGAGCGTGGCGAAGGCCTCGGTCATGGCGGCGGTCATGTCCGCCGATATGCCGTGGCCGGCCAGGGCCGTGCGGTACTGGGCGTTGCCGGCGATCTCGGCCCACATCGTCCTGACGTCGACCGGGCCGCGGTCGCGCAGCGTGCGTGCGAACTGCGCCTGGGTGCGCCCCCACAGGCCGGTCTGGTTGACCTGCTGGATCATGCGCAGCCCGGCGCCGGTAAAGGCGTCGAGATCGTCGCGCGCCTGGCGGGCCTGGGCCAGCACGTTGCGCTCGAACGATTCCGGTACCCGCTTGCGCCGGGCCTTGTCGGCGCGCGCCGCCGCCAGATATTTCTGGTAGGCGAACAGATTGGCGGCCTTGGCCACCGCCACGCCGCGATCGGCCGCGAACGACGCGGCGTTGATCGGACCGAGATGGGGATGGGCGTCGCGGGCGCGGGCTTTGGCGAATGCCGCGACGAAACCGGTCTTGCGCCCGGTCCTGCGCTTGGTCTTGGCCATCATACGCGCTCCGCGACTGTGTCAACGATCGGCGGACGGACGTCGTCCTGCCAGGTCCGCAGCGTCCAGCACACCAGCATCGTCTTGCGGGCCGCCGAACAGAAGCCCGAGATGCTGCCGGCCCGGATCGCGGATGGCTGGATGGTGGGGAAGACCAGCACCGCCATGAGCTTCAGCAGGAGATCGCGGAAGTTGGGATTGAGCTCGTCCGGCCGCGCGCCGCCCGTCTCGAACAGGTTGAGCGGCAGAACCATGGCCTCGTCGTGCGGATCCGCCCATTCGCCGAGATCGGTGATGCGCCGGCCCTGGTAATCCCAGAGGTTCAGGAGCTTCAGGCGTTGCCGGCCCAGCAAACGGACAACATCGCCCCGGCTCTCCGGCATCGCCTTGAGGGCGACGTCGTCCAGCGTGTCGTTGAAGACGATCGAGATCTGAGCCCGGCCCGGCCGCGTGATCTCGGGGTCGTCGCCGACCGGCAAATCGACCGGCACTTCGCCGACGAACGACAGGCCGCCGGCGGCACGCTTCCAGCAGACCTTGAAGGCCAGGCCGAGAACGCGCTCCGAGGCGGCATAGGCAAAATCCTGACGGCCCAGAAGCGGCCGGACGAGCCGCAGGACACCACCCGTCGAGGTCCCGAGCTGGGCGCAGAGACTGAGCACGAGGCGGCCGCGCTGGTCGGTGAGAAGAATGTCGCGCACCGTGAAAGGCGGCAGGGCGAAGTGCTGGACCGTGGCCGCCGACAACGCGCCCGCTGGCGCCACGTCGAGCGCGAGGCGGACGCCGGATGAGGTTCTGAGCGGCGCCAGCGCCTGGGCGAGCAGAGTCTTGCCGCCGTCGGTCGCCAGGAATTCGGTGACGGCCGCCGCGTCCGACGTCACCACCGCGACGGTGTCGGCAAAATCGAGCCCCATGCCGAAGCGCCACTGGCCGGCCGGCACCGTGAGGGTGGCATCGGCGCCGGTGATCGCCCTTCCCGTGGCGAGCGTCAGGCGATCCCACTTGCGGTTGTCGCCGGCGGAGAAATCGTCGGTCGCCACGAGGTCGGGCAGGTCGCCGATCTCCGCCTGCGGCCTGCCGGAACCGCCGGCCGGTGGCCCACCGCCCGTCGAGGCGGTACGCGCCAGGAGGCCCATGTCGAGGCGCGACGTCAGCAGGTTGACCTCGACCGACCAGCCGACATCGACAGTGCGTCCGCGTCCCAGCGCACGGGGCCGGGCCCGGCGCCGCGTCGTCGCCACGACGGGTCCTCCGTCGATGCCGGTGACGTCGGCCGGCCAATGCAGGCCTGCGAGATGCGGCTGGACGAGCCGCACTTCCAGGCGGGCCTCGGCGGCCGTCAGCCCAAGGGCGAAGCGCCGCGGCACGAGGGCGGCGAGCCCGGCAGGCAGCGGCAGCATCCCCCAGGGCGCATAGGCGGTAAGCGTCGCCAGCCTGCGGTAGGCCAGCGAGCGCACGAGCTGCTGGTTGAGCAAGGCCTGGCTGAACTGGGCCACGACGTCGAAGCCGGCGAGCGTATCGACCGGCGGGTCCGGCGCGAGGCGATCGCCTGCGCCGACAAGTACGTCACTGATGGAGCCGATTCTCGTCGCTACGGGCGGCATCGTTGTTCATCTCCCTCGGATCGCCGAAAAACGAAACATCGAGTGGAAGCACAACCGTCGAGATGCGCCAGCCTAACCGGGCTGGTTCCCAACGATGCACGAGTTTTTTGCGACAGCAGCTATGAAGAAACCGCGGCGGCGCCGGTGTCCTGAGGCGCTAACCGCGCGGCGGCAGGGTGAAGCCGGAGTTGAGCAGCTTGCGCTCGAGCACGGGGATGGCCTCCGACACCGTGCTCTCGTGCTTGCACTGCGCCAGCGCCGTGCCGCCCACGACATCGGGCGTGACGGGAACCCGCGGGCCGGCCTCGGAGCGTCCAATGTAGCGGACATAGAGCTCGCTCAACTTGGCGCAGTATTCCATATCGGCATTGGGATAGCCGCCAAAGGGCTTCTGCTGTGCCGCCGCCGCCAACGGCAGCGCCATCGACAGGCAGACGGCGAGCAGCATCGGTGTTCTAGGCATGGGCAGAACGCTCCTTGGCGGCCTGACGGCCGCGGACCGGCTGGCGTAACGCGAGGGGACGATGCGCGTTGCGGGCGGCGGCGTCCCACATCAGGCGCGGGTCGAAGGCCTCGGCGGCGAAGATGGTGATGAAGACCACGGCGCAGAAGGCGACGGCGCCGGTGCCCGGTTCGATGGTCACGACGCGGCCGAACTGGACCAGGGCGCCCAGCAGCGACTCCATGAAGATGTCGACCATCGACCAGCGCCCGATCCAGGCGACGACGTAGTAGAGGCGCGTGCGCTGGCGCAGCAGGACGGCGGCACCCCGCTCCGTCGTCACCATCATGGTGGCGCCCAGCATGACGGCAAGCCCGATCAGCTTGAACAGCGGCACCAGGATGCTGGCGAAGAAGACGAGCAGCGCCAGCGGATACATCTGCGAGGCCAAAAGCTCCTCGACGCCGCCCAGGATGGTGCTGGGCTGACCGGCGCCGGCCTGGACCACGGTGAGCACGGGATAGAGGTTGGCCGGCACGTAGAGGATGGCGCCGGCGATCACCAGTGCCCAGGTGCGGTTGAGGCTCTGCGGCTTGCGCGCGTGCAGCGCCGCGCCGCAGCGCGGACAATGGCCGTCATGCTCGGCCGGCACCGCGACCAGGCCGCAGCTCTCGCAGCCCGCCGCGCCGGGCCGGACCTCGAGCGCGGCCGGCGCCGGCATCGGGGCATGGGTCTGGCCGCGCCGCTCGATCTCCTCCCACACCGCCTGAGGATCGAGCGCCAGCTCGGCCCACACGATGACGACGGAATAGAGCCCCAGCGCATAGACCGCCGGCCCGACTTCTATGGTCACCAGGCCGCCGAGCTTGGTGTAGGCCACGAAGACGCCGAGCAGCAGCACTTCCAGCATCGCCCAGGTGCCCATGCGGCGGGCGATCCGGAAGACCCCGCGCATGTTGGGCGGCGGCC
>JAIETA010000344.1 GCA_019745575.1 Reyranella sp. | reverse complement strand
GCCGGCCCCGACCGAGCAGACAACGAAAAGGCGGCCTTCCTTGCGGAAGGCCGCCCTTTTCATGTTCGGCGGTCCGCCGTGCGGCGGGCCGCCCGTCGGACCGGCGATCAGATCGGCCGGCCGGGCCAACGGTAGCCGGGGGCCGGCAGCGGCATCTTGGCCGTGATCAGCGCGTCCTCGAGCACCGGGATGCCGGAGTCGTAGTCGCCGGCCTCGCAGCGGGCGATGGCGGAGGCTTCGCGGGTGTCGAGCTGCGACGTGCGGAACTGGCGCCACTTGTCGCTGAGCGCCTTGCAGTACGACCGCGGATCGGAGAACACGCCGGCCACCTGGGTGCCGTCGACCACGATCTCGACTCGCCGGTTCTGCGGCTCGCGCACGCCGTCGCCGGTCTGCACCATGAGGCCGGCTTCGCCGCGGCCGACCACGTTGATGGCCGTCGCCGGCACGCCGTCACGCACCAGCGCATCCTTGACCGTGCTGGCGCGGCGCAGCGACAGCGCCATGTTGTAGCCTTCCGGACCCGACGTGTCGGTGTGGCCGGTCGTCGTGAGGCGGGCGCTGCCGCGGGTCTTGAAGGCGCTGGCCGCCTGCTGGACCGTGTTGAGCGCCTGTTGCGACAGGTTCGAGCGGTCCCAGTCGAAGAACACCATGAAGGTCTGTGCCTGCGTCTGCGTAACGGGCGGTGGCGGCGGTGGCGGCGGCGGTTCGTTGGCGCAGGCGCCCACCAGGTAGGACGCCGCGGCGACAGCCAGCAGTTTTCTGAACATCATTCACCCCAAAGTGAAAAGAGCTCGGGATGACGGGTAGCCATTCCGGGACGGGTCCGGATGGGCCCGTCATCAGGCAACGACCGACGGTCGAAAAGGTTCCGCCCTCCACCCGGCTTCTAGTCATTCCTGGCCGACGAAGTTGGGGAGGTATCGCCGCCGGACCTGCTATAGGCGAGGCCCCGTCCCGCCAGCCCCCATCGGAGGTCAAGATGAGCCACGCCCCCCTGATCCATGCTCTCGTCGTCACCCAGTTCGCCAAGATGCTCGCCAACCTCGGCGCCTTCCTGGACGAGGCCGAGAAATTCGCCGCCGAGAAGAAGGTCGACATGGCGGTCCTGCTGCAGGCCCGCCTGGCACCCGACCAGTTCAGCCTGATGCAGCAGATCCGCACCGCCTGCGACACCGCCAAGCTCGGCGCCGCTCGCCTGGCCGGCCGCGACGCGGACGCGCCGGTGCATGCCGACACCGAGCAGACCCTGGCCGAGATCAGGGCGCGCCTCGACAGCGTGGTGGCCTATCTCAAGGGCTTTGCGCCCGATGCCTTCGCAGGGGCGGCCGAGCGGCGGATCACCCAGCCGCGCTGGGCCGGCAAGACGCTGTCGGGCCAGGAGTTCCTGGTCGAGCACGTCCTGCCCAACTTCTATTTTCACGTGACGACCGCCTACGCGATCCTGCGCCACAACGGCGTCGGCCTCGGCAAGAAGACCTATCTCGGCGACCTGCCCTACCGCGCGGCGGCCTGACGCTCGGAATGGAACCTTCTCCTCCCCGCGAGGCTGCTAGGGGATGCACACATCTATTCGGATGCCCGGTCTTCCCCAAGACCTCATGCTGAGGAGGGCGCGCAGCGCCCCCGGCGCATTCACATGCGCCTTACTCGAAGCATGGGCAACTGACGCGGTGCTCGTTTCCATGCTTCGAGACGGCCCTTCGGGCCTCCTCAGCATGAGGCTTGTGTTGGATCGAGCTGGAAAGCGACGGTCGGTGAGATGTGTGAATACGATAGAGCGAAGCTGGGGAGGAAGTTCAGAGCGCGCTACGCCGTCTTGCCGCCTCCGGCGCCGCCGCGTCCCGGCATGGCCTGTGCCGCCGCGAATTCGCGTTCGAGTTCGGCCAGACTGATCATGCCGGGCCGCGGCGGGAATTTTGCGACGGCGGCGGTGCGCCGGTTCTCGTCCGGCCACAGCGCCTGGCGCGCCCGCGTGCGGGCCTCGGCAAAACGTCCGCCGCGCAGGCTGGTGATGGCGGCGGCGAGACAGCGCCGCTCCCAGTCGCCGAGCGGGCAGACGCCGGCTTCTATGGCATCGAGGATGCTGCGCAGCGCCGCGTAGGCGAGCGCCTTGGCGTCGGCCGCATCGGGCCCGTCGGCGGCCTCGGCGAGGGACTTGCGGAGCGCCACGAGGGCGGGCGAATCGGAGGGGGCGACGGTCGACATGGCGCCAGTATAGGCGCCCGCCGGCCGCCCGCGCTCTATTGATTCGCTGCCCCCGCACCGCCAGAGTGGCCTCAGACGGGACCCCGATACCCGACCCCACACCCCCGCGGAGGCTAAAGCGATGGCGAACCAGAATTTTGACGCGTTCAACCGCGCCGGCACCGTTGCCGACCAGGCGGCGTTCGACGCCGGCCTGCGCGCCCACATGATCCGGGTCTACAATTACATGGCCTCGGGCCTCGCCCTCTCGGGCATCGTGGCCTTCGGCCTGTTCAGCTCCTCCCAGCTCGCCGCTCTCTTCTTCCAGCTCACGGCCGACGGCCGCGTGGTCGGCCTGAACCTGCTGGGCTGGGTCGCCATCCTGGCGCCCTTGGGCCTCCTGCTGCTGGTTTCGTTCCGCGCCGCGCGCATGAGCGTGGGCTCGGTCCAGGCCGTCTACTGGGCGGTGACGGCGCTGATGGGCGTCAGCCTCTCGCTGCTGCTGTTCACCTACACCGGCGCCTCGGTGGCGCGCACCTTCTTCGTGACGGCGGCGGCCTTCGGCGCCCTCAGCCTCTACGGCTACACGACCAAGCGCGACCTCACGGCGGTGGGCAAGTTCCTGTTCATGGGCGTGGTCGGCCTGATCCTGGCCAGCCTCGTCAACATGATCTGGCCGTCGGGCACGATGAGCTTCATCATCTCCGCCGCGGGCGTGCTGATCTTCTCCGGCCTGATCGCCTACGACACCCAGAAGATCAAGGAGCAGTATTCCGAAGCCTACGGCAGCGACGCCGCCGAAAAGGTCGCCATCTTCGGCGCGCTCAGCCTCTACCTCGACTTCGTGAATCTGTTCCAGTTTCTGATGATGTTCCTCGGCCAGCGGCGGTAGTTGGATCATCTCTTCCCCTTCGTGGAGTCCACGAAGGGGAAGTGCCCTCGTCATACGAGGGCGATGGGGTCATGGGCATCCGTCGCGGAACGCATGACCCCTCCGGCCCGTCGCGCCTCAGAAGGCGCTGCAACGGGCCACCTCCCCAGCTTCGCTGGGGAGGAGAATACGCAATCCAGACGTTCGCTCGGACTCCAGGCCCGTCTCTGCTAAGACACCTTCGTTCTGGAGGAGGCCGGCCATGATCCCTTCGCGACAGCTTCCGACGCGCCGCCATGCCCTGGGGCTGGCGGGCGCCGCCCTGGTCCTCCTGCCGACCACGGCGCGCGCGGCCGAGTGGCCGGAGCGCCCGATCCGCATGATCGTGCCGTTCGCGGCCGGCGCCGGCGCCGACACGGTCGGGCGCGCCTACGCCGAGGAACTGGCCAGGGCGCTGGGCCAGCCCGTCGTGGTCGACAACAAGGGCGGCGCCGGCGGCCTGCTCGGCACCGCCGAGGGCGCGCGCGCCGCGGCCGACGGTTATACCCTGCTGCTCACCTCGCAGGGCACGATGGCGTTCAACCTCGGCCTCTACAAGGCGCCGGGCTACGACCCGCTGAAGGACTTCGTGCCGCTCGCCGTCACCGGCACCTTGCCCAACGTGATGGTCGTCGCCGCCTCGAACCCGGCCAAAACCGTCGCCGACGTGATCGCCCAGGCGCGCGCCAGGCCGGGCGAGCTCACCTACGGCTCGAGCGGCGTCGGCAGCAGCCTCCACATGTCGGGCGTGATCCTCGAGCAGCGCACCGGCATCAAGCTGCAGCACGTGCCCTACCGCGGCGCGCCCGCCGCCGTGCTGGCCGCCATCAACGGCGAGGTGACGATGGGCTTCTTCAACACGCCCACCGTGCTGGGCCAGATCAGGGCCGGCAAGCTGAAGGCGCTCGCCGTCACCAGCCGCGACCGCTCGGCCCTGCTGCCCGACCTGCCGACCATGATCGAGGCCGGCGTGCCCGACTTCGCCGTCGCCGTGTGGCTGGGCTTCGCCCTGCCGGCCGGCACGCCTCAAGCCATCGCCACGCGCCTCAATGCCGAGATCAACCGCATCGGCCAGAACCCGCAGGTGCGGGAGAAGCTGCTGGTCCAGGGCTTCGAGATGTTGCCGCCCGGCACGCCCGACGCCGCCCGCAAGACGATCGTCGACGACCAGGCGCTCTGGCTGCCCCTCATCCGGGATTCCGGCGCGAAGGCGGAGTAGGGCGCTAAAGTCTTTCCTCCACTGTCATCAGGGGAGGTGCCCCCGCAGGGGGCGGAGGGGTCGTTGGCCAAGGGCGAGACCATGAGCCCGACCCGAATGACGGGCTGCTATCCTCTGTGAGTTGGGAGCAGAAGTGGCGTTTGGCGTTGGACGCCTGAATCGGAAGATCGGGGCTATCTGCCCTTGGGGAAGCCGATGGAGCCGGGTGCGGGCATCCCGCTTCCGCGAGAGGCTTTGTGTCGGTGAACTGCCGCTGTTTACCTACCGCCAATTGAGCTTGAGACATTGCATGGCAATCTCCTCGCGATTCTTTGACCTTGACTCTGCAACCCTGGATACGAGACTCGATATTCGCACCAATCGGCGCGCGCATCGTCGGGGGACGAATGATCGAGCGGATGACCTATCTGGCGGCTGCGGCGGCGGCTATCGTGAGCTGGCTCATCACCATTCTGGTGTCCGATCTCACGGACGTTCCGATTCTCTACCACACCAGCTCCACCGCGGACGCTGCCGTAGGCGGTACCCACGTCAGCAGGACAAGACTGGTGCTGATCAATCTCTCCAGGTCTAAGCCTGTTATCGACTTCGTGGTGTTCGCCAAGGGACGACCGACCGAAGCCGGGAGCGGCCTCGATTGCCTGCCGGACGACAGCAAGATCTATCCATCGGGTATCGAATGGACGTCGGCCAAGTCGGCCGCAAATGGCCGTCTCGAGGTGTCGTCGCTGATGCCCGGCAGTAGCTTGCGGATCGGTGTGGAGCAGCCACGCGGGTGCACGGCGGCCTTCGCCTTCGCCTTTCTGTCCACGCCGTCTGCCGATGGAAAGGTTGTGCCGGTACGTGTCGTCTCGGCGGGCCTCGAAAGCTTCCTGCTGCGCAACTGGCTCCGCCTCATCGGCGCTCTGCTGGCGCTTGCAGGCCTCACCTACGCGCTGGCTTTCGCCATCACTTGCTGGCGCGCCTTCGGCGCCGACCGGAGCGAGGCACGGGTCAAGCGCATCGTGGACGAAGCTGCGGTGGCTGAGGCCGGCGCACGCAAGGTCGAGGCTGATCTGCGGCGGATCGAGACGGAGCGCAAGCTCATGGCTGCGCGCCGGCTCGCGACTGGTTGACGGGTTGGGGCGAGGCGTTTTTCGGGGAGGTGCCGTGTCATGACTAGATCGGTGTTCTCGGCTTTGAGTGTGTTCGCGCTGGTCTGTGCGACGGCCTGGCCAGCGGCGGCGGACGACTCGGTCGTCGAAGTCAAGCTGGTGGTGAAGGACCGGCTGACGAACGCATCTGTCAACGCGGCGGTCTATTCCTTCAGGACATGTAGCTCCAATCCCCGGACATGCGCCGCCCTCGACGTTCACGATGCCGGCAAGTCTCCCTTGACGATGAAATGCTCCAAGGGCGAGATGCTGTTTGCACGCCTGTCGGTCAGCGGCTACGTCCAGCAATCCACCGAGGCGGTGTGTTCGCTTGCCACCCAGCCGATCGTCCTGCTGGCCACCAAGGACAGGGATCCGGACTGGCTCATGCGGGCCGGCAACGAGTTGTTGAACCGCGGCGACCGAGGTGCTGGCGCGGTGCTCCTCAACGAGGCAAATGCCCAGCGGCCGTCGGCTGCCAGCCGCGAGGCGGCGCTGCTGGCCGCCGCGCGCGCGCTCAATGTCAATGAGAACGATGCTCTGGTCTTCGATCGCCTGCAGCAAATGAAGGTCCCTACGACGACATTCGTGGAGGCGATCAAGGTCTTTCAGCGCAACAAGAACCTCGCTGCCGACGGTGTGCTTGGCAGCCAGACCCTCGGCGCACTGGTTGAAAGCAACTCATCTGGCGAGGCAATCCGCAAGCTCGCGATTGAGGACATGTCGAAGTGGGGAAGAGAAACATGATTCTTAGAGCGACAATGACGGTCGTCGCCGCTACGAGCCTGACCCTCGGTTTGGCAGCGTGCGGTCCCGACTACTTGGCAGAAGAGGTCAAGAAGTTCGCGACGGCGGCCAAGACGGGCAACCAGGCAGTGCAGAAGGCTTCCGACGCCTTCGCGTCGGCCGAAGGCAGGCTTGCGATTGCCAGTGTGGCGAATTCGGGCCGTAGCCTTGCGTTCAACGTCGACGCCTGTCGCAAGGACGTGACGGCGGAGAATTGCCGGATCACCGTTCGTGGCACCAACCAGTCTATCACATTGACGGCGGACCAGAAGCTTCGCGCCGTTCAGTACTTTGGCTTTGTCGCCCGGTATTCCGAGCTACTCGCCGAACTGTTGGCAGCAAAGACCGACAAGCAACTCGACGAGCTTGGGAAACAGATGAGTGCGACCATCAAGGGCATAGACAGCGTCGCCGCTGGCTTCTCGGCGTCGACGGGCGGCGTCATTGCAGGCGCCGGCTCCGCCGCGGTGATCGCACTCGGCAAAGCGATCGACGATGCGATTCGCCTGGCGCGGGTGCGCACCTACATCCTCGAAGCGGACACGCCCGTCCGGAAAGCCACCGACTACGTCACGCGCAGGGCAAACAATTCCCCCAATTTGCTGGAAGAGTTTCAGAACACCATCATGAGCGGCGCCACTACCGACCTCAACAACCGAGTGCGCTCCTACAACGTCATGTCCAAGTCCGACGACCATGCGGCCGATCGCCGGTCGGCGCTCGAGGCAATCGCGGCGGCGCAGATCGGGATCGTCGAACTGCGAGCCGTTGACCTGACCCAACTCGCGAAGGACACGCTTGCGGCCCACGACGAACTCGTTCGTGGGGCTCGTGAGAACCGGATGACTCTCAAGGAACTCACGTCGGCGATCGAGACGCTCTATAAGCGCGCGGAATCAATCAAGCAGGCTGTCGACAAGATCCTCGGCGCCTAGTGCGCGAATACATCAACCCATCAGGCAAGGATGAGTAACGATGCCCACTGACTCCGAGAACGCCGCAGACACTCTCGCCAGGATCGAGCGACAGCTTGAGAAAGTCCGCGCGACGGCGGACAACCTGGACGCCTTGTCGGCTGCACCGAAAACGAGCGATCCGCACGCCAAGAGGCTCAGCGACCAGGCCGTCGATCTTCGACTCAAGCAGTTCAGCCTGTATCGCAAGAAGGACCGCATCCTCGCGACCAGCAACGAATGGAAGGCCGTCGTCGCCGGAGTGGAACTTCTCAACGAACGGATCGAGCGGGCAATCGAAGATCAGAAGAAAGTCAGCGAGGTGATCACGACGGCTGCTACCGTGCTGAGCGTTATCGTTGGTCTGCTCGGTGCAATCGGCGGTGTGGTGTGACCCTATGTCTGCGCGACTGACACGGTAGTGGGCCGGCAGGTACTGTCGCCCGGTGATGTTGGCAGCGCAAACTTGATCGGCTGATGTGCCGGTAACCTCGCTCTAGCCATCGTCGCATGAAGCCTATCTCCGGAGGTCGAGCCAACGGTTCGCCGGTCGCGAGTGGCTTCTTGTTGGGCCCGGTCGTGTTCCGCTCATCACGTGAGCCGTCCTCCGATGTTGGAAGACCACGTAAGACCCGCCCCACCCACCCCATTGCGTCGACCAGTGCCTCTGGTCCACTTTGTGCTTGGTATCCCTCGCAGCGATGCCGGAGGACCCCATGGCCCCCACACAAGTCGGTGCCCGATGACCCGCACGCTCAAGACTCTGGCCGCCCTGCTCGGTCTCGCTTTGGCATTCGGCCCGCTCGCCGCGCCGGCGGCGCGGGCGGCCGAGCCGGTCGACATGCTGCTGGTGCTGGCGGCCGACGTCTCGCGCAGCGTGACGGCGCCCAAGTTCAAGCTGCAGCGCGAGGGCGCGGCCGCCGCCATCACCCACCCCGAGGTGGTGCAGGCCATCACCTCGGGCCGCCACCGCCGCATCGCCGTGTGCTTCCTCGAATGGGCCTCGGCCGGCCAGCACGCCGTGGTCATAGACTGGACGGTGATCGGCGACGCGGCCGCGGCGCGCGGCTTCGGCGACCGGCTGGTCGAGGCGCCGCGCTCGTTCTCGGGCAGCACCGCGATCGGCAGCGCCATCGATTTCGCGGTGGCCCGGCTCGAGCGCGCACCGTTCGCGGCGGAGCGGCGCGTCATCGACATTTCCGGCGATGGCAACAACGTCTCCGGCCGTCCCGCCGCCGACGCCCGCGACGAGGCGGTGGCCAGGAACATCGTCATCAACGCCCTGGTGATCCTGACGCCGCTCGCCGAATCGTTCCGCCCCGACCACACCAACCCGCCGGGCGGGCTGGAGAAATACTTCCAGGACAACGTCATCGGCGGCCCCGGCGCCTTCACCGTCGTGGCCGAAACCCACGAATCGTTCGGCCGCGCCATGACCAAGAAGCTGATCCAGGAAATCGCCCAGGCCGAGCCCAGCTCGGCCCGATAGCGCCGATCTGTGCTGCCACGGCCGCGGCGGAGTAGGGCGGTCGCCAGAAGAAAAGATTGGCGAGCAAGACCTCACCCTGAGGAGGCCGCGAAGCGGCCGTCTCGAAGGGTGGGCACGCGCACCTTGCCTGTTGTCCATGCTTCGAGACGGCCCTTCGGGCCTCCTCAGCATGAGGCTTTGGGGGAGTCGGCATCCGAACAGATGTGTGCATCCCCTGGAGCGAAGCTGGGGAGGGGAAGAACGCGTCCCGCCCTCGTGAGTTGCATTGTGCGGGAGGGGGCGCACAATCGGCGGCAGGGGAGAGCATCATGACCACAGTCTATGTGCTTGCCGCGCTGCTCGTTCTCGCAGCCTCCATCTTCGTCATCCCGGTCTTCGCCAGCCCGGTCCGCGTGGTCCCGCGGCGGCCCGAGCCGGAGCCCGAAGGCATCCAGTGGAAAGTCGACTTCCGATTGTGGTTTCCGTCCGGGCGCGGCGGCTACATCGTGCAGCACCTGAGGATCCGCGAACGCGTGACCGACTGCCGCGACCCGCAGTTCGCGCAGCCCTTCGTCGACAGGACCCGCGAGTTCTGGGAGGCGTGGCCGGTCAGTCCGCGCACCGTGCGGCCCGAGGCGCCGCCGCCGTCGGTGCCGGTGCACGACTATGACGACAATTTCCGGTTCGGCATTCCCAGGAAGGAGCTCAACATGAACGGCCACGGCCGCGTGCGGATCGAGGTTCGCGGCGTCGTCCGCTTCTTCCCGGGCGTGACCCTGCCGGCCACTTTTCGGCGGAGGAACCCCGCCACGCAGGCGGGCTACGCCCTGTCCGATGCCAACCGCCCGCCCTTCTGGCGGCCGGGCGGCACGCAGCACGATCTGGTCGCCGAATGGGAGCACTGCCCGGGCACCGAGATGCACTGGAAGAGCGTCGACGAAACCCCGAAGTTCCGGGAGTAGGGACCATGCCGCTGCCCGACGCCCTGTTCACCGGCGTGCAGACCGACACCGGCACCGACGAGACGCTGACCACCGAGCCCACGCCCGTGCCCTTCGACGCGAACGGCGATCCGCTGGGCGGCGTGCCGGCCAACATGCTCGACGCCAACGGCGCCCTGCCGGCCGGCATCCTGATCCGCCGGCGCACCATCCGGCGCTGCGCGCTGCAGCGCCCGGCCGCCAGCGAGGAACCGGAGCCGGTCTTCGAGTTCGAGAACGGTTGTAAGCTCTACATGCTGAAGCGCGTCTGCCATCGCACGACGCAGATCTTCTTCGTGTTCGGCGCCACCGAATACGGGATCGGGGTCATGCACGACAGCCTGGGCGGGTCCTACGTGGCGGTGCGCGTCTGCCCCGACCGTTTCGACGTCATGGGCCATTTCAGCGACATCGTGGGCGATCCGGCGACGCCGCCGCCGCTCGGCGACCGGGGCGACGACTATGTCTGGATCCCGGCCAGGACCCTGCCGCTCGGCGCCAGCGGCGCGCACTTCGAGCCCGGGCCGGCGGGCGGCGCGGCGGACGGGGTCGTGTGGAACGACGAGTATCTCTGGCACATCGTGCCGCCGACACGGCGCGAGCGCTGCCGGATCGTGGCGCGCTACCGCCTGGTCCGCGTGCGCCGCCGGGTGCGGCCCGACGGCACGCTGGCGGGCGCGCGGCAGACGCTCTTTCTCGACCCGCCGCAGTGGCACCACGAGATCACGGAGATTCCCGGCTGCCGCTGAGCGGGGGGCGGTCTGGCAGTGTCGGCAGCCCGGCAGAAAGCGCATGGCTGATCTGCGAAGAAAAAGTTGCAGGATCAGCAGGCTATAAGCTATCTTTCTGTCAGGCTGGCGCCAACCGCGCCGGCCTTTTGTTTGGCCATACCCGCCCGGCGCGCCCGCCGGGTCAACGCCTGCGAGGTCCAGGGGAGGTCCCGCGGTCTTTGCCCATACCGGGCACTGAACCGTGAGTAGCAAGCAAAAGGACACCCCGCCGACGACTGTCCGGCAGGTGGGTGGACCGCGATGCGGGCAACGCATCCAGGAGCTGGGTTGTGACGGTCGTCTGCGGCCGCCCGAGGTGGGGCTGCAGGGTTAGATTCCCGCGAGGGCACAGGTGTGGGCGCTCAGCCTGTGTCACAACATTTGTCTCAACTTGGTGTGACATCGGCCGTGCGCAGCACGGCCGGTGAGCGACAGTCCCGCGATTCGGGCCGCGATCGAAAAGGCGTGCGGCGCTGTCCGGCGGGCCAGGCGCAACCGCTTGGGGCGCCTCGCGAATCGGCCGGTCGCGGCACAGGCTCAGGGACACCTGGCGGCAGAGCAGCGGCACATTTCGTGTGCCGCT
>JAIETA010000268.1 GCA_019745575.1 Reyranella sp. | reverse complement strand
ATCCGCGCGCCGTCGCATCCCGTGTCGCAGGCGCTGATCCGCGCCGCCGGCCGGCCGGTCGCGGCGCCCTCGGCCAACCGCAGCGGCGCCATCAGCCCGACCAGCGCCGAGCACGTCGCCCAGTCGCTGGGCGAGCGCGTGCCGCTGATCCTCGACGGCGGGCCTTGCCTGATCGGCGTCGAGTCGACGGTGCTCGATCTCACGACGGCCACGCCCACCCTGCTTCGCCCCGGCGGCGCCACGCGCGAGGCGATCGAGGCCGCAATCGGCCCCGTCGCGCTCAGCGACGCCCTGCCGTCGGGCGAGGCCGCGCGCAAGTCGCCCGGCCAGCTCGCCAGCCACTACGCGCCGGCCCGGCCGGTCCGCCTGGGCGCCACCGACGTCGGCGCCGACGAGGGCCTGCTGGCCTTCGGGCCCAACGTGCCGCCGGGCGCGATGCTCACCTACAACCTCAGCCCGTCGGGCGACCTCGCCGAGGCGGCGGCCAACCTGTTCGCCCAGCTGCGGGCGCTCGACCGGCCCGGCATCGGCCGCATCGCGGTCATGGCCATTCCGCAAACCGGTCTCGGCCTGGCGATCAACGACCGTCTGCGCCGCGCCGCAGCGGGTGACGCCGGCAGCAGCGGGCGCTAGATTTCCCGGCCCAGGGAGAAGACCAGGACCATGCCCGATACCGTTGTCGTTCCCGCCATCCCGACCGTTCCCGTGACGCCGGCCGTGCTCGAGGCACTGCGCGCCATCGTGGGCGAGCGGGGCCTGATCCTCGACGAGCCGGGCAAGCAGCCGTTCGTGACCGACTGGCGCGGCTCGCTGGTCGGCTCGGCCGCGGTGGTCGTCCGACCGGCCACGACCGAGGAAGTCTCCAAGGTGGTGCGGCTCTGCTTCGACAACGGCATCGCCATCGTGCCGCAGGGCGGCAACACCGGCCTGATGGGCGGCGCCACGCCGTGGCCGACGCACCAGGGCATCGTGCTGTCGCTCGGCCGCATGAACCGGGTGATCGAGGTCGATCCGGTCGGCTACTCGATGACGGTCGAGGCGGGCTGCGTACTGCAGACCCTGCAGGAGACCGCGGCCGCCCACGACCGCTTCTTTCCGCTCAGCCTCGGCGCCCAGGGCTCGTGCATGATCGGCGGCAACCTCTCCACCAACGCCGGCGGCGTACAAGTGCTGCGCTACGGCAACGCGCGCAACCTGGTGATGGGCCTCGAAGTGGTGCTGCCCAACGGCGACATCTGGAACGGCCTGCGCTCGCTCAAGAAGGACAATACCGGCTACGACCTCAAGCACCTGTTCATGGGCGCCGAAGGCACGCTCGGCATCATCACCAAGGCGGTGCTGAAGCTGTGGCCCGCCCCCAAGGATGTGGCCACCGCCTGGCTCGCCATCCGCGACCCGCAGGCCGCCATCGAAATCCTGTCCGAGGCGCACGCCGCGTCCGAGGACAATGTCGGTTCCTGCGAGCTGATGAGCCGCGCCTGCACCGACATGGTGCTGCGCCACATCGCCGGCACCCAGGATCCGCTCAAGGCCGACACGCCGTGGTTCCTGCTGCTCGAATGGTCGTCGTCGCGGCCCAAGGCCGACGGCGCGGAAGGCATGTCGGACAAGATGGAGCAGTTCCTCGCCGACCAGATGGAGGCCGGCCGCGTGCTCGACGCGGTGATCGCCCAGAGCGAGGCGCAGGCGCGCAACATGTGGGTCATCCGCGAGTCGGTGGCGCCGGCGTCGCGCGCCGAGGGGCCGGGCCTCAGCTACGACATCTCGGTTTCGGTCTCGAAGATCCCGGCCTTCATCGACCAGGGCGTGAAGGCCGCGCTCGACATCCTGCCCTCGATCCGCCCCTACCCGCTCGGCCATATCGGCGACGGCAACCTGCACTTCTCCTTCATGGGGCCGCAGGGCATGGACCGGCCGACGCTGCACCAGTACGCCCCCGCCATCACGCGCGCGGTGAACGATCTCGTCACCGCGATGGCCGGCTCGATCTCGGCCGAGCATGGCATCGGCATCGAGAAGATCGACGAGCTGGCCCATTACCGCTCCGCCATCGAACTCGACACGATGCGCTCGCTGAAGCGCGCGCTCGATCCCAAGAACATCATGAACCCGGGCAAGATCCTCCGCCTGTCATGAGCGGGGCCGCGGGCGACTTCGTCACAAAGCTCCGCGCCATCGTCGGCGACAAGGGCCTGATCGCCGACGAGCCCGGCAAGCACCCCTATCTCACGGACTGGCGCGACAACTATCTCGGCACGGCGCTCGCCGTGGTCCGGCCGGCCACCACGGAAGAGGTCGCGGGCGTGGTGAGGCTCTGCGCCGCCGAGGGCGTCGCGGTGGTTCCCCAGGGCGGCAACACCGGCCTGGTCGGCGGCGGCATGCCGCACGAGGACGGCCGCGAGATCGTGCTGTCGCTCACCCGCATGAACCGCATCCTCGAGGTCGATGCCATCGGCTACTCGATGACGGTCGAGGCCGGCGTCGTGCTGAAGACCATCCAGGAGGCGGCGGCTGCCCACGACCGGCTGTTTCCCCTGTCTCTCGCCGCCGAGGGAAGCTGCACCATCGGCGGCAACCTCTCGACCAACGCCGGCGGCGTACAAGTGCTGCACTACGGCAACGCCCGGCACCTCGTGCTCGGCCTCGAGGTGGTGACGCCCTCCGGCGCGGTGTGGAACGGCCTCAGGGCGCTCAAGAAGGACAACACCGGCTACGACCTGCGCGACCTCTACCTCGGCGCCGAGGGCACGCTCGGCATCATCACCAAGGCGGTGCTGAAACTCTGGCCTAAGCCCAAGGACGTGGCGACGTCGTGGATCGCGGTGCCCTCGCCGCAGGCCGCGGTCGACCTTTTGAGTGGCGCCCACGCCGCCAGCGAGGACAACGTCACCTCCTGCGAGCTGATGGCGCGCCAGGGCGTCGACTTCGTGCTGAAGCACATTCCCGGGGCGCACGACCCGCTGGGCGAGCGTCACGACTGGTACGTGCTGCTGGAATGGTCTTCGACCCGCGCCCGCCGCGACGGCGCCAACGAGACCGGCCTCAGGGAAAAGATGGAAGCCTATCTCGGCGAGGCGATGGAGAAGGGTCTCGTGCTCGACGCCGCCATCGCCCAGAACGAGGCCCAGGGCCGCGCCTTCTGGGCGTTGCGCGAGAACCACTCCGAGGCCCAGAAGCGCGAGGGCCCCTCGATCAAGCACGACATCTCGGTCGCGGTGAGCAAGATCCCGGCCTTCATGACCGAGGGCCTCGCCGCCATGAAGAAGGCGCTGCCCGACTGCCGGCCGGTGCCGTTCGGCCATGTCGGCGACGGCAACCTGCACTTCAACTGCCAGTCGCCCCCGGGTTGGGACAAGGCGCGCTTCATGGCCCACGGCGAGGCGATCAGCGGCGCCGTCTACGACCTCGTGGTGGGCTATGGCGGCTCGATCTCGGCCGAGCACGGCATCGGCCGCCTGAAGCTCGACGAGCTCGCCCACTACCGCTCCCGGATCGAGCTCGACGCCATGCGCGCCATCAAGCGCGCGCTCGATCCGCAGAACCTGATGAATCCCGGGAAGATCATCCGGGTCTAGCGCCTGTCGAAAAACCACGTTCCTATCGGAAATCGCCAAACCCTTGATCCAAAAGGGATTGCGGTGCCTCGGTGGGAAACTCGTTGTCGAAAACGCGCGGCCTGCTCCGCGCCATCCAGTAGAGCTTGAGAAGCGCGAGGTCGAGATTGGCGCGCCGCCGCATCCCGGTGGCGGGGCCGCAGACGCGGGGCCTGGCCAGCGCCGCGGCCCAGCGCGCGGCGAAGCCGGGATGGCGTTGGCGCCAGACATAGGCCGTGGTGCGGTCGATATCGACCATGGCGGCGGCGCAGCTCACCGAACCGGTGGCGGCCAGAGCTTTCAGGAAAGCGGTGCGGCGTCGGGCGTCGAACATGAGAGGCCTCCTGGGATCGTATATAGGATAGTATTACGATCCGGTCAAGAAGCCTATTCTCCGTCGGCGATCGATTGGATCAAGTCAGTCCTCCCCAGCTTCGCTGGGGAGGAGAAGAGGTCATCCGAGGTTCGCCAGCAAAGACTCTAGCGCGGCGGCGTCTCGTCCTTCCGCTCGACGATCTCGTACTGCACGTCGGTCACCTGCCGCATCTCGCGCGGCGGCGCCTGCTCGGCGGGCGGGCCGCGGCGGCCGAACAGGCCGGCCAGCCAGGCCCGCGCCTTGAAACCCAGGATGGCGATCAGCCCGATCGCCGCGGCGCCGGCGATCACGGCGAAGCCCAGCACGGCCAGCACCACCAGGCCGATCAGGCCGAGGATGGCTTGCAGCCACACCCGCGCCGGCAACCGCGCCAGCAGTTCCAGGAATTGCTTGCCGGTCATGCCGCGGTTCATGGCGCCCAGCGCTTCTCGAAGTCCCAGACGTCGGCGAAACCCATCAGCTCGTGCATGTTGCGATATTGTGGCACGGCCACGCCCTGGCTGGTTCCCTGCCCCTTGAGATGTTCCCAGGCCAGACGCATCGCTTCGGCGGCGACGCTGAAGCCCAGGCCGGGATAGATCGCCAGATCGAAGCCCCACTTCTTCAGGCGCGCCACCTCCACGCGCGGCGTCTTGCCGAACTCCACCATGTTGGCGAGCAGCGGCTTGCCCACTTCGCGCCCGATGCGCTCCAGCTCGGCCTCGCTCTCGGGCGACTCGACGAAGATCACGTCGGCGCCCGCCTCCTCGTAGAGTTTGGCGCGGCGCAGCGCCTCGTCGAGCCCGTGGTCGGTGCGCGCATCGGTGCGCGCCACGATCAGGGTCTCGTCGTGGCGGCGCGCCTCGACCGCGACCCTGATCTTCAGCACCATCTCCTCGGCCGGCACGACACGGCGGCCCGGCGTGTGGCCGCACTTCTTGGGCATCTCCTGATCCTCGATCTGGATCGCGGCGACACCGGCCGCCTCGTAGCCGCGCACCGTGCGCCGGACATTGAGCAGCCCGCCATAGCCGGTGTCGGCGTCGGCGATCAGTGGCGTCTGGGTGACCGAGCAGATCATCTCGGCACGGCCCACCATGTCGGAGTAGGTGGCGAGGCCGGCATCGGGCAGGCCCAGCATCGAGGCCGTGGCGCCGTAGCCCGTCATGTAGAGAGCGGGGAAGCCCATGCGGTCGGCGACGCGGGCGGATATGCCGTCGTAGATGCCGGGCGCGAGGATGAACTCGCCCCCGGCCAGGAGATTGCGCAGCGCCTGCGCCTTCGGATTGCCCGTCATCACCGATGCCTCGCCGTCGCCGCAGGAAAGCGGAGGCGGCACCGCCACGGCGGCCGATGCCGTCCCCGCCGTGGGTTGGTCGCTGCGGCCGGCGTCCGGATGCCGGCCGCGCCGCGATCTAGACCGTGACCGGCTTCAGGTCGCGCGAGCCGGCGGCCTGGCAGAAGGTCGTCGTCTCGGTCGTGGTCTGGCCGTTCTTGGTCGCCGTGAGTTCGATCGGCCGGCAGGTGCTGCCGTCGGCGCGGCTGGTCGCCGGCGCGACCGGCCTGGCGGCCACCACGGTGGCCGGGGCGGTCGGCGACTGGTTAGCGGTCTTCTCGACCGTGTAGGTGGTCGGCACGTTGGTTTCGGCCACGAAGGCGTTCTGGGTCGCCTGGGCAAGCCGCGCCCGCTCCTGGTTGTCGAGCGCCCGGCCGACCAGGTTGCCGGCCAGCGCGCCCACCAGCGCGCCGCCGACGATGCCACCGGCGCTGCCGAAGGCCAGACCGCCCACCGCGCCGCCGACCGCGGCGCCCATCACCGTGCCCATGGCCTGGTTGGAGGGCCCACCGCTTTCATTGGTGGTGCAACTTGTTGCCAAGCCCAGCGCCGCCACGACGCCAACCAGCTTGAGCAGAAACCGCGGCCGGATAGCCGCGAAGGAGGTCGACATGGCAATCCCGACAGTCATCGCGCACATCTCCGTCTGTATTCAGGAGGCTTCATCATAGACCATAAATTGAGGTTCTTGCCACGGGCTTCGTCCTCGGCATCGGCATAGGCCCGCGGGGCGTCGCAGGACGCCAGCACCAGCCCGCCGCGGACCAGCTGCAGGGCCAGGTCGACGCGGTCGGTATCGGGAACGTCGGCCAGCGGCTCCTTGGCGTCGATCTTGGTGACGAGGCAGCGATAGAGCGGCGTGCCATCGGTCAGGCGGTCGGTCTGGCGGCAGCGCAGGTTGCGCGGCTTGCTGGCCAGCGCGTTGACGGCGAGCTGGCGCAGCCCGGTCTCGTTCACGACGTCGATGCCCTGCAGGCGCACGGGCTTGGGATTGTCGCGCAGCATCACGAGCAGCAGGGTCTCGCCGAAATGGTCGAACTGGCCGGCCACGAACTCGGCGGCCTTGCGCGCCTCCTCGATCGCCTTGCGCTTGGCGGCCTCCTCCTCCTCCGCCTTGCGCCGGGACTCCTCGACCGAGCGCTTGATCTCCTCCTGCTCGGCGGCGAACCGGCGGCGGGCGTCCTCCTCGGCCTGGCGGCGGATCGTGGCTTCCTGTTCGAGCTTCTGCTTCGCCTCTTCGTCGGCCTTGCGTTTGGCCTCTTCGGCCGCCTTCTCCGCCCGCAGCTTCTCGGCGTCCTCTTCGGCCTTGCGCTTCGCCGCTTCGGCCGCATCGGCGACAGCCCGGGCCTTGGCCACTTCCGGATCCGGCCCGCGCGTGGTCGTGGCGTAGTAGCCGCCGCCGCCGACGGCGGCCATCAGCACGATCGCGAGCGCGATCCACAACGGCGCCCGGGATTTCGGCGCTGCGACGCCGGGCGGTGGCGCAGAGGTGGGCGCCGCCTCCGGCGCCAGCACCGACTGGCGGACCACGACCGTGGCCTCCGCCTTGCCCATCATCACCGTGGCGTCGGCCGCCGGCGCCGCCGTCATGCCGAGGATCGGACGCCAGCCCGCGATCGACTGCGGCCGGTCGCGCGCCACCACCGCCAGGGCGGCGTCGATGCCGGCCAGGAGGCCCGGCGCGAATCCCTTGGGGTTCAGGCGGGCGAGCGGCTCGTAGCCATCGTCCAGCATGCGGTCGAAGGCGCTGGGCGGCGTCTTGCCGGTGATGGCGTGGTAGAGCGTGGCGGCAAGGCCGTAGATGTCGGTCCACGGCCCCTGCTTGGCCGAGGTCATCTGTTCGGCGGCGGCGTAGCCCGGCGTGAAGATCGCGGTCATCGCCGAGGTCCGCCCGACCATCGCCTCGCGCGCGGCGCCGAAGTCGATCAGCGTCGGCGCGCCCTCGGCATTGAGCAGGATGTTGGCGGGCTTGATGTCGCGGTGGAGAAAGCCCGCGCCATGGACCTGCTCAAGCCCGTCGAGCAGCGGCCACAGGATGCGGTCGACGTCGTCGGGCGACAGCGGCCCCTTCTTGGTGATCCTGTCCTCGAGCGTCTCGCCGCTCAGCAGCTCCATGACGATGTAGGCGGTGCCGTTGGCCTCGAGGAAGTCGAAGACATGCACGATGGCCGGCACGCGATGCAGCGTCGCCAGCGTGCGGCCCTCGGTGACGAAGCGGTCGCGGCCCCAGCCGAAATCGTCGGCCATCTTGGTCGTCCGCGGCAGCACGGTCGCGCCGTCCTGGCGGACGGCCAGCGCCGACGGCAGATACTCCTTGATCGCGACCTCGCGGCCGAGCTGGACGTCGCGCGCACGGTAGGTGATGCCGAAGCCGCCCTGGCCGAGCACCGACACGATCTCGTAGCGGCCGATCGTCTGGCCGGGCCGCAGCGCGACGTAGTCGACCTCGGGCGGCGTTGCGGGTGAGGGTCCCGACGGGGTGCCTGTCGGGGAGCCTGGCGGGGCGTTGCTGGAGTCGGTCATGCGCGGCCCCGCCCTAGACGTGATGGATGACGAGTTCGACGTCGCCCAGACGGAGCTTGTTGCCGGCGTGCAGGGCGACCGGCGCGCCCGGCTTCAGCGTCTCGCCGTTGACCGCGGTGCCGTTGGTCGAGCCGAGATCCTCGATCTGCAACGCCTCGCCGGCCAGGCTGAGCCGGGCATGGCGGCGGGACACCGTGGGATGGGCCACCACCAGCTCGCACTGGTCGGCGGCGCGGCCGATCACCATGCCCTGCGGCTGGCCCATCAGCTTGTCGAGGGCGACTTCGAAGACATGCTTGCGCCCGCCCGAATCGGGGCCGTCGAAGCGCAGGGTGATCTGCGGCACCATGCGCGTCGTGGTGCCGACCGGCGCCGCCTGGCGGGCCGGCCGGACGTGGAAGATCTGGACGGAGCGGCTCACGTTCTTGAGCTGCTGCTCGCCGCCGTCGGTGAAGGTGTAGTCGACGCGCAGTTCCGTGAGATCGCGCACGGCGCGCGACACGGCGATGCCGCCGGGTTCGGCCATCGCCTGGATGCGGGCGGCGAGGTTGACGCCGTCGCCGAAGATGTTCTGGTCCTCGTCGTCGACGATCACTTCGCCGAGATGGACGCCGATACGGAACAACATGCGCTGGTCTTCGCTCAGCGCCTCGTTGAAGCGCGCCATGCGCTCCTGGATGTCGATCGCCGCGCCCACCGCGGTCACCGCCGAGCCGAACTCGGCCAGCATGGCGTCGCCCGCCGTGCCGACCAGCCGGCCCTTCGCCGTGTCGATGGCCGGCCGCCAGACTTCGATCTGGGCGGACTTCAGATGGCGGAAGGTGCGCGTTTCGGCACCCTCCATCATGCGGGTGAACCCGGCGAGGTCGGCATGGACGATGGCGGCGAGACGGCGTTGCATGACGGCCTCAGTTTAGCGGCCAAATTTCAATTGCGCGCCCCTCGGCGAGGAACTTCGCCGTCTGCGGCGCCACGTCGCCGGCCGGCGCCAGGGCCGGGCCGGCCGGCTCCAGGGCGACATATTGCCGGCCCTGCACCCGAACCGTCCGTTCGCCCGGCCGGACGGGCAGGTCGATCCCCAGGATGGCATGGCCGGGCATCACCACGACCGCAAGTTTGCGCAGCGGCGTATAGGTCCGCAGGACCGCGGCCAGCGCCACCGCCTTGCTGTCGCAGTCGCCGCGGTTCTGGGCGAGCAGGGCGGGGCCGGGCAGGAAATCGCCGCCCCGCCGGTCGGCGTTGCCGAGGGCGGCGTAGGGCACCTGCTGGAAGAAGGCGAGCGCCAGGTTGACCCGGGCGCGGTCGTCGTCGGCAACGCCCGGTGTGGTGGCCAGCGCCCGGGCGACGCCGCGCATCGGCTCCTGGAGCGCGCGGGTCGCGGCGGCGAAGTCGACCAGGATGCGTCCTTCGTCGACGCGCTGGCGCAGGTGGCGCGCCAGATAGGCCTTCTGCTCCTCGGCGAAGCGCTCGCCGAGCTTCTTGAGCAGCGCCTGCTGCGAGGCGGTGTCCTTGGCCGACACGGTCCAGCCCAGGCGATCGCCCTGCCGGTTGAACTCGACTCGCGTGCCGTTGCCGAACTGTGCGGCCTCGCGGCGCAGGCCGGCTTCGATCGCCACCCACATGCCGTCGAGGCTGAAGTCCTTGAACGAGGCTTCGGCGTCGCGGATGTCCTGGCGCGTCAGGGTGAAGACGGTCGCATGCTCGCGGCGCTCGAGGTCGCGCCAGCGGTAGGCCAGGCGCTCGTCGCCGCTGCGCGTGATGCGCGAGAAGTCGATCTGCTGCGCCTCGGCGCCGCTGCCGGACAGGACCAGCAGGGCAAGCGCAAGCCGGCCCCACCGCATGTCAGCGCCCCTTGAAGGCCGGCGCACGGCGCTCGCGCATCGCCGCCAGCCCCTCGCGCAGATCGTCCGACGCGGCGCAGGTCTGGGCGCTGCGGCGGATCGACGGCTCGTCCGGCGCGGCCTGGGCGAACTGCTCGATCGCCCGCTTCATGCCGGCCATCGACAGCGGCGCCAGGGTGGCGAGCTTGGCCGCCTTCTCCTCGACCTTGGCCGCGAACTCGGCGCGATCGACCAGCCAGTCGAGATAGCCGGCGGCCAGCAGCTCGCTGTCGGAAAAGTCCTCCGACAGCAGGAAGGCGCGCTTGGCGAAGCTCGGGCTGACCTTCTGGGTGTAGCGCCGGAGGCCGCTCGGGTAGTAGTGCAGCCCGAAGCGCGCGGCCGGCATGAAGAACCTCATGCCGCGGACGCCGAGGCGGAAGTCGCAGGCAAGGGCGAGGTCGGTCGCGCCGCCGTAGACGCCGCCGTTCAGCGCGCAGAGCGTCGGCATGCGCATCGCCTCGATGCGGTCCATGACCTTCTCGAAGCCGTCCTCGTCGTAGGCGCGCTCCTGCCGCTCGCCTGACGAGATCGAGCCCAGGTCGTAGCCCGAGCAGAAGGTCTTGTCGCCCGCCCCGGTGATCACCGTCACGCGCACGGCGGGGTCGGCATCGACCCGGTCGACGGCCTGGCGCAGGAGCGTCAGGCCGGCCGGATCGAGCCGGTTATGCTTGGCGGGATCGTTGAGGGTGATGGTGGCACGGGGGCCGTCGACGGCGAGCAGAACGGTGTCGGTCATGTTGACGTGAGGGTAGCCGAGCCGGTCGCCAAAAGCGACCGGCCACGGCATATTGCGGACCGGAGGAAGAAACATGACATACACCGCCCCGCTCGCCGACATCCGTTTCGCGCTGCGCGAAGTGGCCGGCCTGGCGCGCGTCGCCGGCCTGCCCGGCTACGAGCATGCGACCGACGACACCGTCGACGCCGTGCTCGAGGAGGCCGCCAAGCTGGCCGGCAACGGTCTGGCGCCGCTCAACCGCGACGGCGACAAGGTGGGCGCCCGGCTGGAGAACGGCGTCGTCCGCACCGCGCCGGGATTCGCCGGCATCTACAAGGAATTCGTCGCCGGCGGCTGGAACTCGCTGCCCTTCGATCCCGAGTTCGGCGGCCAGGGCATGCCGTGGCTGCTCGCGACCTCGGTGCAGGAGATGTGGCAGGCGGCCAACATGGGCGTCGGCCTGGTGCTGCTGCTGACCCAGGGCGCGATCGACGCCATCCATCACCACGGCTCG
>JAIETA010000353.1 GCA_019745575.1 Reyranella sp. | reverse complement strand
TGCGAGGGGCATTCAGACGCACAAGAGAGGCCAGCATTCTCAAGTTAAGACTGGTCCGATAAATCAGGGCAGGTCAACTGCTCGCTCAACAGTCGTTGCGGCTTGGCCTACGGGTTCGACGTGTCGGAGGCTCAAAGCGTGAGGGCTGCCGGTTTGAAGCGCCCTGAGACGCTTTTTCGGGTCTGCCGCGATGCCGATTTTCGAGGGGCCTCTGTCGTCATATGCGAGTACGTATACGAACATTCTATGTGTCCGCTTCTTAGAGGAGTGGGGCGATCACCATACTTTCTGCCAAGGGTCTTTGGGACTCTATTCTAGGAACTATCAACGTCTGTTGCTTGCTACGACCGCTTTCTTGGCGTTCGGTCAGCGCCTTGCAGGCTTCCAAATCTCCGACTTGTGATAGTTGAGGAGCATTAAGTCAGAGGCCTTGACGTTCATGCCGCGAATGTAGGGAGACCCTGCGTTAGCGGCCGTACGGAGTCTGCTTCCAAACGAAACGCCGGCTCGTTGGCGATCGGAAAAGCGCTCTAAAAGAAATCTTCAGAGGTGCCTCCCTTGTCCCGGGCCAATGACTCTCGACAGATTCCCAGCACCGGGACCGCGCCGCCTACACGATGTCGTCGAGATCGACCCGGAGCACCGCGGCGATCTTCTTCAGGACCGACACGCTGCCCTCCTTCTTCCCGCTCTCCAGCTGGGAGAGGAACGGTGCGCTGATGCCGGCGCCGGCCGCGAGATCGCGGCCCGACAGGCCGCGATGGGTCCGCCAGACCCTGATCTTGTTCTCGCCCGCGATCAGGCGGCGCACGATCCCGGCGGGCAAGACCTCCTCGCGGCCCGCCGCGATGTCGGCCACGATCCTGTCGGCTTTGGCGATATCGGCCTGGTCGACCAGGCGCTCGTAGTCGGCGAGCGACAGGACGACGAGCTTCTCGCCGTTGGCAGTGGTGATCGTCTGCATGAGGGCCTCCTATCTGTAGATGTCGCCGCGAGGGCCGATTTCGAGAACCAGGAGCACGACACCCCGGTCGTTCATGATGACGCGCCAGTCTCCGACACGGAGGCGGATATGGGCCGACCCGGCCAGCGCCTTGACGTTGTTGGCCTGGCTTTCCGGATCGGCAGCGAACTGGTCGACCTTGTCCATGATGCGGGCCGCCAGCTTCGGCTGTATCCGGCTCAGGACCTTGAGAGCCGATTTGCTGTAGGTGACCGTTCTCACCAGGAAGAATTAGCCCGGGGACAATGGTACCGCAAGACCAAGTTAGCCAGTGGCAATCGAATTATTTGCCACTGCCGCGATCCTGCCGTTGCGCTTTCGCGTCGGTCGACCTTTTTTCATGGCTTTGCGAAAACGCACCGTCCCGAAACGTAGCATCCAGCCGGGATGTGGCTGCGCAGCGCTGAAGTCTCTTGTCTCGAAGAGGGCCATTGCATCTATGATATCACATGATAGCATCCGGCATGGCACAGCTCCTGGTTCGAGACATTCCCGAAGCTCTTGTCCTGGCTCTCAAGGAACGCGCCGCCGCCCACGGCCGCAGTGCGGAGGCCGAGCACCGCCTGATCCTTGAAGAGGCCCTGCGCAGCGGTCGCAACGAGTTCCGCGAGCGGGCGGGGCGCCTGCGCGCCCAGACCGCCGGCAGGATCCAGGGCGAGTCGGCCGACCTGATTCGCGAGGATCGCGACGCGAGATGACGATCGTGGTGGATGCGTCGATCGCGCTGAAGTGGGTACTGCAAGAGACGGGCAGCGCGGCTGCCGAGAAGCTTCTGGAGAACGATCTGGCGGCTCCCTCGCTGTGGCTGCTCGAGGCCGGGAACGCCCTGTGGCGCCGCACGGTGCGCGAGGAGCTGACGCCCACGGAAGCGGCGGAGCGGCTGGCGGTCCTCACCAAGGCCCCGGTTGCGAGCGTGCCGCTGGAGCAAGACCTTCCGGAGGCGATGCGTCTGGCCCTCCAGCTCAATCATCCGGTCTATGACTGCCTCTACCTCGCGCTGGCGAAGCGGTTGGGGACCTACGTCGTCACCGCCGATACAAGGTTCGGCCGGGCGGTGGCCGACCACGGGACGCATATCGGGCACCTTCGCGTTCTGTCGCCGGTCATCCCTTGACAAGGAACCGTCCGTTTCCTATATATCCTGTCGAAGAGGCGTCATGACCGACCCGCTTTCGCTCATCCACGTCTATGTCGACCGCACCTCGCGCCATGCATCGCGCAACGCGCTTCCCGGCTTGACGTCGAGCCGGGAGACGGAGTTCGTAAACGAGTCAGTTGGCGTCTCACGTCCCATGGCACGGCATCGGCAGATGTGCCGTGAAATCAATGGGTTGGCGACAGGCGCACGCCCCGGCAGCGACGCAAGACGGCTGTCCCACTGACTCGCCCCGAGAGGGCGAAAAGACAATTCCGGATTTGCAAGCTTCTGCCTTGCACGGCACGTCCCCGGAGGCCGTCGAAAAGGCCAAGGCGAACAAGGGCTTGAAGAGGTTTTGGGCGGACATCCGACCTTCCCGGGTCGTGGAGGTTTTCTTATCGGGGGCGCGCGTTTCCTCGCCGCGCGCTTCCCCTATAGTCCCGCCCTCACGGAGGAATTGGATCGATGCAGGAACAGAAGCTCTACGGACGGCGCGACGGCGCGGTCGGACATCTCGTCTTCAACAATCCGGCCAAGCTCAACGCCGTCTCGCTCGACATGTGGGCGAGCTTCGTTTCGATCCTGAAGGACTTCGAGGCCGATCCCGCCATCCGCTGCCTGGTGGTGAGCGGCGCCGGCGGCAAGGCCTTCGTGTCGGGCGCCGACATTTCCAAGTTCGAGAGCGAGCGCGCCGACGCCGAAGCCCAGGTGCGCTACGACGCGATTTCGAAGGAAGGCTACGAGGGGCTCTACAATTTCTCCAAGCCCACCATCGCCCGGATCGACGGCTACTGCATCGGCGGCGGCATGAACCTCGCGGCCTGCTGCGACCTCCGCTACTGCAACGCGGGCGCGCGCTTCGGCGTGCCGGCGGCCAGGCTCGGTCTCGGCTACGGCTTCCTCAGGATCGAACGGCTGTCGCGCATCGTGGGCCTGCCGCGCGCCATGGAGTTCCTGTTCACCGCCAAGCAGTATTCCGCCCAGGAAGCCTACGACATGGGCCTGGTCCACGGCGTGGCGGCCGAGGGCGAGCTCGACGCCATGGTCGAGGGCATCACCGGCGCCATCGCCCAGAACGCGCCGCTCACCATCGCGTTGGCCAAGGCGGCGGCGCGCGAGATCGCCAAGCCCGAGTCGCAGCAGGACCATGCCAGGCTCGAGCGGATGGCCGAGGCCTGCTTCGACAGCGCCGACTTCAAGGAAGGCCGCCGCGCCTTCATGGAAAAGCGCCGGCCCATCTTCAAAGGAAAATAAGTGCCGGCGCCCCGAGCGAAGCCGAGGGGCCTTTCGCGTCTCAAAAAAGATCCCTCCACTCCGCTTCGCTCCGGTCGGGATGACGGCAATTCGTAAAGGAAACGACCATGGCCAAGCTTCCCCTCTCCCACATAAAAGTGCTCGACCTCACCGCCCATCGCGCCGGCCCGACCGCGGTGCGCCGGCTCGCCGACTGGGGCGCCGAGGTGATCAAGATCGAGCCGCCGCCCGAACCCGGCGCGACGACCGATTCGATGGGCGGCGCGCGGCACGGCTTCGACTTCCAGAACCTGCATCGCAACAAGCGGGCGATGACGCTCAACCTCAAGAGCAAGGAGGGCCACGCGATCTTCCTAAAACTCGCCAAGAAGGCCGACGTGATCGTCGAGAACTACCGCTCCGACGTAAAATATCGCCTCAAGGTCGACTACAAATCGGTCAGGAAGGTGAACCCCAGGATCGTCTACGGCTCGATCGCGGGCTTCGGCCAGAGCGGTCCCGATGCGGCGCGGCCCGGCGTCGACCAGATCGCGCAGGGCATGGGCGGGCTGATGTCGATCACCGGCGAGCCCGGTCGCGGGCCGATGCGCGTCGGCATTCCCATCTGCGACCTCACGGCGGGTCTTCTGCTGGCCCAGGCGATCACGCTCGCCCTCTACCATCGCGAACGCACCGGCAAGGGCCAGTGGGTCCACACCTCGCTGATCGAGGCGCAGATCTTCATGCTCGACTTCCAGGCCGCGCGCTGGCTGATCAAGGGCGAGGTGCCCAAGCAGGCGGGCAACGACCATCCGACCTCGATCCCGACCGGCGTGTTCCCGACCAGCGACGGCCACATCAACATCGCCGCCGCCGGACAGAGCATGTGGAAGCGCTTCGCCACGGCCATGGGCGGCGGCCGGCTGCTCGACCATCCCGAGCATGCGACGCCAACGTTGCGCTCGCAGCACCGCCAGGCGCTGAACGAGCGCATCGGAGAGGTGACGCGGACCAATACGTCGGCGCACTGGATCGCGGCGCTCAACAAGGCGGGCGTGCCGTGCGGGCCGATCAACTCGGTCGACATGACCTTCGCCGAACCGCAGGTGAAACATCTCGGCATCGCGCGCGCGGTCAAGCATCCCAAGCTGGGAGAGATCAGGGTGGTCGGCAACCCGATCAACCTCACGGCCTCGCCGCAGCCCCGGAAGCTGAAGCCCACGCCCGATCTCGGCCAGCACACCGACGCGGTGCTGAAGGGCCTCGGCCTGAGCGCCAAGAAGATCAAGAAACTGCGCGCGGGAGGCGTCGTCTGATGGCGAAAGCAAAGCGTTCCGCGCTGATCACCGGCGGTGGCCGCAACATCGGTCGTGCCTGCGCCCTTGGCCTCGCTGCCGACGGCTTCAACGTCGTCCTCAACGGTTCGAGCGATCGCACGGCCTGCGAGAGCGTCGCGCGGGAAGCGCGCAAGTTCGGCGTAAAAGCATTGGTCGTCATGGGCGATGTCGGCAAGCCCGAGGACTGCAAGCGCATCGCCGCCGAAGCGATCCATGCCTTCGGCGCCGTCGACGTGCTGGTGAACAACGCGGCCCTCAGGCCGGGCAAGCCGTTTCTGGAAATGAGCGACGCGGCGTGGCGCCGCGTGATCGACGTCGACATGAACGCCGCGGTGTGGCTCGCGCGCGCCTGCCTGCCCGGCATGCTGGCGAAGGGCTGGGGCCGCATCGTCAGCTTCACCGGCATGAACGCCATCCACGGTTACGCGGGACGCGCGCCGGTGTCGGTCGCCAAGCACGGCGTCTGGGGCCTCACCAAGTCGCTGGCCAAGGAGTTCGGGCCGCAGGGCGTCACGGTCAACGCCATCTCGCCCGGGCCGATTGCGTCCGACGTCGAGGAGGACGACGCCTCCTCGCATCACCGCCAGCAGACCGTGGCCAAGGTGCCGCTCGGCCGCATGGGCACGCCGGCCGAGGTCGCGGCCACGGCGCGGCTGCTGGTCTCCGAGGGCGGCGCCTACATCAACGGCCAGATGATCCAGGTGAACGGCGGCGCCGAGACCTGAGCCCGCCTGCTCCGCGGCCCTACTCCATCGGCAGGCCGGTGGTCCGGGCGATGGCGCTCCAGCGCTCGACTTCGCGGGCCACGAACGCGTCCGCCGCCGCGCGGCTCTCGAGGTCGATGCGCGCGCCCTGCTCCTGCCAGATGCGCTTGACGTCGGGCGTGGCGAGCGCCGTCTGCACCGCGCCGTGCAGCGCATCGAGCGCCACAGCGGGCGTGGCCTTGGGGGCAAACAGCGCGTACCAGGTCGACACGCTGAAGGCGGCCACGCCGGCTTCGGCGAAGGTCGGCACCTCGGGCAGCACGGGCTCGCGATGCTGCGAGGCGACCGCGAGCGCGCGCAGCCGGCCGGACTGCACATAGGACGCGACGGTGCTGAGCGGCTGGACGGTCGCATCGAGCTGGCCCGTGAGCAGGTCTTGTAGCGCCGGGCCGCCGCCGCGATAGGGCACGTGGGTCAGCACGATCCCGGTGCGCCGTTGCAGCAGTTCGATCGCGAGATGGGCCATGGTGCCGAGCCCGGCCGAGCCGATGTTGATGGCGCCAGGCGATTTGCGGGCGGCCGCCAGGAAGCCCGCCAGGTCTTTTACGTCGAGCTTGGCCGGATTGACGACCAGCCCCACCGGCACCTTGGCGAGCACGCTCACCGGCGCGAAGTCGCGCAGGAGATCGAAGCCCTGATCGGGATAGACGACAGTGGCAAAGGCCTGCGCCGTGTTGGCGACCAGCAGGGTGCAGCCGTCGGGCCGCGACCGCGCCACGAACGTGCCGCCCATCGTGCCGCCGGCGCCGCTGCGGTTCTCGACCACGATCGACTTGCCGAAGGTCCGGCCGACATGGGCCGCCACGGGGCGGGCAAAGGTGTCGTTCGAGCCGCCGGGCGGAAACGGCACGATCCAGTTCATCGCCCGCGGCGGCTGCCAGTCGGCGGCCCGGAGCGACGAGGCGGCGCCGGCGGCCAGCGCGCCGCCCAGCGCCAGCCGGCGCGTGATCTTCCCAGGGACGGTCATCGGCTGCTCCTTCTCGACGTCGGCGGCCTCGGCACTGCGGCTCCCGCGCTCGGGGTCCATACGACGAAGCGGGCGAAGCTTAGCGACGGGGCCGCGTCGTCGCTACCGCGGCGCCGGCCGATGGGGTAGGCTTTCGGCCGTCGGCCGCAGCCGCGGCAGACCAAGCAAGACCAAGGTTTCGGAGGCAAACACCCGGGAGGCAGGCCATGAGCCGTCACAGAATCTTAACAGCCGCCGCCGTCGCGGCGGCAAGCGTGCTTGCGTGGTCGGGTAACGCGTTCGCCCAGGCGAAGATCGTCGACGGACCGGAGGTGCGGTGGAAGCTGGCGGCCTGGGGCAAGCCGCGCGCCGCCACCCAGAACATCGAGACGCTCAAGAAGTTCATGGACGAGCGCACCGGCGGCAAGTTCAAGATTCAGATCGGCTACGAGAGCTTCGGCAATCCCAAGGAGCTGCTGGACTCGCTCAAGGTCGGCAGCCTCGAGATGACCAACATCTGCGCTTCCTACCACCCCGAGAAACTGCCGGTCTTCTCCGCGCTCGACCTGCCGTTCCTGCCGATCCCCGATCTCGACACGCAGGAGCGGGTTCATCTGGCGTTCTACAAGCACCCGCTGGTCGTCAAGGAGTTCGCCGGCTGGAACGCCATGCCGTACCTCTCCTCGATCCTGCCGACCAACGAGTTCGTCGGCCGCGGCAAGGCCCCCAAGGCCATCGAGGACTTCAAGGGCATGCGCGTGCGGGCGCTGGCCGGCATCGGCGATGCCATGCGCAAGCTGGGCGCGGTGCCGACGTCGGTCGACGCCACCGAAGTCTACACCTCGCTGGAACGCGGCACCGTCGATGCCGCCGCGTTCCCGACCACCTACGCCCATCAGTCGTACCGCACCTATGAAGTCGGCAAGTGGTACACCGAGAACATGAACCTGGGTAACGTCGGCTGTCCGACGCTGATCCACGTCGATCGCTGGGCCGAGTTGCCGCAGCAGTACAAGGACCTGCTGATCGAGGCGCAGCCGATCGCCCATGCCGCGGTCAAGAAGGCTTATCGCGAGGCCGACGAGAAGAACATCCCGCTGTTCAAGAAGAAGCTGCAGTTCATCAAGTTCACGCCCGACGAGCTTGCCGCCTTCCGCAAGGCCGGCGGCCAGCCGGTGTGGGAAGAGTGGGTCGTGAAGCGCGAGGCCCAGGGCATCCCGGGCCGTGAGCTGCTGAACTTCCTGCTCAAGGAAGCGGCGGCGCCCAAATCCTGAGCCGACCTATCCCGCGAGGTCGAGGATGAAAGTCACGATCTCCGGGAAGGCGGTCAGGAAGCCGATGGTGATGATGTCGGCGAAGATGAACGGCCAGATGCCTCGGAAGATGTCGGCGACCGAGATGTCTGGCCGCACGCCGTTGACCACGAACACGACGAGCCCGACCGGCGGCGACAGCGTGGCGATGCCGTTCAGCTTGACCAGGATGATGCCGAACCAGATCGGGTCGTAGCCCAGCGCCTCGACCACCGGAAAGATCACGGGCAGCGTCAGCAGGAACATGCCGATGCCTTCCAGGATCGTCCCCAGGATCAGGTAGATGACATAGATCGACAGCAGGATGACGAGCGGCGGCACGTTGAGGCCGGTGACCCACTTCGCCAGCTCTTCCGGCAGCCCGGCAAAGCCCAGGAAACGCACGAAGATCAGCACGCCCCAGATCACGGTGAAGATCACCGCCGTCAGCCGCGCCGTCTCGAGCAGCGCGCCCTTCAGCTCGGGCCACTTCATGCCGTTCATCAGCGCGATGACGAAAACGCAGAGCGCGCCCAGCGAACCGGCCTCGGTCGGCGTCGCCCAGCCGAACAGCATCGAATAGAAGATGATGGCGATCACCAGCACGATCGGCGCCGTGCCGGGCAGCGACTTGAAACGCTGCGGCCAGGTGTAGCCGCGGATCGGCTTGCCGAGTTCGGGGTTGCGCCAGCACATGAAGAGAATGATCGCCGTATAGACGAAGGCCGAGAAAATGCCCGGCGCGAAGCCCGCCACCAGCAGCTTGCCGATCGACTGCTCGGTGATGATGCCGTAGACGACCAGCAGCGCACTCGGCGGGATCAGCGAGTCGAGCGTGGCCCCGGCGGCCACCACGCCGGCCGCCAGCCGCTTGTTGTAGCCCGCCTTCAGCATCTCCGGGATCGCCACCTTGGCGAACACCGCGGCCGCCGCGGTGTTGGCGCCCGAGACCGCCGAAAAGCCCGCGACGGCATAGACGGTGGCGATGGCGAGCCCGCCCGGCAGCCAGCCCAGCCAGCGTCGCGCCGCCTCGAAGGCGGCCTGGGTGATGCCGGCATAGTAGGCGAGGTAGCCGATCAGGATGAACATCGGCAGCACGCTCAGCGTGTAATTCACGACCGCGGCATGGGGCACGACGCCGGCGGTGCGCAGGCCGGGGCCCCAGCCGGTCAGCACGGCCAGGCCGAACGCGCCGATGATCGCCGCGGCATAGGCGATGCGCACGCCCAGCACGCAGAGCAGGATGAGGAGGCCGCAGCCGATGAAACCCAGGGTCAGCGGTTCGAGGGTCACGGCCGCCTCTCCTCGCGTCCCGACGCTTCCCGGCCGAGCGCTTCCTCGATCTCGTTCTGCGCCTGTACCTCGATGGTCTCGATGACCGGCACGGCGACCGGCGTCGCCAGCGGGTTGCGGATCAGGCGGGCATAGTCGATCGACTGTAGCACAAGACGCACCCACAGCACCGTCAGGACGAACGGCACGATCAGCTTGGTCGGCCACACCGGCAGCTTGATGTCGATGGTCGAGTCGCCGAGCTGCCAGGCCCGCAGAAAGTTCTGGAAGGTCGAGTCGACGAGGACGGTGATGATCACCAGGGCGACGACGACGCAGAACAGCTCCATCGACCACAGGAAGCGCAGCGAAAAGCCGCGCAGCAGCAGGTCCATGCGGATGTGGGCGCCGACCCGCTGGGCATAGGCGATGCCGAGGAAGGCGAACAGCGCGCTCGCCTGCTCCATGTAGTCGATGTAGCCGTAGATCGCCGTGTCGAAGACGGTGCGGCCGACGATCTGGAAGACGCCGACGAACATCAAGAAGAAGATCGCCGCCGCGGCGACCAGGTTCAGCCCGTCTTCAAGCCGCGACCAACAGCGGTGCGCGACCGCCAAGGCGGCCGTCCCGTCCCCTTGCATGCGCTCCTCCCGCTGCCGGTGGCCGCCCGTGTTCGGGTCGTGGTGTGCCGCTGGCTTGGGGCGAGGCTAGCGCCGCCGCCTGCCCAGTTCAATCGACTGTCGGTATTTCATCGCAGGCTGACCCTCCTCCACCGCGGTGGAGGAGGGCGAGACTCGTCACATGCCGAGCTGGCTCACGAACTTGGTGTTGAGGTAGGCCTCGAGCGCTTCCAGGCCGCCTTCCGAGCCGTAGCCAGAATCCTTCATGCCGCCGAACGGCACTTCCGGCAGGGCGAGGCCATGATGGTTGATCGACACCATGCCGCTTTCGAAGGCGGCGCCGACCGCGGCGGCGGTCTTGGTGTTCTTGGTGTAGGCGTAGGCGGCCAGCCCCCAGGCCAGCCGATTGGCCTCCTTCATCACGCCGTCGAAATCCTTGAACGGGGTGATCGGCGCCAGCGGGCCGAACGGTTCCTCGTTCATGATCTTCGAATCGGGCGCCACGTTGGTGAGCACGGTGGGCTCGTAGAAGTAGCCCTTGTTGCCCAGGCGCTTGCCGCCGGTCTGGACCTTGGCGCCCTTGGCCAGCGCATCGTTCATGAAGGTGTCCATGGCATGCAGGCGGCGCTCGGCCACCAGCGGGCCCATCTTGGTGTCGGCGTCGAGGCCGTTGCCGACCTTCATGTTCTTGGCGTAGGCGGTGAAGCGCTCGACGAACTCGGGATAGACCTTCTCGTGCACCAGGAAGCGGGTCGGCGCGACGCAGACCTGGCCCGCGTTCCGGAACTTGTTGGCGCCCAGCATGTTCACCGCCTGCTCGAGATCGGCATCCTCGAACACGATCGCCGGCGCATGGCCGCCCAGCTCCATGGTGACGCGCTTCATGTGCGCGCCGGCCAGTGCGGCGAGCTGCTTGCCGACCGGCGTCGAGCCGGTGAAGGTCACTTTCTTGATGATCGGATGCGGGATCAGATACTGGCTGATCTCCGACGGCACGCCGTAGACCAGCTGGATGACGCCGGCCGGCACGCCGGCATCGACGAACGCCTTGATGAGCTGGGCGCACGACGCCGGCGTGTCCTCCGGTCCCTTGATGATGATCGAGCAGCCGGTGGCGAGCGCCGCCGAGGCCTTGCGCACCACCTGGTTGATCGGGAAGTTCCATGGCGTGAAGGCCGCGACCGGGCCGACCGGCTCCTTGAACACCATCTGATAGACGTTCTCGGCGCGCGCCGGCACGATGCGGCCGTAGGTGCGGCGGCCTTCCTCGGCCATCCAGTCGATGATGTCGGC
>JAIETA010000173.1 GCA_019745575.1 Reyranella sp. | reverse complement strand
GCACTGTCGGGCGGCATGCGCCAGCGCGTGGCACTGGCGCGCACGCTCTGCGAGGACCGGGCAGTCGTCTTGATGGACGAGCCGTTCGCGCATCTCGATGCCGTGACGCGCCTGGAACTGCAGGATCTGGCGGCCCGACTGCTGGCCGGCCGAACCGTCGTGCTGGTCACCCACGACCCGCTGGAAGCGCTGCGTCTCGGCCACCAGGTCCGCGTCCTTGCGGGATCGCCGCTGCGCGTCGGACCGGCCATCGAACCGCCGGGCCCGCTGCCGCGCGATCCGGCCGATCCGGCCCTGCTCGCGCTGCAGGCGCGTCTGATCGCCGAGCTGCGGAGCACGCCGTGAGGCCGCTGATCACCGCCCTGGGATTGCTCGCGGCCTGGCAGGCGCTGACCTGGGCGACCGGCGTGCCGCCCTACATCCTGCCGCCGCCGTCGCGCGTTGCCATTGTACTGGTCGAGCGTTTCGATCTCCTGATGGAACAGGCCGCATGGACGGCGACCGAGATGGTGCTGGGGCTCGCCCTCGGCCTGACCCTGGGCGCGGCGCTGGCGGTGGTCTTCGCGGCGTCGGCGGGCTGGCGCCGCTGGGCGTTGCCGCTGGTCATCGTCTCGCAGGCCATTCCGGTGATCGCCATCGCGCCGCTCCTCGTGCTGTGGCTGGGCTACGGCATGGCCTCGAAGGTCGCGATGGCGGCGCTGGTGATCTTCTTCCCGGTGGTCAGCACGCTCTACGACGGGCTGCGTCGCACCGATCCCGGCTGGCTCGATCTTGCGCGCACCATGGACGCGCCGGCGCGCGCCACCCTGCTGCAGATCCGCCTGCCCGCCGCCCTTCCCGCCTTCGCCTCGGGGGCGCGCATTGCCGCCGCCGTGGCGCCGATCGGCGCGGTGATCGGCGAGTGGGTCGGCGCCAGCGCCGGGCTGGGCTTCCTGATGACGCAATCTCTGGCGCGCGGCCAGACGCCGCTCGCCTTCGCCGCACTCGTGCTGCTCTGCCTGCTCGGCCTCGCGCTCTACCACACGACCGACCGGGTGGCCCGCCGCCTGGTTCCCTGGCACCTGCCTCAAGGAGACTGATCATGCGCTTTCTGGTTCGACTGATGACAGCCCTGGCGCTGGCGGGCATCGCCCTGCCGGCCGCGGCGCAGGACAAGGTTCGCGTTCTGCTCGACTGGTTCGTGAACCCCGACCATGCCGCTCTGGTGATCGCCCAGCAGCGCGGCATCTTCGCCAAACATGGCCTCGAGGTAGAGTTGATCGCGCCGGCCGATCCCAACGCACCGCCCAAGCTGGTCGCCGCCGGCCAGGCCGACTACGCCGTTTCGTATCAGCCGACGCTGCAGATGCTGGTGGCCGAAGGCCTGCCGCTGGTGCGGGTCGGCGTTCTCGTCGCCCAGCCGCTCAATTCGCTGGTCGTCCTCGAGGACGGGCCGGTCAAGACGCTGGCCGACTTCAAGGGACGCAAGATCGGCTACTCGATCGCGGGCTTCGACGAGGCGCTGCTGGGTGCGATGCTCGAAAGCGCCGGCCTCACGCTGAAGGACGTGACGCTGATCAACGTCAACTTTGCCCTGACCACGGCACTGATGAGCAAGCAGGTCGATGGCGTGATCGGCGCGTTCCGCAATTTCGAGCTGAACGATCTTGAACTGAACAAGGCCCGCGGCCGCATCTGGCTGGTCGAAAAGCACGGCGTGCCCGTCTACGACGAGCTCATCGTGATCGCCAAGCGCGAGACGGTCGACGTCGCGCGGACGCGAAAGCTGCTGGCCGCGCTCGCCGAGGCGACGAGCTGGCTGAAGGCCAACCAGGCCGAGGCGTGGAACGTCTTCTCGAAGTCGGGCAAGGAACTGGACAGCCCGCTCAACCGGCTGGCCTGGAAGGACACCATCCCGCTGCTGGCCGACGATCCGACGGCTCTCGATACGGCACGCTACGAGACGTTCGCCGCCTTCCTGGTGAAGCGTGGCCTGATCAAGCAGGCGCCGGCGCCCGACAGCTACCTACGCAACGTGAGGTGAGTCGGGCTCAGGCGGCCCGGATCTCGACGACCTGAAGGCCCTTCTGGCCTTCGGCGATGCGGATCATCACCTTCTGGCCCGGCGCCAGCGACTCCATGCCGTGGCGGCGCAGGACGGCGGCATGGACGAAGATGTCGCCGTCGACGGCCTCGCGGGTGACGAAGCCGTAGCCGCGTTCGTTATTGTACCATTTGACCAGGGCGACGATGTATTCACCCATGGCGATGCCGTCGGGAATCGGCGGCGGCTTGGGCGCGCTCGCCACCGCGGTCGACGAATCGACGTCGAGCACCTTCATGACTTGCCAGCCCTTGGGGCCGCGCACGCCGGCGCAGACGACCGTCGCCCCGGGCTTGAGATCGTCATGCCCGGATTGCCGAAGCGTCGTTACATGCAGGAACGCGTCGCTGTTATCGATGTCGAGGGCGAGAAATCCATACCCTTTGACAGCGTTGAACCACTTTACTTTACCACGCAGCTCAACCGTACCGGCGTCCCCGCTCGTTTCCCCCTGTTGGGTCGTCATTCAACGATCCCGTGTTGTTATTTCGAAATCCTATCACCCCCGGGCGCGGGCGCAACAGGCCTTGTGGGGTCGGACCGCCACAAGCTAGACGACATGTCCACACCGCCGGGGGGAAATGTTCGATGTTCAAGACCGATCTGTTCAAGGGAAAGCGTTTCCTCATCACCGGCGGCGGGACCGGCATCGGCCGGATGATTCTGGAGAAGTACGTCGAACTGGGCGCCGACTGCGTGATCTGCGGCCGGCGCGGCGGCGTCCTCGAGGAGACCGCCAAGCAGGTCATGGCCAAGAATCCGGGCCGTCGCGTCGACACCCACATCGTCGACATCCGGGTGGCCACCGCGGTCGAAGAAATGATCGACCGGATCTGGACGACCGGCCCGCTCGACGGGCTGGTCAACAACGCCGCCGGCAACTTCATCTCCCAGACCAAGGATCTCAGCCCGCGCGCCTTCGACGCGATCGCCAACATCGTGCTGCACGGCACATTCTACATGACCAATACCTGCGGCAAACGCTGGATCGCCGAGAAGCGCAAGGCGAGCGTGCTCAGCATCCTGACGACCTGGGTGTGGACCGGCAGTCCGTTCGTGGTGCCCTCGGCCATGTCCAAGGCAGGCGTCGCGGTGATGACCCAGAGCCTCGCCGTCGAATGGGCCCGGCACGGCATCCGCCTCAACGCCGTCGCGCCCGGCCCCTTCCCGACCGAAGGCGCCTGGGCCCGGCTCAATCCGCTGCAGGAAGGCAACGACAGCCGCTACAACACCCGCAATCCCATGGGCCGCGTCGGCCGGCCGAGCGAGCTGGCCAACATGGCGGCCTTCCTGATGAGCGAGGAAGTCGAGTACATCAACGGCGAGGTCATCGCCATCGACGGCGCCATGGGCATCATGGGCAACGGCACGTTCGCCCACATGATGGCCTACACCGACGCCGACTGGCAGCGCATCCGCGAGCAGATCCAGTCGACCAACGCCGCGGACAGGGTCAAGCGCAGCTAGCGTCACGCCCTGCGCGCTCGACTAGGATCGGCCGAGCGCCGCGGTCAGGGTGCGGTGGAAGTGGACGATGGCGCTTTCGAACCTTCCGAAGGTGAAGACCTCGTTGGCACCGCTGCCCAGACCGCGCTGGATGGCCTGGACGACGGCACGATCCTCGGCCAGCCCGACGTCGCCCACGAAGGCGGCGTCGCGCCTGGCCTCGGCCAGGGCCTCCGGATCGTCGCCGCCGCCGTTGGTCAGGGCGTAGGTGACCTGCCGCGTGCGATCGACCGCCAGCGGCTCGAGGATCACGACATTGGTGTGGCGCGACAGCACGGTGATCAGCACGTTGGGAAACAGGTGGTAGACGTTGGTCAGCAGCCCCTCGACGCGGCGCTCCTGCGGCGGCACCTTGGCCAGCTTCTTGATGCGTTGGAACGGATAGGTGACCCGGCTGTGCCGCCCGAAGAGGTCGATGACATTGAGGTTGTCGAAGCCATAGGGAAGGAAGCTTTCCGGATGGGTCGACTTGATGTGATAGCCCTCGATGAAGCCTTCAAGCAGGATCTTCCAGTTCACCTCGAAGTCGCGTTCGCTGCTCGAGAAAAGGCGCTGGTCCGGCCCGATCAGCCTGGCAAGGCCGTCGAGGGAGTCGTCGTGCGGCGTCAGGCCATCCTGGTTCACCAGCACGAGGCCCAGTCGTTCTTCCGCGGCGACCGGCACCAGCGGATGCGCCTCCTTGTCGAAGCCGGGAAAGCCCTCTTCGTGCGGGATGTGGCGCAGCCTGCCTTCCAGGTTGTAGGTCCAGCCGTGATAGCGGCAGACGAAGGCCTTGCTGCAGCCTGAGCCGCTGGCGACCTGCATGCCGCGATGCCGGCAGGCGTTGCGGAACGCGCGAACCCGGCCGTCGGCCCCCCGCACGACAACGATCGGCGTGCCGGCCGCTTCGCGGGCCACGTAGGAGCCGGCCTCGGGCAGCGCCGCCGACGGGCAGAACGGCGTCGGCGAGCGCCTGAAGACCTGCGCGATCTCCGCCGCCAGCCGTGCCTCGGAGCGGTAGTTCGCGACCGGCTCGCGCCAGATGTCCTGGCCGGCATCGGTCGTGCCGTTGGCGATGTGGTCGAGCACGCGCTGCGCCACGCTCTGGTCGTCCATTCTTGCCGTCATCGCGGTCTTCCCCTCCTGCTCGAGCCGATCATACGCCGGACCGGGCCGCTCTCCACGCCGATGTGTTGCACGAATGCAACATGCAGTGACCATTGATACGGTCCGGCACCCCGGATGACCTGCCTCGGCCGCATTTGGGCCAAAGTGTCAGAGCTATTTGCGTCATCCCTTCAAGGAAGTTTCGGGGCCCTGTGAGATCCTGCCGTGCGGTTGAGTAACAAGCCGATCTCCCGGACATCGACAGCCGTGGCGCGCCGGCGCTTCGTGCATGCCGGCCTTTTTGCCACCGGCCTCCTGCTCGTCGCAGGGGCTGGGGCGATGGCCCAATCCGTGGAAACCCGCCACTGGCACGGCGTCAGCGCCAACACCCGCCAAACCGAGCACGTCGTCGCGGGCACGCTGGGCGAGTGGCGCTCCCTGTGGAGCCGGGTCGGCCTGCCGCCCCCCGACATGTTCGAGCCGGGCCGCATGAACGCCGTCGGCATCTTCCTCGGTCGCCGCAACGGCGAGGGCTACTCGGTCAACGTCATCTCGACCAGCCGGCGGCGCGACCGCATCGTGATCGTGTTCGAGGAGCGCATGCCGGCCGAGGTCATGCTGGCCCAGCGCACGACATCCCGTCCGGTGAGCGGCGGTACGGCGCTCGCGCCAGGCAGCAGTGTCGCCGGCGCGACGGGCTTCGCGCCGCCAGGCGGCCCGCCCCCCGCGGCCACCAGCCTGCCGCCGCCCAGCCGGCCGGTCGGCCAGCCCACCTCGCCATGGGCCATCGTCCTGATCCACCGGGCCGACCTGCCCGTCTCGGTCGAGCAGCGCCTGTTCCGATAGGCCGCGCCCTCAATGGGAGTGCCTGGGCACTCCTTTGGTCTGGGCGATCTTCTGGTAATTGACCGCGAAATCGAGGCAGGCCCCGCTGGCCAGCTGGCCCACCACCTTGCGCTGCAGTTCCTGCCATGGCGTCTGGCTGGCCACGACATTGGGCTTCCAGGCAGCCCGCCGTTTGGCGAGTTCGGCGGCCGAGACCAGGATGTCGGCCCGCCGCTTGCCGATGTCGACCCGAACCTTGTCGCCGGTCCTGAGCAGCGCCAGCCCACCGCCGACGGCGGCTTCGGGCGAGGCATTCAGGATCGACGGGCTGGCCGACGTGCCGCTCTGACGGCCGTCGCCGACGCAGGGCAGCAACAGCACGCCACCCTTCACCAGACGGTCGGGCGGCAGCATGTTCACCACCTCGGCTGCCCCGGGATAGCCCACGGGTCCGGCGTTGCGGATAAACAGGATGCTGTTCTCGTCGATCGGCAACTTGGGATCGTTGATGCGGTGGTGATAGTCCTCCGGCCCCTCGAACACGATCGCGGTACCCTCGAAGGCGTTCCTGTCGCCCTTGCGCTCCAGGTACTTCTTGCGGAACTCGGGCGAGATGACCGAGGTCTTCATGATGGCCGAGTCGAACAGGTTGCCGGTCAGAACGGCGAAGCCTGCGGTCTCCAGCATCGGCTTGTCGTAGGTCTTGATCACCTCGCCGTCGGCCGGCGCGGCATCCCTGAGATTCTGCGCCATCGTCCGGCCGGTGACCGTGAGCGCATCGCCGTGGAGCTTCTTCTTGCGCAGCAGTTCGCGCATCACGGTCGGCACGCCGCCCGCCCGATGGAACGCCTCGCCGAGATACTTGCCGGCCGGCATGCAGTTCACCAGCAGCGGGATGTCGTAGCCGATGCGGTCCCAGTCCTCGTTGACCAGTTTTACGCCAATGTGCCTGGCGATGGCGTTGATGTGCGGCGGGCAGTTGGTCGAGGCGCCGAGCGCGCTTGCCGCCACGATGGCATTCTCGAAAGCCTTGCGGGTCAGGATGTCCGACGGCTTCAGGTCCTCCCACACCATGTCGACGATGCGCTTGCCGGTCTCGTAGGCGATCTGGCCGCGCTCGCGGTAGGGACCGGGGATGGCGGCGCAGCCGGTGAGCGACAGGCCGAGCGCCTCGGCCATGCTGTTCATGGAGAGTGCCGTGCCCATGGTGTTGCAATGGCCGACACTGGGGGCGCTGGAGGCCACCATCTCGACGAACTTCTCCATGTCGATGCGGCCGGCCGCCAGCTCCTGGCGGGCATACCACACGATGGTCCCCGAACCCGCGAGGCCGCCGGCGAAATGGCCGTCGAGCATCGGCCCGCCCGACAAGACGATGGCCGGAATATTGACCGTCGCCGCGCCCATGATCATGGCTGGCGTGGTCTTGTCGCAGCCGGTGGTCAGCACGACGCCGTCGAAGAAATAGCCGTACAGGCACTCGACCAGGCTGAGATAGGCCAGGTTGCGGTCGAGCGCCGCGGTCGGCCGCTTGCCGGTCTCCTGGATGGGATGGACCGGAAATTCTATGGGAATGCCGCCGGCGTCGCGGATGCCGTCGCGCACCCGCGACGCCAGATCGATATGGTGGCGGTTGCAGGGCGACAGGTCGCTGCCGGTCTGGGCGATGCCGATGATCGGCCGGCCGCTGCGCAGTTCGGCGAGCGTCAGGCCGAAGTTCATGTAGCGTTCGAGATAGAGCGCGGCCATCGTCGGGTCGCCCGGCGCATCGAACCATTCGCGGCTGCGCAGCCGGCGCGTGCCCTTGGTCTTGTTTTTCGCGGCCATTCCTTGCGTCCCTCCCGATGCTTTCGCGCAACCCTGGGAGAAGGTGCCGGCGAAGTCCAGCCTCTCTCTTGAGGATCGGCCGGCGCCGTGGGACACCTCGGGCGCAATGTCCCGCCCTCCTGCAATCGTCTGCCTCGGCGAGCCAATGATCGAGTTCAACCGGCCGCGCCACGGCGACGGCCGGACCTGGCTGCAGGGGTTTGGCGGCGACACGTCCAATGCAGCGATCGCCGCGGCCCGCCAGGGCGCTTCGGTCGGCTACCTGACCAGCCTCGGCCGCGACTGGATGGGCGATGCGTTCCTCGACCTGTGGAAGGCCGAGGGCGTCGATGCCAGCCGTGTGGCGCGGCATCCGACGGCGCCGACCGGCGTCTATTTCGTGACCCATGGCGAAAGCGGCCATACGTTCGACTTCCTGCGCAAGAACTCCGCGGCGTCCCTGATGGCGCCGGACGACTTGGCGCGCGACTACATCGCCGGCGCCCGCCTGCTCCACCTGTCGGCGATCAGCCAGGCGATCAGTGCCAGCGCCCGGGCGGCCTGCGACGCAGCCATCGAGGTGGCGCGCGCCGCCGGCGTGCGGGTGTCCTACGATTCGAACCTGCGGCTGAGGCTGTGGGGCCTCGACAGCGCCCGCGCCGCGATCGACGCCACCTTCGCCCGTTGCGACATCGCGCTGCCCAGCCTCGACGATTCGCGCCAGCTCACCGGACTGCAGTCAGCCGAGGCGATCGCCGACTTCTACCTCGGCCTCGGCCCGACCATCGTGGCGCTGAAAATGGGCGCAGACGGCGTCCTCGTTGCGACCCCGCAGCGGCGGATCCGCGTCGCCCCGCTGCGCGTCGAGGCCGTCGATGCGACCGGCGCCGGCGATACGTTCGACGGGGCGTTCCTTGCCCGCCTGCTGGCCGGAGACGATGCCGAAACGGCGGCCCGCTACGCCAACGCCGCGGCCGCTCTGTCGACCACGGGCTATGGCGCGGTGGCCCCCATACCGCGCCAGGCCGACGTCGTCAGAGCGCTGTCGCGCGCCTGAATCTCGGGACCAGAGCGCGGGCGAAGCGCCAGAACACCGTGGCCTGCTGGGCAAGCCAGCCGCGGCCGTTGTCGGCGTCTACGGTGGGGTCGTCGACACCTGTCGGACGGTTGCGATCGTCGTAGATCGCGGTCCCGAACAGGATGTCCCAGATCGGGAAGACCGGCGCGAAATTGTGGTCCTGGATGTGGCGTTCCTGCGGGTTCGAGAGCGCATGATGCAGCCGGTGGAAGCGCGGCCCGACCAGCAGCCGGCTGCCCAGCCGGCCGAAGCTCACGTCGACGTTGGCGTGCGACCAGCTCTCGATCAGGCGACCGACCATGAGGATGATGACATAGTCGCCCGGCTGGACGCCGACCACCTGGGCAAACAGCACCAGGGCGAGCGTTATCAGGAGGTCGTCGACCACATGGTTGCGATCGTCCGTCCAGACCGTCATGCGCCGCTGGCTGTGGTGCAGGCTGTGCAGCGCCCACCACCAGGGAAAGGCGTGCTGTGCGCGATGCAGCCAGTAGGCCGCGAAATCGTAGAGTGCGAAGTAGACGAGGAAGGAGGCCAGCGCGCTGTCGCCCAGCCACGGCAGCAGCCGCTCGAGGCTCGGCGGCGCGTAGCCCCAGGTGCGGATCTGCAGCTCGATGTGCGTGACGATGGGATAGGTGACGACAAAGATTGCGAGCGGCACGATGCCGAGCTTGTTCAGGAGCGTGTAGACCCGGTCGACGCCGACCAGCCGGTCGTCTCCGCTCGGCCGCTCGAGCGGCCAGCGGCGCTCGAAGAAGCGCATGCCGACGGCGATGACCAGGATCTGGATCACGCCCAGCATGACGTATTCGACGGCGTTGTAGCCCGGCTCGTACCAGGCCATCAGGCCGAAGTGGAACATCAGCGGCGACACCAGGGTCTCGAAGATCCAGGTCTGCGTTCCGACCCAGATGTCGATCAGGTCGCGCATTGCTGCGCCCTACCGGGTCTCGCCGGAGGTCGAGACGGCGCGCAGCGGCCCCTGGCCCGCCGTGGGGCCGGGCCTCAACATGAACACCCCGTGCGGCGACTTGCCGACCGGAATGCTGGCAACCATCTTCATCTGCTCGATGTCGATCACGGCGACCCGCCGCAGGAAGCGCTGCGTCACCCAGAGCTCCTTGCCGTCCAGCGTGATGTCCATGCAGTCGGGGCCGCCCGGAATGCGGACGCTGGCCACGACCTTCATCTGCTCGGTGTCGAGCAGGACCACCGTTCCCTCGACGCGGTTGCTGAGGAAGTAGTGCCGGCCATCGCCCTTCGGCCAGAAATTGTGCGCGCCCTTGCCGGTCTGAAGGTTGCCCTGCAGGGCGCCGCTCCTGGGATCGACGATGACGATGCCGTCTTCACCGGTGAGGGCCACGAGCAACCGCTTGTCGTCGGGAAGCATGATGACGCCGGCGGGCGCATTGCCGACCGGCATGCTCCACTTCAGGGCCTGCGTCTGGAGGTCGAACGCGGCAAGCCGCCCGCTCTGCTGCAAGGTCACGAAAACGGTCTTTGAATCCTTGTCGAACGCCATGTGGCTCGGCAGACCGTCGATAAAGATCCGCCCGGCGAGACGGAAACCGTCGGCGTGGAAAATGTCGACATGGTCAAGACGATAGGCGGCGGTGACGAACCATTTGCCGTCGGGGCTGAAGCCGAGATGGTAGGGATCGATGATGTCCTTGACGATGCGCCGGCGCTCGCCGGTCTTGATGTCGAGGCCCAGAAGCTCGTTGGTGACCGTCGAGCCGATCAGCACTTCTTTGCCGTCCGGCGTGACGATCAGGTGATGCGGCTCGCGGCCGACCGGATGCCGCGCGATCTCGGTCCGGCTGCTTCGGCTCAGCACGCTATACGATGCTTCATCCGAATTGAGGACCAGAACCGAATCGGCCCGGGCAATTCCCGTGGCCGCGGCAACCAGGGCAACCGTGGCGATAGCCAGCTTTTTCATCGATGCGGACCGCGCTCCTCCGACGACGTTGAAGCACCTTTCCGCCGGCAACGCTAGGGTCGTTTGAGACGGGCGGCCGCGGCGGCAAGCCGCTCGACCGAAGCCCAGTCGCCGGCCGTCACCGCCGCCCGAGGCGCCACCCACGATCCCCCGACGCAAACTACATTGGAAAGCGCGAGAAAGGCCGCCGCGTTGTCGGCCCCTATGCCTCCGGTCGGGCAGAAGCGGATTCCGGTAAGGGGCGCAGCGACCGACCTCAGCCACTCCAGGCCGCCGGCCGCACCGGCGGGGAAGAACTTCAGGAACCGAAAGCCATGCTCGGCCAACGTCATCGCCTCCGATACCGTCTGCACGCCCGGCAAGAGGGGCAGCTTCACGGCCGCCGCGGCCGCGGCAAGCGCCGGCGTACAACCCGGGCTGACGGCGAACCGCGCCCCAGCAGCTTGCGCCCGGTCGAGTTGACCGGGTGTCAGCACCGTGCCGGCCCCCACCGTCGCCTCCGGAAC
>JAIETA010000117.1 GCA_019745575.1 Reyranella sp. | reverse complement strand
GGCGTGATTCCTTCCGTCACCGCGTGGCTGGCGCCAGCGAGGTGGCGCTGGTTGGCGGCCGGCGCTACGCGATCATGCGCGAACAGCCCGAACCGTCGCTCGCCGAAGTTCTGGCGCGACTGTCTCCGGTCGATCTCGTCCTGATCGAGGGCTTTAAACGCGAAGCCCATCCCAAGATCGAGGTGCGGGCCCATGGTGGTGAGCCGATGGCAGCGAGCGATCCCGCCATCGTGGCGATCGCTGCAGACGGCAGGCCGGCCGACACGGCCCTGCCGTGGTTTCGCCGAGATGATATCGCCGGGATCGCTGACTTCATTGCCGGCCACACGTCGTAGAGCATCGACCTCAGGGGTGGGTCAGACCAGCCAGCTCCGGACGATCAGCATCCATCCTACCAGGGGATTGTGCCGCGCAGCCCGCATGCGCAGCACCATGCGCCGATACTGGCGCTCGCCCAATGCGGTCACGAATCTCTCGCGGTCGCGAGACATGGCCGAAAGCATGCGATCCAGCATCCGGCCATGGGTGTCGCCCCAGTTCTTGCTGGACAGATGCAACCGGCCGCCCAGGACCGGGTTGTCGGCCGCACCGTTGCGGCCATGCAGCCGATAGGAGTAGAGCGCCTCGTCGATCAGCAGGGATCCCGCGACCATCTGCGCCATAACGACGATGTAGAAATCCATGTGCAGGCGAAACGCCTCGTCATCGTCGGGGAAGACGAGGTCGATCAACGAACGGCGAAACATCATCGACGATGTGCTGACCCAGACCCAATGCACGGCACGCTTGGTATAGAGGCGGTAGGGTGTCTGCGTCTGCCAGCTGGCGACACCACGTGCGGCATCGAGGCGGGGCACCCGGGCCGGATCGATCGGCGCGAAGGCCTGGTCGCGATCGACGCGGGCACGATCCTTGCCGAACCAGTAAACGCAGCCTGCGATCAAGGCGCCCTGGCTGTCGATCAGCCGCGCGTTGCAGGCCGTGAAGCCCACCGCGTAGGATTCGTTGAGATGTGCGGCGAGATGGCGTTCAAGAAAGTCTTCATTCCAGAGGTCGTCTGAATCGAGAAAGCAGACGAACGTCGCCTGCGTGGCCGCCAGTCCGCGGCGGGTCGCGCCGGTCTGCCCGACGTTCTTGTCGAGCCGGATCAGCGAGAAGCGCGGGTCGGCGAGCTCGTCGAGCGTGCGGCGAATGACGGCCGTGGAATCGTCGGTCGAGGCATCGTCGACAATGACGCAGTCGAAGTCGCGCAGTGTCTGACGGGCCACCGAGCGGATCGCATCGCCGATATAGTCACGGCAATTGTAGCACGTGACGACGACGGAGATTCTCGGGAGCTTGGTGTCGGCCATCCGCTAGCGCTTCCCGCCCGCCTGTCCCAGGAAATCGAAATCCACGCCTTCGTCAGCCTCCAGCACCGTATCGAAATAGAGGCTGGCATAGCCGCGATGGCTTCCGGGATGTGGCGGCGGCGCCTTCCAGGCCTTGCGCCGCTTGGCGAGCTCGGCAGTCGACACGAGCAGTTCGAGCTTGCGCTTGGGTACATCGAGCGTGATGCGGTCGCCGTTCTTCACAAGGGCGAGTGGCCCGCCGTTCGCCGCTTCGGGCGAGACATGCAGCACGATGGTGCCGAAGGCCGTGCCGCTCATGCGTGCATCGGAGATGCGGATCATGTCCTTCACGCCGGCGCGCGCGAGCTTCATCGGAATCGGAAAGGAGCCGGCCTCCGGCATGCCGGGTGCACCCTTGGCTCCGGCATTGCGCAGCACGAGGATATCGTCGGCCTTCACGTCGAGCTTCGGATCGTCGCCGCGCAGCGCCAGATCTTCAAGCGAATCGAAGACCACGGCACGGCCGGTGTGCGTCAGCAGTGCCGGCGAGGCGGCCGAATGCTTGATGACCGCGCCGCGCGGCGCGAGGTTGCCACGCAGTACGGCCATGCCGCCGGTCGGCTTGATCGGATTCTTGGGCGTCCGGATGACGGTCTGGTTGGGGACCATTTCGGCCTTGTCGATGACCTGCTTCAGCGTGTGGCCGCTCACGGTCATCGCCGTCTCGTCGAGCGTGCCGCGAATCTCCTTCATCAGGCGCGAGTTGCCGCCGGCCCAGTGAAAATGCTCCATGTAGTGGTCGCCCGACGGCTTGAGGTCGACCAGCACCGGCACGTTCCGGCCGATGGCGTCGAACTCTTCCAGGTCGATCCGGATGCCGAGTCGGCGCGCAACGGCGGTGAGATGGACCAGTGCATTGGTCGAGCCGCCGATCGCCTGCATCACGGTAAGCGCATTGCGGAAGGCAGCCTTGGTCATGATCTCGCTGGGCTTCGGCCCGCCGCTCCTGGCCATCTCGGCCGCGCGCTTGCCGGTGGCTTCGGCGATGCGCAGGCGGTCGGAATGCGTGGCCGGGATCGAGCCGCTACCGGGAAGGCCCATGCCCAGAGTCTCGACCATGCAGCCCATGGTGCTGGCAGTGCCCATCACCATGCAGGTGCCCTTGGTTGGCGCCAGCCGTTCGCTCACCTGCTGGATATCCCGCTCCGAGAAGGTGCCGGCACGATACTGGCCCCACAGGCGGCGGCAGTCGGTGCAGGCGCCCAGGACCTCGCCCTTGAAGTGACCCACCAGCATGGGGCCGACAGGCAGCACGATGGTGGGACGGTCGGCGCTGGCGGCAGCCATGAGCTGGGCCGGCAGGGTCTTGTCGCAGCCGCCGATCATGACGACGGAATCCATCGGCTGCGCGCGCACCATCTCCTCGGTATCCATCGCCATCAGGTTGCGCAGGTACATGCTGGTCGGATGCGAGAAGCTCTCGTGAATCGAGATGGTGGGAAACACCATCGGCAGCGCGCCCTGTAGAAGGATGCCGCGCTTCACCGACTCGATCAGGTCGGGGACGTTGCCGTGGCAGGGGTTGAAGTCGCTGAAGGTGTTGGTGACGCCCACGATGGGCCGGTCGAGCGCGTCGTCGGTGTAGCCCGCCGCCTTGATGAAGGCCTTGCGCAGGAACAGCGAGAAGCCCGCATCGCCATAGGTGGCGAGGCCTTGGCGCAGCCCGGTCGCTTTCGGCGCGCCTGAGGTGCGCTTGGCGGTTGCCATGTCGGTCTCTCTTTCCTGAGTTCAGGGCATTTTGTCAGGTCGATGCGGTCGCTTCCAGACCAGCCGCCCATCTTGCATGGGCCGTGGCGTCGCGGCCCGAGGCGAGCGTGCGGGCGAGTTCGAGTCCCATCAGGGCGCCGAACTTGAAGCCGTGGCCGGAGCAGGGGGACATCACCCAGCCGTGCGCGGCTTGTTTCTCGACGACGAAACGCTCGTCCGCCGTGACGGTGTAGAAGCAGGCTTTCAGCCGGTCGGTCCGCCAGCGCTCGAAACCGCGCAGCAGGCTGCGGCAGCGTTCCAGCAGGGGGCGGATGTCGTCCTCGCTTGCTGCGCGCTCGGCCGTCGGATCGCCCGATCGGCTGAATTCATGGTCGCCGACCTTGAGGCCGCGCCCCTCCATCGGGGGCACCAGGTAGAGCCCGACGTCGCCGGTCTTCTCGATGATCATCGGCCCCTTGGACCAGGCAGTGCGATCCTTGGCCGGCAGGTCGAAGTAGATGACGACCTGGCGTGACGGGACCAGTCTCGTCGCCAGCGCGGGCAGCAACCGCCCGACCCAGGCGCCGGCAGCCACCACGACGACATCGGCGTCATGGACGGCGCCGCCTGCCGTGATGACCCGGCCCCGTTCGAGATCTACCGAGCGGATCGGCGTGCCGGGATGCAACCGAACCAGGGGCAGTCGAGCGAGGTGCCGGACCAGCGCGGCGACGATGTCCTGCGCGAACAGAACGCCGCCCGTATCGATCCAGAAGGCACGTTCGACGCCTTTGGTTTCGATCATCGGGAAGCGCCGCGGCAGCTCGTCGATCGGCAGAGCCGACATGGGTTTGCCGATGCTGGCCAGGGCCGACGCCGAGCGCTCGGCCCAGTCGGCACCGTTTCCGGTCAGGGCCAGGGTACCCGTGGCGGCATAGAGACGTTGCCCGAGGTCGCGCCAAAGCAACTCCCAGGCGTCGTAGGCTTCATCGATCAGGCGTGCGTAGCCGACATGTTCGCCGTAGGGGTGACGGATGAGGCGATGCTCGTCCATCGAAGAAGCCAGCGGGTTGGGCAGGGAGCCCTGTTCGAACAGTTCGACTTCATGGCCGCCGCGCGCCAACCCCCACGCCACGCAGAGGCCCATGATGCCGCCGCCCACAATGATCGCCTTCATTGCCCCATCTCCTGACAGGCGCCTATCCCGCCGCCCAGCGATCAAGTGCTGTTTGGCGGCGGCGCCAGTCGGTCCGAGCCCGGAGCTCGGCATGCACGCCGACCGCGATGTCGTCCACAGGAGACGCCGCTGTCAGCCGTCCCGAAGCGTCGAACGACAGCTCGAGCGCGCCCACCCAGCGGCCGGGATACTCCCCGGCCTCATAGTCGGCGGCGTCGCGCACCAGTTCGTCCGGTCCGCTGCATTCATCAAGCGTTCGAAGGCGCTGGCCGTCGACGTGCCGCTCGACGATGAGATAATAGGCGCTATCCATCTTCCCTCCGCTCGATTGCGATAGGGTATGATAGGATGTTCTCCTAAAGACCGTCAAGCGATAGGCTAACGGGCGTACTTGCCTACGATCAGCTGGACCTTCTGCCACTGGCTGCGATCGAGGTCGAAGTCCTTGGCCGGATTGAACTGGCGCACCCGCCATTTCTCCGCGGTAATCCGCAGCAGGCGCTTGACCAGCGCCTGCTGGGTACCGTCGCCTTGGTCACGGACGAAGACACAATCGTCGCCGGGGCGCACGGGCCGGCCCGGGTGGACGAGCAGCAGATCGCCCTGCTCGTAGGCCGGGCTCATGCTGTCGCCGATGACGTAGCAGCCGTAGCCGTCTCGGACCGAAAGCAGTGGCTCGGGCCGGCGCACGAAGTCGATCGGTTCGCTGGTGATGATGATGGCTCCGCCGCCGCCTTCGGCCGACGCATAGACCGGCAGATCGGCACGGTCCGCAGCGCGCAGTGCTCCGACATTCCGGACGTCACCTTCGAATCGGCCGCCGGCGCCGGGCGGCGGTGCGGTCGATCGCAGGTCGTCCGGCGAGACTCCGAGAAGGGGAGCCAGGCCGTGTCGTGCCGCTTCCGGCAACTCGCGGGGCGAGCCGCGCATCAAATACTGCTGGAGATAGGCGTGATTACGGCCGATCGCCAGCGACAGGTTCTTGAGATCGAGGTCGGGCCGGCGTGCCAGCGTGTCGACCAACACTTTGCGGGGTGCATCCATAGTGCCGGCATTTTGCCAGCTGACGGGCGTTTCGTCTACTAGGAATTGTACGATTGACAAACTAAAGGAATCCTATACTCCTGCCGACAGGAGGTGAGGATGTCCTATCCCAAACTTTACGATCAACTGCCGACCCGGCGCCTGGCGACGCTGATCGCAGGGCGTGCCGCCGCTGCGAACGACCACGGCGTTCAGATCGCCCGGCTGCTTGCGGTCAAGATGGGGCTCCGCCCTGTCGATGTCCTGCCGCTCATGGCGCGGCCACTGGCACGCGAGGCGGCGCGTGGCCTGGGTGTCGCGGCAGACCGGCTGTTCGCCGAGGTGCTGGCCGAAATCGAAGCGAGTGGAGGCGGCCATGACCGCTGATCTCAGCTTCGCCGAGGTCCGGCGCGCGGTGATCGCCGCGCTTGAACGGGCGGCCGACACCTTGCAGCGTCTGCCGATCCCGCGGAACGGCCGGCCGGCGCTGGAACAGTCGCCGTGGCAAGCCATCCTGATGGCGTCGGCCGGCATTGACCCCTGCTCGTCGTCCGACACGACGCGAATTCCGCCGAGAGCAGAGGCGATTTCCGAACTTGACCGCGTGCTGCCGTGGCTGCGGCCGCTCGACGCCGCCGAACGACGCATCGTCTGGGCGCGCGCCGGGGGCGTACCGTGGCCGCGGCTGGCGCGGGAGTTCGGTGTCAGTGTCGGAAGGCTGCGGTATCGTTGGGAAGCAGCAATCGACCGTGTTGTCGCGGCGGCAGTGCAGGATGCTCTCCAGCACGGTTCACTTCGATCTGGTCGACGTAGGTCTTGCCAAACGGGTCGTCTTGGGCGTTGATGTACCTAGCGTCCATACAACCGTAGCGTAGTAGAGGAAACACCATGGCAATGACCATGCTGCAGATGGCCGGCGCGACACCGGCGCCGGCGACAATGGCCGATGGAGTCCTGCTCATCATCGATGCCCAGAGGGAATACACGGACGGACTGTTGCCACTGGCCGGCGTTCAGCCGGCGATTGACGCTCTGGCAGTGTTGCTCGAGCGGGCCCGCGTGGCGGGCGCGCCGGTCGTGCATGTGCGACATCAGTCGAAGGGCAAGGCCTTTAACCCGGCGTCGACTGGCTATGAGATCGTGTCGGCGTTGACGCCGCGGGCCGGCGAGCCGGTCATCGACAAAGGCCTGCCAAATGCCTTTGCCGGGACGGATCTTGGCAAGCAGCTCGCCGGGAGCGGCCGCAAGAACCTGATCGTCGGCGGATTTATGACCCACATGTGCGTTTCCGCAACCGTGCGGGCCGCCACCGATCAGGGCTTCATGAGCACCATCGCCGCCGACAGTGTGGCGACACGGGACCTGCCGGATGCCACAGGCGGCGCGACCATCGAAGCGGCGGTCATCAACCGGATCACGCTTGCCGCCCTTTCCGACAGGTTTGCCTGGATCGTGGCCAGGGCGGCGCAGATCGCCTGATTTTTTAGTTGCAGATTCCGCAGGTTTATGCTAGTTTTTCTGTCACTGTGGCGGAGTGTGGCGTCAGCGGCGCATATTTGCGGCTCGCTCCCAAAAGAGTGCCCGTAGCGCTGAAATGGGCGACGGCCGCGCCTTTGTCTACGTTGCCGCCCCGATCACCAAAGCAAATGGGCGGCCCATCGCTGGGCCGCCCATTTTTCTTGAGGCAACGACCCGACTAGGTCAGCGAGTTGCCGACTTCATTCAGCTTGTTGGTGATCTTGCCGCCGACCGTGGTCATCGCCGTGATGGCGGCAACAGCGATCAGCGAGGCAATCAGCGCGTACTCAATGGCGGTCGCACCCTTGTCGTTTCTTGCGAGGCGACGAAAAACAGACAGCATCTAGGCCTCCCGATTGGCAAGACTTGCCTTGGTGTGGAGATAACCTCTGGGCGGTCCGTGACCGGACCGCCCATTCCCTGATCGAGAAGAGACTCGACTACAGCGAGTTGCCGACGGTGTTCAGCTTGTTGGTGATCTTGCCACCGACCGTGGTCATCGCCGTAATGGCGGCGACGGCGATCAGCGAGGCGATCAGCGCATACTCGATGGCGGTGGCGCCACGATCGTTCTTCATGAGGCGACGGAAAATGGACAGCATGTGTATCTCCAAAGGAAAAGACGGCTCTTTAGCTTGGCGCCTGCGGCGACCGCCCCGCCGAAGTTCTGGGGACTGTCGGAGTGATCGACACAATTGCTGGGGCCGATATGCGCCCCTACCTCAATAAATAGCTGAGGTATTGATCTTAACATATTGATCTAAAACGCTGTTTCAACGCACGAATTGTATCAACTTATTCCTGCTTGAGGCTTGGCGTCGCTGGGCAGTTTGAAGGACCGATGCCGCCAAGCCTCGTGTTATCGTTTGCCATCAGGGAGGGCGCGTCATGAAATCGATTTTGGCAATGGCCTGGACGGCCGAAGATCCGTCTGCGTTCGATTTGGCGGCCAAGATCGCCCGAAAATTCAATGCCAGACTGGTCGGCCTCGAACCGCCGTCCTATGGCGTGATGAGCATGGCATGGGCGGATGCCGGCATGGGTGCGCCGATCGGCGGTGGACTTGCCGAGGATGCCGAGGAACGCCAGCGCGTGACGGCCGTGAAGCAGGCCTTCGAGCAGCGTGTGCAGGGCCTGACCTCCGAATGGCGCTCGGCGGACGACAGCGGGCCCACCGCGATCGGCACCATTGGGCGGGCCTATGATCTGATCGTCATGCCGCAGCCTGGTGCGCTGCCGAAGATGCCGGAGAGCGTCTTCGAAACGGCGTTGTTCGACTCGGGCCGCCCGGTGCTGGTCGTGCCGCCGGGCGCCGACGGGCTGGTCGGTCGGCGGATCCTGTTCGCCTGGAACGGTTCCACCGAGAGCGCTCGGGCCATCTCTCTGGCGATGCCGGTTCTGTCCGACGCCGAAGCGATCGAGGTGCTGAGCGTCGATGGCGCCATGGTGCCGGGGCCGACATCGGCGGAGATCGCGGAGTCGCTCAAGCGTCACGGACTCAACGTCACCAGTCAGCATGCCAAGCCCGGCTCGCGATCGGCCGGGCAGACGATCGTCGATACTGCGATCGCCAGCGGCGCCGATCTGATCGTGAAGGGCGCCTATACACAAAGCCGCTTGCGCCAGATGATATTTGGCGGCATGACGCGGCATCTCATCCTCAATTCGCCGTTGCCGGTGCTATTCTCGTACTGACGGCCCGCCGCCAGTATCATCATCGGCGGCCGTGTTAGAATCTGTTGCATGACGGCTGGCCTGAGACCGACCGAGGACGCAAGGCGCTCCCGCTGGATGGTGGTTCTGGCGAGCCTGCTCTGCGTGGTGAGTGTCGCCATCGTCATCGTGTTCGTGCGTGCCGAGGCGCCTGCGGGCGGTGCCACGGTCGGCGAGAGGCTTGCGGCCCTTCGCGCTGAACGCGCCAGTCTGCAGGCGCGCGCCGATGGCGAAGCTAGAATCGGTCTGCTGTCGTCGTTTCGCATCGCCAGTCTTCTCACGGATGCGCTGGCGGCACGGTACGAAGTCGATGCCGATCGCACTTTCGATCGTCTGCCAGATTCTCGCCGCCAGCTCTTTGCCGAGGTCGATTCGCTGAATGCCGCCATCAAGGACGCCATCGACTGGCCCGGCGTCGGCACCCGCCTCGCCGCCCGACGCGCGGCCGACGTGGCTGCCGTCCAACTCGACGGGATTGCGGGTCTGGACGATGCGCCGGCCGTACTGGCCTATGACCCGGGCTTCGTGCCGCCGCGCCGCGCCACTGGTGAACTCACCTTGTCGCCAGGCGCGCCTGGGGCAAGGCCGCAGGATGGCGCCTTGCGGCTCGATAACCGCCCCGGTCCGGCCGCAGCGGGTGTGCCGGCAGTCACACCGACGGTGCCAAGATATGCGCCCGATTTTGCGTCGGCTGGGGACGACGATCCGCCGGTCGCCATCGAAGTCGTCGGCGTACATCTTGCGTCGGGCAGCGGGCCGCCGCCGGTCCTGGCGATCGGCACCTGGCGCGGCAATGCCACTCTCGCGCCGGAGCGGCTGCGATTTGCCGTGCCGCGCAGCGCCTTCGCCAATGAAGCCGCGCGTACGACGTTCGCCTCTGGAACCTTGATCGTCCGTCGCGGATCGCGCACGGCGACGTTCCAGCTGCTGTTCACGGTTCTGCCCGACCGTCCAGGATCCTTCGCGCTCGACCAGCGGGTGCGCACGACGGAACTCGAATCGAATACGCTGGTGTCGCCTGAGATTCTGTCGCGCGCGCCGGCTGGCGAGACGCGGACCGTCAGACGATGCTTCGATCCGCCGGCGGGGTGGAGCTTCGACAAGGAACGGCGCCGTGTCGTCATCGTCGAGCGTCTGGGCTGGCTGGACGACGTCGGCGATCCGACCTTGAACGGAGGGTCGGTCGAGTTCGTGCCTGAGGAGGACTCGCGGCAGATCTGCGTCGCGGTGATCGCCCGGCCGGTCACGCGTCTGGCGCGGACCGCCACCATCGGCCGCTTCGAGGCGACGCTGGTGCGCGACCGGCCCGTCGAACAGATCCTGCAGAGCGGCGTCCGGGCGCTTGATTGGCGCGAGCCTGCCCGCGTGCCGATCGAGCCCGGCATGGTCGAGTGGAAGCTCTATCTCCGCCTGTTCGACGAGATCGACCGCGAATTCAGCGGACTGACGCCGGCCGACGTGCCGTTTCTGCGCATCGGCCTCGACGCCGACGGCAGGATGCTGGTGCTGCGGGCCGATCCTGCAGCGGAACCCTAGCGGCCGCGCGCTTCCAGCCGCAGGCGGCGCTTGCCGGCGGCATCCATGAGGTCGAGCGTCGTGGCGGCGATCTGCGCGCTCGTGACGGCGGCCAACGCGTCGATGAAACGCCGTTCGACGTCGTCGGATGGCGGCGGACAGGCCATCAGGGTCATGGGGCCGGCGATGAAGCGCACGCCGTCGGGGTCGAGGGCATACTGACCGGCTAGGCTGTTGCAGCCCGTCGTTGCCGCGAACTTTCCGTCGTCGTCGAGCGTCAGCGTCGGCCGCCGCCGGCCCTCGCCGAAGGCCGGTCTGCCGCCATCGATCTCGAGCACGCGCCATTCGGTGCCGCGCAGCGCGGCGCTGCGTGGCGCAAGCGGCGGGCAGGCCGTCGCCTCGCGCTTGAAGTTGACCACGCTGTCGACGCCGATTTCGCCATCGGTCGTGAAGCGGCCGACGATCTGGAAGTAGAGCTGGGCGTCGCGCGACGGCGCCGCCTCGGTCCAGATGCGCTCGAGCTCCGGCTCGGCGCCGCCGGGGGCCACGGCGAAGGTGCGGCCGGTGAAGCACTCGGCGAACAGTCCGCCGTTCTGGGAGTCGCGATAGAGGCCTTCGAGCTGGAAGCGCCCGTCGATGGTGTCGACGGCGGCGGCGCGCGCGAGTTCGGTGCCGTCGGCGGCGACCAGGCGGCCGCCGTCGGCCTGGCGGAAGACGCGCCGGGTGGCGCCGGCGCCGCGCA
>JAIETA010000273.1 GCA_019745575.1 Reyranella sp. | reverse complement strand
CCGGCCACCAGGCGCGTGAGGATCTGGTAGATCGCATAGCAGGTGGCGCTGCCCAGGATCATCACCGAGGCCCATTGGAACACGTCGCTGCCGGGACGTATCACGATCAGCACGCCGGCGAAGCCCGCCGTCACTGCGAGCAGTCGCGACGGCGTGATGCGCTCGCCCAGCACCGGCCAGGCGAGCAGCACCACGACCAGCGGCGCGGTGAAGGAAACGGCAGCGGCGCTGGCGATGGGCACGAACTTGATCGCGCTGAAGAAGAGAAAGGTCGAGCTCAGCAACATGATCGAGCGGCCGAACTGCGCGCCGAACTGCCGCGTCCTGAAAAGCCGCAGGCCCATGTGAGGCATGAACAGCAGGGCGACGAACAGCAGGTGCGAGGCGGTGCGCGCCCAGACGATCTGATGCGAGTGGTAGCCTTCACTCAGCAGCTTCACCAGCCCGTTCATGACCGGAAACAGGGCGCAGGCGCTGCACATGAAGAACACGCCGAGCAGCGGACGATAGGTGCGGCTCGGCAGGGCGGCGTCTGTCATCGGGCGGTCGCTCTCTCCTCGCCCGACACCATGTCCGCTCGTGCGAGTCCGATCAACGCGGCGCGACGCCCGTCGCGAAGCGACGTCTCACTCAGCGGAAGAAACGCTCGAGCGCGCCCAGCAACAGCGTTCCCGCCGTCGCGATCACGATCAGCGACGCGGCGATGGCGGTGAAGCGGCCGATTTCCTGGGAACGGCCGTCGCCGATGATCAGGCGGTGCGCCGCCATCGAGGCCATGCCGATCGCCGCCAGGGTGATCGCCATGCCGAGCGCAATGGCCAGCACGCCGATGATTCCCGCCCACAGCACGTCGAGCGCGATCGACAGCAGGATCACCACCAGCGCTCCGGCGCAGGGCGCGATGCCGGCCGCCGTCAGCAGCAGCCAGCCGGCGATCGTGCGACGTGGCGGCGCGTCGTGGTGATCGTGGCCGTGGTCATGTCCGCCATGGTGGTGATGATGATCGTGATCGTGGCCACGACCGTGCGGGTGCTCGTGCAGGCGGCCGGTCAGGCCGGCCCACAGGCGCCAGAAGCCGATCGCCAGGATGAGCAGGTAGGAGACGATCTCGACGTTGCGCACTTCGCGCAACGCGCCCAGGAGGCCCACGGTGTAAAAGAGCTTGAGGGCGGCGGCCAGCAGCAGCGCGGCCAGCGTATGGGTGAAGGCGATCCAGGCGCCGGCGAAAATGCCCTCGATCCAGGCCCGCGGGCGGGTGCTGTCGAGGAAATAGGCGACCACGACCGCCTTGCCATGGCCCGGCCCCAGCGTGTGGACGACGCCGTAGCCGAAACAGACGCTGGTCAGTGTCCACAGCGCCAGCGACCCCGAGCCCGACTGGATGTCGCGCAACGACGTCGAGAGCACTTGCTGGATCCGGCGCTGGTACTCGGCGGACTGGCGCGCCAGCTCGGCCACGCCGTCGCTGAAGATCAGGGCACCGACCAGCGCCACCAGGAGCAACACGCCGATCCACAGGAACGGCGAGCGCAGGGCCGCGGCCCTCAGGGCTGGCGGCATGTCACGACGTCCGCGAACACCGGATAGCCGCGCACGAACTCGGCTTTGTGGGTCGGATGCTTGGCCAGCGTGCAGCCGGCAGGCAACGAGGCCTTGTCGACTTCCAGCCGCATGAAATCCTCGGCATCGTAGCTCACGATCGACACGACCTTGGCCGGTGTCGGCAGTTCGAAGCGCATGACGTAGACAAGGTTGCGCGGCCCCTTCTTGCGCGCGGCGTCGGGTGTCGACGCGCGTTTGTTGGGCGGCATCGCCATGCCGGCATTGTCGCCCGCGGAGCGATCCCATTCCGGCGGCACGAAACTCGCGGGATCGTCGATCCGCGCCGAGAAGACTGGCCGCTTGGGCGGGCGGAAATCCTCGCCGCCGGTGTTGAGCCAGCTCAGGTAGCCGTACTTCTGCAGCTCCGGCAGCATCTCGTCGGCCAGCAGCTTGGTCTCCCGCGCCGAGAACTTGCCGTCCTTGTTTTCGTCGATCAGGGGAATTTCGATCTCGCTCGAGAACGGGTCGAAGCGCCACTCGACTTCGACATGGGTGTACTTGCCGTCCTTGCTCACCACCCGGACGACTTCCTGGATCCAGATATGGGGATGCGCCTGCGCCGACGCCGGCACGATCAGCAGCAGCGCCGCCAAGGCGGCGGACATCAGGGATCTCATGCCGCGGATTCCCGGGGCGGAACCGCGCGCGGTTTGCCGTCATCGTCGATCGCCACGAAGACGTAGGTGCCGTGGGTCACGCGAATGTCGACCTGCTCGTGGCGGCGCTGGACCATGGTCTCGAGCGCGATGGTGATGGAGGTCCTGCCGACCTTGGTGACCTCGCCGTAGATGGATACCATGTCCCCGACCTTGATCGGCTGGACGAACGTCATGGCCGTGATGGCCACCGTCGCCACCCGGCCCTTGGCGACCCGGGCGGCCAGCGCGCCCCCGGCCACGTCCATCTGCGACAGCACCCAGCCGCCGAATATATCGCCATTGCCGTTCATGTCGGCAGGCTGTGGTACCGTCCTGATGATGGGGTCGCGGCGGCTTTCGGCCATCAAATCTCCACCGGATATGGTTGCTTTTCGACGCTTTTCCTACCATACCAAGGACGAACCGGCCATCAAGCGATCCCCTCGCGCGGCCGAGGAAGACAAGAAGCAGCCATGGCGAAGAACGGCGATCTTTTCGATCGGTCGGCCGGCGGCAAGCGCGCCCCGGCGGCCAAGGACACCTCCTACACGGCACGCGACATCGAGGTGCTGGAAGGGCTCGAACCCGTCCGCAAGCGTCCCGGCATGTATGTCGGCGGCACCGACGAGCGGGCGCTGCACCACCTCGTGGCCGAAGTGCTCGACAACGCCATGGACGAAGCCGTGGCCGGCCACGCCGACACGATCCATGTCGAGCTGCTCGCCGGCAACCGCGTCATGGTGCGCGACAACGGCCGCGGCATCCCGGTCGACCCGCACCCCAAGTACAAGAACAAGTCGGCGCTGGAAGTGATCCTCACGACGCTGCACTCCGGCGGCAAATTCAACGGCAAGGTCTACGCCACCTCGGGCGGCCTGCACGGCGTCGGCGTCTCCGTCGTCAACGCCCTGTCCGACGAGCTGACGGTCGAAGTGGCGCGCGATCGACAAGCCTGGATCCAGACCTTCTCGCGCGGCAAGCCCACCTCCAAGCTGAAGTCGGCGGGCCCGGCGCCCAATCGCCGCGGCACCACCGTGACCTTCCATCCCGACCCCGAAATCTTCGGCAAGCAGCTGTTCGCCGCCGAGCGGCTCTATCGCATGGCGCGCTCCAAGGCCTACCTGTTCCGCGGCGTCGAGATCCGTTGGCGGTGCGAACCGGCGCTGCTGCCCAAGGACGGCGCGATTCCGGCCGAGGATTCCTTCCACTTTCCCGGCGGCCTGAAGGATTACCTGACGTCGGAGATCGGCGAGCGCCCGACCGTCGTGCCCCAGCCCTTCGCCGGCGAGGCGAAGAGCGAGAGCAACGGGACGGCCGGCGGCAAGGTCGAGTGGGCCGTATGGTGGCCGAACGACGAAGAGGGCTTTGTCCGCTCCTACTGCAATACCGTGCCCACGGTCGAGGGCGGCACGCACGAATCGGGCTTCCGCAGCGCCCTGTTGCGCGGCCTGAAGCGCTACGCGGAGCTCACCGGCAACCGCAAGGGCGCGGTCATCACGGCCGACGACGTGGTCGAGGGCGCGGCGGCCCTGGTGTCGGTGTTCATCGAACAGCCGCAGTTCCAGGGACAGACCAAGGAGAAGCTGGTCAGCGTCGAGGCGACCAAGCTCGTCGAGACGGTCGTCGGCGACAATTTCGAGCATTGGCTGACCGGCGACAAGGAGGCCGGCAACGTGCTGCTCGAGCATGTCGTCGCCAAGGCCGAGGAGCGGCTGCGCCGAAAGCAGGACCGCGAGCAGCAGCGCAAGACCGCGACACGCAAGTTGCGCCTGCCCGGCAAGCTGGCCGACTGCAGCAGCACCGCCTCGACCGGCACCGAGATCTTCCTGGTCGAGGGCGATTCGGCCGGCGGATCGGCCAAGGCCGCGCGAAACCGCGAAACTCAAGCCATCTTGCCGTTGCGTGGAAAAATCCTGAACGTGGCCAGCGCCAGCGCCGAGAAGCTGCGCGAGAACCAGGAGATCCAGGATCTGATCCAGGCGCTGGGCTGCGGCACCGGCGCCCACTACAGCGACGACAGGCTGCGCTATGAGCGCGTCATCATCATGACCGACGCCGACGTTGACGGCGCCCACATCGCCTCACTGCTGATGACGTTCTTCTATCGCGAGATGCCGAAGCTGATCGAGCACGGCCATCTCTTCCTCGCCCAGCCACCCCTCTTCCGGATCAGCAAGGGCGGCCGCACGGAATATGCCCACGACGAGCAGCAGAAGGATGAGCTGCTGCGCACCGTGTTCGGCGGCAAGGCCGAGATGACGCGCTTCAAGGGCCTGGGCGAAATGCAATCGGTCCATCTGCGCGAAACCACGATGGACCCGACCAAGCGCATCCTGCTCAAGGTCGACGTGCCGACGGCGGCCGACGTCGATGCCCGGCGCGACGCCATGCGGACCGCCACCCTGGTCGAGGACCTGATGGGACGGAAGCCCGAGAAGCGCTACGCCTTCATCCAGGAAAACGCGAAATTCGCGCGCGATCTCGACGTCTGATCCGGCTCGGCCGACCTCCCGTAGCACTCGATAATGTGACGTGATCCGGCCGCAATCCCGTCGTAGCTTTGGGACAGAGGATGGTGCCGAGGAGGAAGTCCACATGCGTCTTGCCGGCAAGATCGTTGCCACGCTCGCAGCAACCGCTGCGCTCTCGACGGCCGCCTATGCGGCCACGATCGGGGGCGTCTACTACGCACCACAGTACGACTACAGCGATTTCTGGACCGCCACCGACAACAAGACCTTCCAGGTCGTCCTCGAGGGCAACCCGTTCCCCACCGTCCCCGCCGACGAGGTCGCACGGCGCATCCTGCCGGCCATGCAGGCCGCCAAGCCGCGGCCCAACCTCACCTTCACCTACGACAAGCCGGCGGAAATGCCGCGCCCCTACTACCGTCTGGTTCTGGTGTTCGACTACGCCAACGACCTGCGTGCCGATGCCGTCTGCGAGGGCAAGACGCGGACCGGCCCGGTGACTCCGGGCGTCTTCAGGTTGTTTGCCATCTATTGTCGAAACGACATGGCGATGTCGCAGACGACGGCCTGGACGCCGGCAAGCAGCCCCGACGATCCGCGCATCCAGGAGCTGTTCCGGCAGCTGTTCATGGTCGTCTTCACCGACTCGCCGGCCCAGCGGCCCCAGAACGGCCTCGATCGCCGCTAGCGACGAAGCGCTCCACAGGCACTCTCTGCTAACCAGACGGCCATGGCCGTCTGGTATTCCCTCGCCGACTCGCTCCTCGCCCGTCTCGATGCGGAGACCGCGCACGGGCTCGCGCTGCGCGTCCTGAAAAGCGGGCTGATGCCGGCCGACCGCCGGCCGGATCCGTCGTCGCTCGGCGTCACCGTGTGGGGTCGCCGCCTCGCCAATCCGGTCGGGCTGGCCGCAGGCTTCGACAAGAACGCCGAAGTCGCCGACGCCATGCTGGGCCTCGGCTTCGGCCTGGTCGAAATCGGCAGCGTTACGCCGCGCCCGCAGGACGGCAATCCGCGCCCCCGGCTGTTTCGGCTCGCCGAGGACCGCGGCGTCATCAACCGCATGGGCTTCCCCGGCGCCGGCCTCGAGGCGGCGCGCGCCCGGCTCGCCGCACGGGGGCGCCGCGGCTTCGTCGGCGTCAATGTCGGCGCCAACAAGGATAGCGCCGACCGGGCTGCCGACTACGTCGCCTGCAGCGTGGCGCTGGCACCCTACGCCGACTACCTGGTGTGCAACGTCTCCTCGCCGAACACCCCGGGCTTGCGCAGCCTTCAGGGGCGCACCCAGCTCGCGGATCTGCTCAAGCGCGTCCAGGACGCAATCGCCCGGAAGCCTGTCCCGCTCGTGGTCAAGATCGCGCCGGACGCCAGTTACGACGATCTCGACGACATTGTGGCGGTCTGCCGCGACCTGCGGATGGACGGCATCATCGTCGGCAACACGACCCTGTCGCGGCCGGCCACGCTGCAGTCACCACGGCGCGACGAAGCCGGCGGTCTCTCCGGTGCGCCCCTGATGGCGCTGTCGACCGACGTCCTGCGCCGCACCGCGCGGCGGGTCGAAGGTCAGTTTCCACTGATCGGCTGCGGCGGCGTCGGCTCGGGCGCCGATGCCTATGCCAAGATCCGGGCCGGCGCGACCCTCGTCCAGCTCTACTCGGCGATGGTCTATGGTGGCCCACCGCTGATCCGCCGCATCAAGGACGAGCTGGCGGCCCTGCTGGTACGCGACGGCTTCGCAACAGTGGCCGCCGCCGTCGGCGCCGACTTGTAGCACCGGCCGTTTTTTCAGGTCCGCCGTCGTGTGCGCTGTGGCTTGCCTGACTTCGGCAGGGGCCGCTTTCGCGCGGTGGCGACTCGATGCGCTGCCGCCAGGGCCAGCCGCGCCCAGACAACAAGCTCATCGGGCTCGTCGAACAACCGCTCCGGCGCGCGCCAGAAGGCGAGATCTATCGTGCTCCCCTTCTTCTGGTAGTTGAGCGGCGGCGACGACTCGGCCTCCTTGAAGGCAGTCCGGTTGAGCGCGTCGACGCGAAGATAGAGCATGTTGTCGGCGACCATTCCCAGCATCAGACCGTCGCAGAACACGCCCGTCTTGCCGAACATGCGCCGCATCGTGACGCGGCCGAGCGGCGCCAGCTGCTCGCGCAGGAATTCGCCAAAGCTCTCGCTGGCAACCATCCGCCGTCCCCAGTTCCGACCCGGCGACCTTGCCTCACGCGGGCTCGTCGAGGTACTGGCCGGCGTCGAACCTGACATAGGCGCCGGCCTCGTCGAACGCCACGCCGAGCGGATCGCCGCCGGCCGCCACGACATCGACCTGCTTCTGCAACAGTATCCGCAACATCGACACGCCCTGGTCGGACGACATCAGATGCTCCTCGGAGTGGAAGGTGATGGCGCCCTGCCCGACCTGGGCTTCGACGTCGCCGGGAAACTTCTGATGCTCCTCGGCGGTCAGCTCGGCCCAGGTCTTGCCGTTGTAGCGCGACTTGAATTTGGCGAGTTCCCCCGCTTCGCGCACGCGGCCCGCGACGTAGATGCGGTAGTGCGTGTCGTCGATCGGCAAGGTCCAGCCGATCGATTCGACCATGCCATACTGCGCGACCCGCGGGTTGGGCACGACGCGCAGCGTCGGCACCACGGCCTCGGTGACGCGGCGGAAGCGCTTGCCGTCGGGCCCGGGCCGGAGCGACGTCGACTTCACACCCTGTCGGCCGTACTCGAACTTGACCTTGGGGAAGGCGCCCATCTGCTCGACGAACTGCGGCCCGCTGAAGGAGCCGTGCAGGATCGGCACGTGATACGGATCGACCACGTTCTCGAAATGCTGCAGCCAGTTGCAGGGCGCGATCGTGATGCCGCCGCTGCCGATGCTCGAATCGTCGGCCTCGATGAACTCCCCCGGCTGCAGCACTTCCAGGCATTCGTAGCGCGGCAGCACCGGCCGCTTGGCCGGCGGGCCGAGATAGGCGAAGACCAGGCCGTAGCGCTCCTCGACCGGATACCAGGGCTGACGCACGCGCCCGCACTGCGCGCCCGTCGGATTGGGCTCGCACGGCATTTCCAGGCAGCGGCCTTCGACGTCGAACAGCCAGCCGTGATAGCAGCAGCGGATGCCGCGCTCCTCGACCTTGCCGTAATAGAGCGTCGTGCCGCGATGGCAGCAGCGCGGATAGACGAGGCCCGCCCGGCCGCCGCCGTCGCGGAACAGGATCAGCTCCTCGCCCAAGACCTTGACCGGGCGCGGCGTGGCGCCGGCATCGGCGGCGAGGCCGACCGGATGCCAGTAGCGGCGCAGCAGCTCGCCCATCGGCGTGCCGCGCCCGACGTCGGTGAGCCGCGCGTTGTAGGTCGGCGGCTTCAGGTCGTAGGCGGAGCGGATGTCGGCGGCCGCGCTCATGCTGGTCTCCCTATTCCACCTTGGCGCCGGACTGCTTGATCAGGTCGGCCCAGACCGGCGTCTCGCGGGCAAGCACGGCGGCCAGTTCGGCCGGCGTCGAGCCGACCGGGGTCTGGCCTTGGGCGATCATCTTCTCGGCGACCTCGGGCTGAGCGATCACGGCTTTGATCTCGCGCGACAGGCGATCGACGATGGCGGCCGGCGTGCCGGCCGGGGCGTAGGCCGCGACGAACAGGCTGAGGTCGAAGCCGGCGATCAGCTGCTCGGCGAAGGTTCGGAGCTCGGGCATGGATGCCGAGCGCCTGGCGCCGGCCACAGCCAGCGGCTTTACGCGCCCGGCCGCGATCTGCGGCTTGGCGCTGGTCGGGCTCGCCCAGGTGATGTCGAGCGTGCCGTTGGCCACGTCCTGCAGCGCCTGCACGTCGCCGCGATAGGGAACGTGGCTATAAGTGCCGCCGCCGCTCGGGCCGCCCAGGACCTTCTCGAACATCAGACCGTAGAGATGGCCGCTCGAGCCGATGCCCCAGCTGCCGTAGGTGGCCGGCCGTCCCAGGCCTTTCACCCAGGCAGCCATGCCGCGCAGGTCGTCGAACGGCGCGTCGGCCTTGACCACCAGCAGGATGGTGCCCAGCGAGACCAGCGACACCGGGATCAGGTCCTTGGCCGGATCGAACGGCAGCCTGGCGTAGAGCGTCGGGTTGTTGGTATGCGTCGAGTTGGTGGTGATCAGGAAGGTGTAGCCGTCGGGTGCCGCCTTGGCGACGATCTCCGAGCCCACGATGGTGTTGGCGCCCGGCTTGGGATCGACCAGCACCTGCTGACCGAGCTTTGACGTGAGGCCGTCGGCGATGACCCGCACCAGCGCATCGATCGCGCCGCCCGCCGTGAACGGCACGACGATGCGGATCGGCTTGGCGGGCCAGCCATCCTGCGCCCAGCCCGTCCCCGCCAGCAGCGGCGCGGCGAGCGCCGCGCCGACGATGCTTCGCCGCCTTAACGCTTTCCGCACCATGCTACCCTCCCTGGATGTCGGCGAAGACGTGGCTTTCCTTCTTCGCCCCCGGATGTGTGACCGCGCCGCCGACTGCTGCGTCCGGCCGACCCGTCGCGTGCTGGTTCGGCATCTTCGACTCGTCGAAGGTGGGATTGGGGTGCAGCCTGGGTTGCTTCCTCTTGGCCATTGCCGCCGGATCTCCGCCATGCGTGAACCGCGGCGACTTTAGCGATGCCGGCCGGCGATGCCTAGGCTTCAGACGCGCGGCCGCGTCCGGCCCGAGACGGAACAGAACACCAGCGCCACGGTGCCCGAGCCGCGCAGCTGCTCGCCATAGCGGGCGAAGTCCGCGGCATCGATGCGCCCGCCGCCCGCCACGACGGCCGGCACCGACGCGCCGAGCAGCTGCGTCGCGCGCTGGATCGGCGCCGTCGTTACGCGGCCCAGCCGCTCGGACTCGAGGATGGTGACTCCCTGGACGGCGCCGGTACGGTCGAGCTGCGGGCCGCCCGAGATGCCGCCCAGCGTGCCGCGGCCGGCCGGCGAGCGCTCGATCTCGGCCCACACCCAACCCTGCTCGATCGGCGTGCCGGGCTTGCCTTCGCGAATGCGCGCCCGGCCGACGAAGCGCGTGTAGAGCGACGACGGCACGCCGCGCGGATAGCCGTAATGGAAGCCTTCCTGGTTGAGCACGGGCAACCGGTCGGTGACGACGGTGCGGGGCGGCGCGGCGCTGACCGGGGTTCGGAGGATGGCGACATCGGCGGTCGGATGCGACTCCTTCTGCTCGACGCGCTCCCAGCGGTTCTGCACGCGCACGTAGGTGACGGCGCACTTCTGCACGACGTGTGCCGCCGTCACCCAGGTGCGCGGCGCCACCAGGAATGCCGTGCCGATCGAATCTCCTTCGCCGCGCGACTCCTCGACGAACAGGTCGATCGACGGCGTCGACGGCGTCGGACCGGAGGGCGGCAGCGCGGCCGGTCCGGCCGGCGCGGGCGCCTCCGGCGGCAGCGGCCGGCGCGGCCCCTGGAAGTCGCCCAGATCGAACAGTGCATTCACGGCGTACAGCACGGCCACGATGGCGATCCAGCCGAGCAGCCGTTTGAGAAAGTCGCTCACGGCGACCTCAGCCGGCGATGGCCGCGGCGTTGATCGCGGCGACCGCCAGGTGCGTGGCGCCGAGTGCCGCCGCCGACGCCACCTCGCCGCGCTCGATCCGTTGCACGAGATCGCGGAACAGCAGCCGCGCCACGAAGAAGGTGCCGAGCTGGATGACGAGCGCCACGACGCCCCAGACGATGATGTCGGGAATGCTGACGCTGCGCGCGAGGCACATGGCAAGCGGCAGCGCCAGCGACAGGATGACCGCACCGAAGGCGAGGCCGGCGGCAGCGTTGTTCTCGCGGATCAGCTGCGCTTCGTTGTGCGGCGTCAGCATCTGGTAGACGAGGACGCCCGCCACGAGGATCAGCAGGGTGACGGCGAACTGCGCGGCAAACACCGGCAGGGCATGGAGGGCGCTGGTCAGGATGGTCTCGAACATGGCGGGCTACACCTTCATCTTCCAGAAATCGTCGATCCGCAGCTCGGCGCGCCAGGCGGCCGTCGCCTCGGCCTTGGCCTCCTCCAGCGGGATGCCCGTGCCGTCGGC
>JAIETA010000357.1 GCA_019745575.1 Reyranella sp. | reverse complement strand
GTCGCGGCTCTGGCGGCTCGACGACGCGCCGCCGGCGGCGCTTCGCCAGCGCCTGGCCGCCGGGCGCTACGACGCCATTTTTACCCATCTCGGCCGGCCGGTGGCGGGGCATCGCCAGATCCCGCTCGCCGAGGACCGTCAGGCGCTCGCGGTGGCGCGCGCCGGGCGGCCGCGACGGGCGATCACGCCGGCGTTCCTGCAGGGACAGCCGCTGATCATCCGCACCCACTGCGAGCAGCTGCAGGCCGCCTCGCGCATCCTCGACGACTGGGGGGTGCGGCCGCTGGTCGTCGCCCGCACAGACAGCGACACCCGGGCGCTCGAACTGGTCGCGGCCGGGCTCGGGGCCTGCCTGATGCCGGACAGTTTCCGGCACGACGGCGTGGCGTTCGTGCGGCCGCAGGGCGTCGATCTCGGCCGCCGGCTCGGCCTGGAGTGGATCAAGGGTGCGGCGGACGGCTGGTTCGATTCAACCGCCGCCAGCCTGTGAGATGCCGATTCTGCAAGGCAGTTATGCGATTTGTTGTCTACAGGATCAGCAGGTTATAGGCTAGATTTCTGTCAGGCTGGCGGCAATACCGCCGGCCTTTTCATTCCGGCACGACCGCCCGCGGCACGCCCGCGGGTCCGGCCTATGGCCAAGGTGCAGCCGCCGCGGGTCCTGACCCGTGGGCCAGTCCGAACGACAAGCCGCCCTGCAGCGACGCCGGCCAACCGGCGCCCTTGGGCATCGCCATTGGGCATGAGGGAACGATCGATCGCACGCCGCAGGCATCCGGGGGGAGAGCGCTGCGGGCACAGGTCGGGGCTCAACACACAGCCGTTTCAGGTGGGCCCCTCGATTGGGCTAAAAGCCCCGTTTCATTGGCTTTCCGGCGTGCGGAGGGCCGATTTTCCGACCGCCGGTTTGGGCCCTTTTTCGAAAGTTGGGCCCGCCTATCTGAGCGCTGCCGCGATGTTGCCACCATCGACGGTGGTGACGCTGCCGGTCGTGCGGGCGGCCTTGGCGAGCGCCACGAAGGCCTGGGCCACGTCGACGGCCGTCACTTCGAGCCCCAAAAGGTTGCCGCCCATGTAGTCGGCTTCGCTGAGGCCGCGCGCCTTGGAGCGCTGGGCGATAATGGCGTCGGTCAGCAGGCCGGTGCGGATGCGGTCGGCGTTGACGGCATTGGCGCGGATGCCGTCGGCGCCGTGGTCGAGGGCGTACTGGCGCATCAGGAACAGGGTGGCGGCCTTGGGCAGGCCATAGGGGCCGAAGTCGGGGCCGGGGTTCACGGCCTGCTTGGACGTGTTGAAGAGCAGGCAGCCACCCAGGCCCTGGGCGCGCATGATCCGCACGGCGTTCTGGGCCACGCTCTGGTGGGCCCAGAAGTTGAGCTCGAAGCTCTTGCGCAGGGTGGCGTCGTCGACGTCGCCGATGCGGCCCTGCCAGGCGGCGCCCGCGTTGGAAACCACGATGTCGACGCCGCCGAAGGTCGACGCCACCCGGTCGAAGGCGGCGCGCACCGAGGCGGGGTCGGTGACGTCGCAGGCGATGCCGAGGCCTTTGACCTTGGAGACGTCGCGGTCGAACACGGCCACTTCGGCGCCTTCGCGGGCGAAGGCAGCGGCCGTGGCGGCGCCGATGCCCGAGGCGCCGCCGGTCACGACCACGATGCGGCGTGCCAGCGGCTTCTCGGCCGCGGCGCCGAGCTTGGCCTGTTCGAGTGACCAGTACTCGATGTCGAAGATGTCGGGCTCGGGAATGCACTCGTAGGTGCCGAGCCGCTCGGCGTCGGCGATCACCGCCACCGTGGTCTCGGCGAGGTCGGCCGCGATCCTGGCGTCCTTGGAGCTGTTGCCGAGGCCGAACAGGCCGAGACCGGGCACCAGCACGACGCGCGGGATCGGGTCGAGCTGCTTCTTGGCCGTCACGAGCTTGCCGTTGTGGCGCGCGAAATAGGCGCCATAGTCGGCCGCGAATTTTTCCAGCGCGGCCCTGGTGTCTTTGGCGAAGGCATCGAGCTTGCCGGCTTCGGGCGCGGGCGCGATCAGCGGCAGGTTCTTGGTGCGGATCGCATGATCCGGTGTGACCGGGCCCTGCTGGCTATAACGGGCGATCTCCTTGCCGTTCACGAAGGCCAGGATCTCCGGTCCGGTCCGGAATTCCAGCACGAAGCGCTGCGCCGCCTCGCGGCCGCCGCTCTTGGCCGGGATGGAAAGCAGGCCGCGCAGGATCGGCGCAACTTCGGCGACGCCGGCGATGGTCTGGGGCAGGGTGGCGCCGGGGAAAATCTTGCGCGTTTCCTTCGCCAGACGCTTCTCGGCCAAGGTCACGAGATCGATCATGCGCACGTAGGCTTCTTCGGCCGTGGCGCCCATCGAGAAGATGCCGTGTTTCAGGAGGATGAGGCCCTCGGCGTCCGGGTTGGCGCGGCCGACTTCGCTGCACTTCTTGGCCAGTGCAAAGCCCGGCATGACATAGGGCACCAGCGCGGCGCGCTTGCCATAGACGTCAGCCGCCAGCGCCGCGCCGTCGGGCTGGTCGGTGAGCGCCAGGACGGCGTTGGAATGGGTGTGGTCGATGAACTTGTGCGGCAGGAAGGCGTGCAGCAGCGTCTCGACCGACGGGTTGGGCGACTTCGAGTCGAGCAGGTTGCAGCGCTGGACGTTCACCATGTCCTCGTCGGTGAGCGCTTGCAGGCCTTCCAGCTCGCGCAGCGGCGCCAGGCGCACGGCGGGCAGGCCGGGCGCCTCGATGGTGCCCATGTCCCAGCCGCTACCCTTCACGCACAAGACCTCGACCTGATGCCCCGTGATGTCGGCCATCGCGGTCTTCACCGAGGTGTTGCCGCCACCATGCAGCACCAGGCGCGGCTCGCCGCCCAGCAGGCGGGTGGTGTAGACGCGGAGCGCCAGGTCCTCGCCGATGCCCTGGGCGGCGTGCTGGGCGATCGCCGTCCGGGCATCCTGGTCGGACCAGAGATTCTTCATGCTGCCGACCTATTCCTCCGGCTGGATGCCGGCGTCCTTCGCGATCTTCACCCAGGTCGCGATTTCCTGCATCTGATAGGGCCTGAACTGCGCCGGGTCGCGCGGCTCGACCGTGAAGCCGAGCTTGTCGATCTTCTCCACGACCTCGGGCTTTCTGAGGCTCTTCAGGATCTCGGCCGAGAGCCGGTCGAGCGCGGGCTGCGGTGTCGCGGCCGGCGCGAAGAAGGCGGCCCACGACGAGGCGTTGGCGCCCGCGACACCCTGTTCCTCCAGGGTCGCCACGTCGGGCAGCTTGGCATTGCGCTTGGCGCTGCCGATGGCGACGGCGCGGATCTGGCCCGCCTTGATCTGCGCCAGCACGCTGGGCAGCGTCGAGTTGGAGAGGTCGATGCGGCCGCCCACGAGATCCTGCACCAGGGGCGCGGCGCCCCGGTAGGGCACGTGGGTCATCTTGGTGCCGGTGCGGGCCATGAAGAGTTCCATGGAAAGATGCGAGCCCGAGCCGACGCCGGTCGAGCCGTAGTTCAGCGCGCCCGGCTTGGCCTTGGCGAGCGCGATCACTTCCTGGATGGTCTTGGCCGGCAGCTCGTTCTTGACCACGAAGGCGTGCTCGAAGGCGCCGGCGCCGGCCAGCGGCGCGAAGTCCTTGACCGCGTCGTAGCCCGGCTCCTTCAGCATGAACATGTTGTTGCCGTGCGTCTGGTTGTTGCCGAACGTGATGGTCTGTCCGTCCGGCTTGGCCTTGGCGACGGCCCGGGTGCCGCCGGCGCCGGCGCCGCCCGACAGGTTCTCGACGATGACCTGCTGGCCGAGCGGGCCCGCGATGTCGGCCGCGACGATGCGGGCGATCACGTCGGTCGGCCCGCCGGCCGGATAGGCCACGACCAGCCTGATCGGCCCGGACGGCTGCCAGGCCTGGGCGAGGGCGGGTCCCGTGAAGGCGGACTGGGCGAAGGGCGCGGCGAGCAGGCCCGCGCCGAACAGGCGACGATTGATCATGGTGCGTGCGCTTCCTGGGCGTGTGAGATGACGATCTTGCCGAAATGGTTCTGGCTCTTGAGATGACGGTACGCCTCTTTCGCCTGGGCGAAAGGGAACACCCTGTCGATGACGGGTTTTAGTCCGTTGGCCTCGATGGCGCGATTCATCGCCTCGAACATCTGCTTGCTGCCGACATAGAGCCCCTGCACGCGCAGGTTCCGGCGCAAAATCGGCATCGGATCGACCGTGGCCATGCCCGAGAGCAGGCCGATGACGGCGATCCGGCCGCCGAGCCGCGTGGCCGTGAACGACCGCGGCAGGGTGCCGGCGCCGCCGACCTCGACCGTGACGTCGGCGCCGCGCCCGCCGGTCAGCCGCAGCGTCTCCTTGTCCCAGTCGGGCACCGCCTTGTAGTCGATGACCGCCTCCGCCCCCATCTTCTTCAGCCGCTCGGCCTTGGCGGCCGAACTCGACGTGCCGATCACGCGTGCGCCGAACATGCGGGCAAACTGCAGGGCGAAGATCGAGACGCCGCCGGTGCCCTGGATCTGTACGACGTCGCCCGCCTTCAGCCGGCCGATCTCGACCAGCGCGTTCCACGCCGTGAGGCCGGCGCAGGGCAAGGTGGCGCCCTCCTCGAAGCTCATGCCGGCCGGCAGGCGCACGACGCCGTCTTCTTCCAGCACGGCAAGCTCGGTCAGCATTCCGTCGATGGCGCCGCCCATGGCGGAGGCCATGGCGGCCTCGTCGATGGCGCCGCCCACCCATTTCTGCATAAAGCAGCCGGCGACCCGGTCGCCCGCTTTGACGCGGCTGACGCCGGGGCCGACAGCCACCACCTCGCCGGCGCCGTCCGACAGCGGGATCAGGTCGGGCTTGGGTGCGGCGCGCGCGTACTGCGCCTCGATGGTGAGCAGGTCGCGGTAGTTGAGCGACGTGGCGCGCACCCGCACCAGCACCTGCAGCGGGCCGGGCGCCGGATCGGGCCGCTCGACCAGCGTGAGCGAGTCGATGCCCTTGGGCGTGGGAATGACGTAGCACTTCATCACTGGCCGCCTTTGAGTTCGAGGACCGTCTTGGCCATCACCGCCTCCTGGTCCCAGGGGAACAGGATCCAGGTGTCCTGGCTCACTTCCGTGATGTAGCTGTCGACCGTCGGCCGGCCGGCGGGCTTGGCATAGACCGTGGCGAAATGCGCCTCCGGCAGCATGGCGCGCACGGCGCGGGCGGTGACGCCGGTGTCGACCAGGTCGTCGACGATCAGCCAGCCCTTGCCCTTGTCCTTGTCGGCCGAGGTGCCCTTCAGCAGCTCGACCTTGGCGCCGCGCTCCATGCGGTCGTAGGTCGAGCAGCAGACCGTATCGATCAGCCGGATGTTGAGTTCGCGTGCCACGATGGCGGCCGGGACGAGACCGCCGCGCGTTATCGCGACCAGTCCCTTGAACGGCCCGAGATCCGCCAGACGCCAGGCGAGCGCGCGGGCATCGCGGTGCAGCTCCGTCCAGGAGACGGGAAACATCCGTCTGTAGCCGCCCGCGTCCGCCATGCCGCTCCTCCCTCGACCGCCGCCGCGCATCTTGCCCGGCGACGGCCGGTGGATTAACAGCTTCCACGACGACATAGAAGGTCCGCAACCGGGGACAAAGGCCGCGAGGGGGCGCCTGCGCATGGGAATCGATTTGGGGCCGGCTTTCTGGGTCGGATTGGGCGAGATCATCGTCGTCAACATCCTGCTGTCGGGCGACAATGCCCTGGTCATCGCGCTCGCCAGCCGAAATCTGCCGAAGAAGCAGCAGAAGGCCGCCATCCTGGCCGGCAGCGCCGGCGCCATCGTCCTGCGCATCATCTTCGTCCTGATCCTGGGCTGGTTGCTGCAAGTCCCCTATCTCAAGCTGATCGGCGGCCTGCTGCTGCTGTGGATCGGCATCAAGCTCGTTCAGGGCGAGGAGGAACACGGCGATGGCGTCGAAAGCAGTTCCTCGCTGTGGGGTGCCGTCCGGACCATCGTCATCGCCGATGCCGTGATGAGTCTCGACAACGCCATCGCCATCGCGGCGGCGGCCAAGGGCGACACTTCGTTGATCGTGATCGGCCTTCTGATCAGCATTCCGCTCATCATCTTCGGCGCCACCCTGATCATGGCGGTGATCGCCCGCTTCCCGGTCCTGATCGTCCTGGGCGGCGCGCTGCTCGGTTTCATTGCCGGCGACGTGATCGAGACCGACCCGGCGATCAATGCCTGGCTCGAGGAGCGGATCCCCCACGCCCACCTGGCCTTCGAGATCGGCTGCGCGTTGCTGACGGTGGCTGTCGGTTACTGGCTGCAGCAGCGCTCGGCGCGGCAAAAGCATGAAGAGCCGGTCGACCTGGCGGCCGGCAAAGGCAAGCACAAGGAGTAGGGGCCATGGCCAAGATGAAGGCAATCCTCGTAGCGGTCGACGGGTCGGCCTATTCCGACCGTGCGGTGCAGCATGCGCTCGATCTCGTGGCGGCCGGCCTCGCCGCCGAACTCCACTTGATCAACGTCCAGCCCAACCTGGGTGGCGCGGTCTCGGCGTTCGTGTCGCGGGCGCAGATCGAAACGTATCACCGCGAGGAAGGCGACAAGGCGCTGGCGTCGGCGGTCGAGCTGGCAAAGAAAGCTTCGGTACCGGCCGCGGTGCATATCGGCGTCGGCCGGCAGGGCGAGGTCGTCGGCGACTTTGTCGACAAGCTTGGCGCCGGGCTCGTCGTCCTGGGCACCCGCGGCCATACCGGTCTGGCCGGCGTGCTGCTGGGTTCGGTCGCGCAGGACGTCATCGCCCACAGCAAGGTGCCCGTCACCCTCGTCAAATAGTGGCCGTCGCGATCGCCGCCCGCGTGGTTGTTGGCGCGGGCGGGACAGCGTAAAACCCGTCGCGCCCGGATCGTGCTCCGGGGGCGTACGGAGGACCGCGTGGCCGAGGAGATGTGGCGGAACCAGGCGCTGGCGCCCTTTGCCACCCTGCCGTGGCAGAGCCGGGGCCGCCTGCATGTCGAACCCGACTCGCCCAGCCGCAGCCCGTTCCAGCGCGACCGCGACCGCATCATCCATTCGACGGCGTTCCGTCGGCTAAAACATAAGACGCAGGTCTTCGTCTATCACGAGGGCGATCATTATCGCACGCGCCTGACCCATTCCCTGGAGGTTGCGCAGATCGCGCGCACGATCTGTCGCGTGCTGCGCCTCGACGAGGATCTCGGCGAAGCGGTGGCGCTGGCCCACGATCTCGGCCACACGCCGTTCGGCCATGCCGGCGAGGAGGCGCTGCACGCCGCGATGCTGCCTTACGGCGGCTTCGACCATAACGCCCAGACGCTCCGCATCCTGACCAAGCTCGAGGAGCGCTACGCCGAGTTCAACGGCCTCAACCTGACGTGGGAGACGCTGGAAGGCGCCGTCAAGCACAACGGGCCGCTGCTCGGCGAGGGCCGCACGCTCCCGCAGCTGCCGGCCGCCATCGTCGAATACTGCCAGGACCACGACCTCGAACTGGACGGCCACGCCGGTCCGGAGGCGCAGGTCGCGGCCTTGAGCGACGACATCGCCTACAACAATCACGACATCGACGATGGCCTGCGCGCCGGCCTGTTCGAGATCGCCGATCTCAGGGAGTTGCCGCTGGTCGGCGAAATGTTCTCGATCGTGACGCAGAAATATCCCGGCATCGACCAGGCACGGCTGATCCACGAGGCGGTGCGCCGGGTGATCAACGCCATGGTCGAGGACGTGCTGGTGGAGACGCGGCGCCGGATCGCCGAGGCGGCGCCGGGGTCGGTGGCCGACGTCCGGGCGCTCGGGCGGCCGATCGTCGCCTTCTCCGATCACATGGCCGCGACCGACCGGACGGTGAAGGCCTTCCTCTACAAGCGCATGTACGAGCACTGGCGACTCAATCGCTCGCACTCCAAGGCCCGCCGCGTCGTGGCCGACCTGTTCGGCCTGCTGTTCGCCGAGCCCAACTGCCTGCCGTCGCCGTGGCGCGAGCGCGCCGAGCAGGCGGAGATCCCGGCCCGCGCCCGGCTGGTCGCCGACTACATCGCGGGCATGACCGATCGCTTCGCTCTCGACGAACACCGGCGGCTGTTCGATCTGTACGAGTAAATTACGACTGCAGTCTTTTTTGAGCTGCGCGTCCGAAAAGAGGAAATTAGGCTAGAGGTGACAAATATGTGCATTTGAGCAATACCCCTGCTCCTATGACGCCTTATCAGTATTTTGCTCGGGAAATTGTCGCGGCCCTTAGGTCGCTTCAAGCCGCTGGCCAGTTGCCGAATGATCTCGACTTTTCTGCCATTACTGCTGAACCACCGCGAGATCCAGCACATGGAGACATCTCGACCAATGCTGCAATGGTCTTAGCGAAAGCTGCTCGCAATAGTCCGAAAGCCATTGCCGATGTTCTGCTTCAACGCTTGTTAAAGGACAAATACGTCGCCGATGGAAGCGTTGCGGGTCCCGGCTTCATTAACCTGAAGCTAAAGCCGGAACTTTGGCAGGAGCATTTGCGCGAATGTCTAGTGAAAGGCGACAAGTATGGAGACTCTGATATCGGAGGCAAACGGCTCATCAATGTCGAATATGTCTCCGCAAATCCAACTGGGCCCCTTCATGTCGCTCACGCTCGTGGAGCGATCGTCGGAGATGTACTAGCTAACCTGCTTGAGAAGGTAGGCTACAAAGTTCAGCGAGAATACTACGTCAATGATGGCGGAGTGCAGGTCGATATTTTCGCTAGGTCAGTGTTTCTTCGATATCTAGAGGACCTTGGCTTAGAGTTAAGTACGTTTCCTGATGAATTTTATCCTGGCGAATATGTTCGCGACATTGCGCGAAATATTCGCCGAAATATTGGCGGGCTTTGGTGGCAGATTGATTGGTTGGAGTGGTCCGATCCAGAACATAAAAAATTGTATGACCAATTCAAGCTTGTACCACCAACAGTCTCTGACATGCGTTCGCTCGATCGGCGCTTAGGCTACAAGAGGGAACCCGGTCAGCATCCCAGCCTGCGTAATGTCTCCGTTCAGCTAGACGGCAGACCCGTTCCTGTGGGCTATGGAGAGTGGAGTTGGCTTCCCTATTTTGCCTACCACGCAGTCAAGCTCATGTTGGTTCAAATCCGAAGGGACTTGAAACAGCTCCGCATTGGCAAGCAAAAGTTCGTCTCAGAACGACAAATTATTGTCACCGGGAAGGTACAGAAAGCATTCAACGCATTGGATCAGAAAGGCCTCATCTATCAGGGCCGGCTTGATCCGCCAAAAGGACAGAGGCCCGATGATTGGGAGGATCGTGAGCAGACGCTATTTCGTTCGTCTCAGTTCGGCGACGATGTTGATCGGCCTCTAAAAAAATCAGACGGCAGTTGGACGTACTTCGCCAACGACATCGCATATCATTACGATAAGTACCGCCGCGGCTACAAGGACATGATCAACGTCTGGGGAGCTGATCATGGCGGATATGTAAAGCGTATGAAGGCGGCTGTTGGTGCGATGACCGAGCAGAAGGGCGATTTAGACGTCAAGCTCTGTCAACTTGTTCGCGTGTTAAAGGGTGGTGAACTAGTTCGAATGTCGAAGCGTGCGGGCACGTTCATTACGCTGCGCGACCTTCTAAATGAAGTAGGCCCTGATGTTCTGCGCTTTACTATGCTGACGCGCAAGAATGACGCGCCTTTTGACTTTGATATAGATAAAGCGACCGAGCAGTCGCGAGACAATCCAGTCTGGTACGTGCAGTACGCGCATGCTCGGACAAACTCAGTAATGCGACAGGCGGCCGAGACCAGAATTAGTACCAGCAAACTCGATGAAGCCGCATTGAATAGATTGGTCGACGCTGGCGAAATTTCCTTGATCCGACTAGTCGCTCAATGGCCGCGCCAAGTTGAGGCAGCCGCACTGGCTCATGAGCCGCATCGCATTGCCTTTTACCTTGGTGATCTAGCGGCCGCTTTTCATGCGCATTGGACGCGTGGCCGTGAAGAGCCCAATTTGAGATTTGTAATCGCAGATAATCCTGATCTAACTCGAGCGAGACTAGCTTTGGTGCAGGGTATTCATTTTGTACTGAGGTCAGGCTTGAATGTGTTCGGCGTTACGCCAATCGAGGAAATGACATAGAATAAGCTGATGGCCCGCACGTGAGCCGGCGACCGCACGTCATCATTGGAAATAAGACGTCTCCGCAGTGGGTGTTGCGGGGCTGATCGCATTGGTACAAGCCATCGGTTTTGTGATAGGATCGGGACTAAAGGTCTTCGGCGTCACTCCCGTCGAGGAAATGAGATAAAGGAATGCACATCCGCCGGTCCCCCTCCGGCGACGGTCCAACGATCTACCGACCCAACGAGTCGGTTGCCATGCGGCTCGATCCGCCGCCTCGGCCCGTCGCACACGAGCCTGATTCCATCCCGCCGCCGCCGCGGGACTCCTTGCTGATGCGCGTCAATCGCCGCCGCGGCCAGATCCTGACCGTCATGGTCTCGATTGCAGCTGTCGCGAGCTTCGGCTCGGTCGTCTGGTGGGCGCATAACCAGGACGTGAAGGCGGGCGGCCGCGGGCTGGAGCCGCTGGTCGTCCAGGCGCCGACGACGCCTTCGCGGGTAAAGCCTGAGAATGCCGGCGGGCTGGTGCCGCCCAACCAGGACAAGGAAGTCTTCAACCGCATCGCGCCGGGCGCCGTGCCCAACCAGCCGGAGAAGCTCCTGCCGGGCGCCGTGGCGCCCAAGCTGCCGCCGGCCGGTCTGCCGGCACC
>JAIETA010000109.1 GCA_019745575.1 Reyranella sp. | reverse complement strand
GGTGGTCGTCGGGCATGGGCGATCCGCGCTGCAAGGTCATCATCCTGATGGGCAAGAGCGATCCCAACGCGCCGGCGTACCGCCAGCAGTCGATGATCGTGGTGCCGCGCGACGCGCCGGGCATCAAGATCGTCAAGATGCTGCACGTGTTCGGCTATGACGATGCCCCGCACGGCCATGCCGAGGTGATCTACGACAACGTGCGCGTGCCCAAGTCGGCGATCCTGCTGGGCGAAGGCCGCGGCTTCGAGATCGCCCAGGGCCGTTTGGGCCCGGGCCGCATCCATCACTGCATGCGCGCCATCGGCGTCGCCGAGCGCGCGCTCGAGATGGCGATCAAGCGCGCCAAAAGCCGTGTCGCCTTTGGCCAGCGCATCTCGGAGATGGGCGTCACCAAGGCCCATGTCGCCGACATGCGCATGGAGATCGACATGGCCCGCCTGCTGGTCCTGAAGGCCGCCTGGGCGATGGACAAGTTCGGCAACAAGGAAGCCCGCCAGCAGATCGCCATGATCAAGGTGGCGGTGCCCAACATCACCTCCAAGGTGGTCGACCGCTGCCTGCAGCTGCACGGCGCCGGCGGCGTCAGCCAGGTGTTCAAGCTGGCCAGCATGTACGCCCACCAGCGCACGCTGCGCCTGGCCGACGGTCCGGACGAGGTCCATCGCGACCAGGTCGGCCGGCTCGAGATCGCCAAGTACAACTAAGGTACCGCTCCGGCACCTGCGCAAAGGCCACCTCGCGGTGGCCTTTGTCGTTTGCGGCGGCGATAATCCGGTCGCTCCCGGGAGGAGGGCTGCCGCCATGCGGATCGCCGGTATCGTTCTGCTGCCCCTGGCGCTCGGCTGGCTGGGCTACGCGCTGTTTGCCCTGGCGTGGGACGGCGGCACCGCCCGCGCCACCGACGATCGCATCATGGCGGGCCTTGCCATCGTGCTGGCGATCGGCGCCGCCGGCATGATCGCGCGCCAGTCCTGGGGCTGGATGGTCTGCGCCGCGGTCGCCGCCGTCGTCGTGGTCGGCCTCGTGCTGGCGGCCCTCGCCCGCCCCTCGCAACGACCGGCGCCCGCGGCGGGCCCCGCGCTGCTGCAAAACCTGCCGCAGACCGAGCAGCCGCTGGCCGCCGCCCTCGACCGGGCCTGGTGGGCCGCCTCCGTCGAGGCGCTGCGCGATCGCGAGCGCCGCAACGACGCCATCGCACGCGACTGGGCAATCCAGGGCGACGACCGCGTCCGTCTGCTCGTCCTGACCGACCTGCGGCGCGGCCTGCCGAGCGAAACCTTCTTCGCCTACCAGGCGTTCCTGGTCCTCGACACCGCCAAGGGCACCGTCGTTCGCCGGGTCTTCGACGACTTCTCCTCCGACGACCGCGCCGCCCCGGTCGAGCTGCGGCCGTCGACCGAGGACGGCCAGAGGCGCGCGACGGTGCTGGGCCGCAGCAGCCGCGGCTGCCTGGCGAAGGCCTTCGCCATCGACGCGGCGGCCGGAACGATCGCGCCGCTGCCCACGGCGGGCACCTGCTGAGCCCCGCCGATTCCTTCCCGCCACCGCAGGAGCCCGTCGTGAACACGCCGCCGTCCAAGAACCGCCACATCACCGAGCATCTCGCCAACGAGCGGACGATGCTTGCCTGGATCCGCACGGCGATCGCCGTGATCACCCTGGGCGTCGCCATCAACCGGTTCAGCCTGTTCCTGATGGAAGTCCACCAGCTCGCGCCGGGATCGCGGGCCTCGAACCTTCACGCCGAGAAGGTGGGCATCGGCCTCGTGGCGCTGGGCATCGTGCTGCTGTGCGGCGGGACCTGGCACTACCTGCATGTCGGCCGGACGATCGAGAGCGAAACCTACCGGCCTGCCAACCGCGCCCTGATGCTGACAACGCTTGCCATCGTGGCAATCGGCGGCTCCGCCCTGATCTGGCTGTTTTAGCGCGTGTCCACGCGCTGGCGGGCGGCAGCGCCTTCACAGCGGCTTGGCTACAAGCCGCGAAGGCGCGGGAGCCCGCACCTCGCAGAAAAGACATGGCTGGCGCTCAGCGCTTCGTCGCCGGTGCCAGAGGCTGCGGCGGCGCGGCCGGACCATCGGGCTGGCGCAGCAGGTCGGCCTCGGGCGCGCCCGCCTCGTAGGCGCGCGCCAGCGTCTCGGGATCGAAGGCGACGCCGATCGGATTCTTGCGGAACGCATCGGTGTGGAAGTAGGCCGCCGTGTCGGCCTTGGTGGCGTAGACGTCGACCTGCAGTTCGACCGAGTTGCCGTCGGGATCGCGGTAGTAGAGCGACACGGTGGGCCCGTGATGGATCGGCCGGTAGGGCTCGATGCCCATGTCCTTCAGGCGCCGCCAGGTGCCGAGCAGCTCGCCGATGTTGCGGAACGTGTAGGCGACGTGCGCCAGGCCCCAGCTCTTGGCGTCGGGCGCGTGCAGGCCCGCGATGTTGACGATGCCGAGCCGGTGGTGCTCCTCGTCGTAGGTCAGGAAGCAGATGTAGTCGTTGCGCTGCACCACGCGCATGTTGAGCACGGCCGAATACCAGTCGACCATCGGCTGCATGTTGGCCGAGCGCAGCACGAAGTGGGCGAACAGGACCGGCGCGACGGGCTTGAGGTCGAGCGTGCGCGGGGCGTGCGAACTGGTGACGGTATCCATGGGCAACCTCCGGGAACGAAAGTCTACGCCGCGCGGCGACGCGGCGACAGTGGCTTGCCGCTTTGCACTCGGCCAGCGCCGCCGCGCAGTTCGCTGGGCGTCCGCCCGGTATGGCGGCGAATCAGGCGATACAGCGCCGATGGCTCGGCAAAGCCGACATCCTCGGCGATCCGTGCAAGGGGGCTGCGGGTGGTTTGCAGAAGATGCAGTGCCGCGTCGAGACGTATCTTCTGGACAAACCGCATCGGCGTGAGGCCCGTCGCCTTGGCCAAGCGGCGACCAAGCGTGCGCGGCGAAATGGCCACGGCCCGGGCGATCTCTGGAAGGCCTAGGCGGTCCTTCAGCCGGCCCCGCACGACGGCCTCGATCCGTCGCACCACGGGATCGTGCGCGGCCAGATGTGCTGGAACGATGAAGCGCGCCTGCGAGGCACGGCGATCGATGATGAGGCTTCGCGCGACCCGGTCGGCAATCCCGGCGCCGGCAAGCCGGGCGACCAACGCGAGCATCAGGTCGATGTGCGCAAGCGCCGCGCCCGCCGTCCACACGCCCCCATCCTCGACCACCATCGAGTCGACGACCGGCCTGGACTGGGGAAAAAGCGACGAGAGTGCGCCGGCGAGCCACCAGGTCGTCGTGCAGTCGCGTCGATCGAGTAGGCCCGCCGCGCCGAGCAAAAAGACGCCCGTGCAGGACGAGGCGACGGTACAGCCTCCGGCTCCAGCCCGGGCCAACCAGCGAGATGTGGCGCGCGCGTCGGCCGCTGCCAAGCGGCGCACGATCTCCGGCACTGTGGCGGCTCCGAGGCCGGGAACCACGACCAAGTCGCGCGGCCTTGCGCGTGCGAACGACAGCGTGGGCGCTGCGACGCCGCCGCGCGCGAGAGTACGGCGGTTCGTTCCCAGCATACGCCAGGAGAACAGCTGCCGGCTGGCGACGCGGTTTGCGGCATCGAGAACGTCGATCGTGATGCCGAGCGAAGCGGTGCTCGCACCTGCCAGAACCAGAATGTCGGTGCGGATCATTTGGCAAGAATAGCCCGATCATTGTCAATTTGAACAGTAGGCGGCCCGGCCTTCCCTTGCGATCCTTGGCCCATCGTTCGCACCTCGCCGCTGGAGACCGGTCATGCCGCTCATTCACGCCCTCGTCACTCATCGCGCATTCGACGCCGACGGCAAGGCTCGGCTGGCGCGAGGCCTCACGGAAGCCGCCTGCCGCGCAGAGTCGGTCCCCCATTTGCCGGCCCCGCGGGCGCGGGCGCTGGTGATGATCGAGGAATTGCCAGCGGACGGTTTCTACTCGGCCGGCCTGCCCGCTCATGAGGCGATGCGTGGGGTCTTTCTCACATGGAAGGTGAGCACTGGAGTGCTCGACGGCGCGCGCAAGGCCCAGTTCGCACGCGACATCCAGACCGCGGCCGAGGATGCCGCGGCGTCCGACGACGGGCGGCTGGTGGTGACGTCGGCCGTGGTCGAGGAGATCGCGGAAGGACAATGGGCGCAGACAGGCAAGATCCGGCGCTTGCCCGAAGTAGCGGCCATCGCCGCATTCGAACATCTCAGCCCGATTGCGGCAAGAAAGGGCTAAGAGCGCTTCTCAGCCCGCGCGGCGCTGGCGCAACAGCCGCCCCGTCGGCCGGGCCGGCGCCTGGCCGGGCGGCGGCAGCGGCTCGCCGTTCACGATCACGGCGTGGATGCCGCGGGGATGGGCGATCAGCCGGTCGGCACCGGCCGGCAGGTCGTTGATCCGCTGCAACGCGCCCGCACCCACCGTCGCCGCATCGAACACCACGACGTCGGCCGGCAGGCCCGGCGCCAGCCGGCCGCGGTCGGCGAGGCCGAACAGCGCCGCCGTCGCGCCGGTGAGGCGATGGACGGCCTGCTCGAGCGTCAGCGCGCCATCCTCGCGCACCCAGTGGCCGAGCAGGTGCGTGGCGTAGCAGGCGTCGCAGAGCTGGCTCATGTGCGCGCCGCCGTCGCCGAGGCCGATCACCACGTTGGGATCCTTGACGATCTCGCGCACCTCGTCCTCGACGAAGTTGAGCTGCGCCGCGCGCATCCGCGTGTCGAGGTCGCCCAGCGCCAGATCGAGCATCAGGTCGACCGGATGGAGGCCGCGCTCGCGCGCCACGTCGGCCAGCCGGCGCTCCTTCAGCGCCGCGTCCTTCGACTCGCTGATGACGTAGCCCTGGAAGGCGGCGCGCCGCGTGTCGCCCTCCAGCTCCTTGCCCATGAAGACCGCGTCGTCGGGCCCGCGGCCGTCGGCCTGGCGCCTGACCCGGGCACGGAAGGCCGGATCGGCGTAGATCGCGCGGCGCGCGGCGTCGTCGCCGGCCTCGCGCGCGGCGGCGAACGAGGCCCAGGTGTCGAACACCACCGGCGAGTGGAAGTCGAACTCGATCTGGATCGGCCGGCAGGCGCCCTGCGGGAAGATCGCGAGACCGCGCGCGATCTGCTCGGCCGCCCGGGCAAGCTGCGGCCGGTGCGAGTTGGGCCCGAGCGAGCCCGCCAGCAGCGCCGTCCACACCACCGGGCGGCCCGACTTGGCGTGCAGCGCCTCGTACTCCTCCCAGCGCGGGTCGCGCCCGACATTGTACTGGATCAGCCCGTGGCCCGAGCGGCCGACCGCGTCGGCGATCTCGAGCATCTCGCCGAACTCGGCCAGACGGCTCGGCACCGGCCGCCCGGCGTAGCCGACATGGACCTTGGACACCGACGTGGCGAAACCCACCGCGCCCACATCCATCGCCTCGGCGGCCAGCCGCTTCATGGCGGCGATCTCGTCGGGCCGCGCCGCCCGCTCCGTCGCCGCCTCGCCCATCACGTTCAGGCGCAGCGGCGTGTGGCCCAGCATGACCGCGACGTTGATGCCGAGCGGCCGCGCCGCCACGGCGTCCATGTATTCGGGGAAGCTGACGAACGGCCAGTCCGGTCCGATGCCGGCTTCCAAGGCCGCGAGGCTCATGCCCTCGACGCGCTCCAGCGTGCGCAGGATCAGCCCGCGATGCTCCGGCCGGGTCGGTGCCACGCCAAAGCCGCAGTTGCCGACCACCACCGTGGTGACACCGTGCCACGGCGAGATGGTGAGCATGGGATCCCACAGCAGCTGGGCATCGTAGTGGGTGTGGATGTCGACGAAGCCCGGCGCCACGACCAGGCCACCGGCATCGATGGTGCGGGCAGCCGACCCCGGCGCCTCGCCGAGCGCCACGACCTTGCCGTCCTTGATGCCGACGTCGCCCCGGCGGCGCGGCGCGCCCGTGCCGTCGACGATAACGCCGCCAGCGATCTTGAGGTCGTAGGTCATAACCTCACTCCACCTTGATGCCGGTGTCCTCGATCATCTTCTTCCAGTAGGCGAGGTCGGCCTTCTGGCGCGCGGCGAAAGCCTCCGGCGTGGTGCCGATCGGATCGAAGCCCAGCGCCTTCCAGCGCTCCAGCGAGTCGGGCTGCTTCAACGCCTTGTTGATGTCGGCCGACAGCTTGTCGACGATCGGCCGCGGCGTCTTGGCCGGCGCGAAGATGCCGTACCAGCCTTCTATGGCGAAGTCGGGAAAGCCCGCCTCGATCATGGTCGGCAGGTCGGGCGCCGAGGGCGAGCGCGTGGCGCAGGTCTGGGCCAGCGCCTTGACCTTGCCGGCGCGCGCCTGCGGCAGCGCCGAGGGCAGATTGTCGAACATGAAGGAGACGCGGCCGCTCATCAGGTCGGGCATGGCGGCGGCGCTGCCGCGATAGGGCACGTGCGTGGCCTTGAGGCCGGCGCGCTTGACCATCAGCTCGGCCGCGACGTGCTGCGAGCTGCCTTGTGCTGCCGAGGCGTAATTGACGCCGCCATCCTGCTTCTTGATCCAGTCGACCAGCTCGCTGGGCGTGTTGACCGGCAGGTCGGGCGCGGTCACCAGCGCCATGCAGGCCGTGCCGATCAGGGTCAGCGGCTGGAAGTCGGTCAGCGGGTTATAGGGAAGGTTGGGGAAGAAGATCATGTTGGAGGCATGCGTGCTCTGCGTGCCCAGCATGATCGTGTAGCCGTCGGGCTGGGCCTTGGCGACGAAGTCCGAGCCGATCGCCCCCGAGGCGCCGCCCTTGTTCTCGACCACGACGCTCTGGCCCCACTGCTCGCCGAGCTTGGCCGCCAGCACGCGCGACAGCGTGTCGGTCGGCCCGCCGGCCGGGAACGGCACGACCCAGCGCACCGGCTTGTTGGGATAGGCGTCCTGCGCGGCGGCGGGGCCGGCCAGCGCCAGCAATGCGGCGATCCACAACGATGCTCCGAGACGATGCATGGCCCCTCCTCCGCCGGCGACGCGGCCGGCCGACCATACCGGATGCGCCCGACACCGGCCATGTCCGGCGCGGGCCTGACCTGCGCTGCCGCTGCTTGACCGCCGCGCCGCGCGGGGGCAAGCCCGATGACCGATGTCCGTTCCCGCCGCCGACGCGCCCGATGCGCTGAGCCACCTGATCCCCTCGCGGGTGGCGCGCGGCTTCTTCCTGGCCGTGGTCTCGGGTCTGTTCTTCACCTTCCTCAACGCCTCGGTGAAGGAGCTGGCGGGCGAGATGCCGCCGCTGTTCGTGGCCTGGGGCCGCTGGATCGCCGGCGCCCTGTTGATCGCGCCCTGGCTGCTGTGGCGCGTCGGTTTCGCCGGCATGGCGACGCAGGACCTGAAGCTCCATTGCTTCCGCGGCCTCTTCCACACCTCGGGCTACGGCCTGTGGTACGAGGCGGTGGTGTGGCTGCCGCTCGCCACCATGGCGGCGCTGAGCTTCACCGGCCCTATATTCGTCACCGTGGGTGCCGTGGTCTTCCTGCGCGAGACCGTGCACTGGCGGCGCTGGGCCGGCGTCGGCCTGGGATTCGTGGGCATGCTGGTGATCGTCCGCCCCGGCGTCGTGCCGCTGAACCCCGGCATCGTGATGATGCTGGCCGCCGTGCCGCTGATCGCCGGCTCCAACCTGGTGGCCAAGGTCGTGTCGGGCCGCGACAAGCCGGCCGTCGTGGTGCTGTGGCAGAGCCTGGTCGGCGCGCTCTGCTTCACGCCGCTCGGCCTGTGGTTCTGGCAGACGCCGACCGGACCGCAGCTGCTGCTGTTCCTGTCCGCCGGCTTCTTCGGCACGATGGGCTACTTCTTCATCACCTGGGCCTACCGCCTGCTCGACATTTCCGCCCTGCAATCCATCACCTTCCTCGCCATCGTGTGGGCCGCCTTGATGGATGTGGCGGTCTGGGGCAAGACGGCCGACATCTGGACCTTCGTGGGGGCGGCCATCATCGTGGCCTCCACGACCTACATCGCCCATCGGGAAGCGCGCGCCGTCGCGGGAGGAAAGAAGACATGACCGATCGTCTGGCCGGCAAGGTGGCCCTCATCACCGGCGGCGCGTCCGGCCTCGGCGAAAACGCCGCCACTCTGATGGCCCGCGAGGGCGCGAAAGTGGCGATCGCCGACATCCAGGAGGACAAGGGCCGGGCGCTGGCCGCCAGGATCGGCAAGGCCGCGCATTTCGTCAGGCTCGACGTCACCAGCGAGGACAACTGGCAGGCCGCCATCGCCGAGACGGTGAAGACCTTCGGCGCGCTGCACGTGCTGCTGAATTCGGCCGGCATCGGCCTCACCAAGACGGTCGAGGACATCACCCTGGAGGAGTGGCGCCGCGTTCACGCCATCGACCTCGACGGCGTGTTCCTGGGCTGCAAGCACGGCGTCGCCGAAATCAAGAAGCACACCAGGACGCTGGGCGGCTCGATCATCAACATCTCGTCGATCTCGGGCATCATCGCCGGCGCCAACATGGCAGCCTACAACTCGGCCAAGGCGGGCGTGCGGCTCCTCAGCAAGTCGGTGGCGCTGCACTGCGCCAAGTCGGGCTACAACATCCGCTCCAACTCGGTGCATCCGACCTTCATCGACACGCCCATCCTCGACCGCCACCGCGCCCGCTTCGGCCAGGAGATCATGCAGCAGAAGCTCGGCAAGCAGGTGCCCATCGGCCGCCTCGGCCGGCCCGAGGAAGTGGGCTGGGCCCTGGTCTTCCTCGCCTCCGACGAATCGAGTTTCATGACCGGCTCGGAAGTTGTCATCGACGGCGGCATTTCGGCGATGTGACGGCGCAGCCGTCATCCTGAATCGCGCGGGGTAACCCCTGCGCTTTAGTGAAGGATCTAAAAATGCTTCTCTCTCTCGACAACCGTCGCGTCTATTTCGACCTCGCCGGACCGCAGAACGCCCCCGTGGTCTGCTTCACCCATTCGCTGAATTCCGACGGCGGCATGTGGGTCGAGCAGATGGTGCCGCTGCTGGCGGCGGGCTACCGCGTGCTGCGGCTCGACATGCGCGGCCACGGCGGCAGCGCCCCGGTGGCGGGCGACTACACGATGGACGCGCTGGCGGCCGACGTGAAAGGCGCGCTCGACGTGCTTGAGATCAGGAAGGTGCATTTCATCGGGCTCTCGATCGGCGGCATGATCGGCCAGGGCTTTGCGCTGGCCAATCCCGGCTATCTCGCCTCGCTCTGCCTCTGCGACACCCAGCCTTCTACGCCGCCGGGCTCGGCCGGCACGTGGGAGGAGCGCAAGGCCACGGTGCGCAGCAAGGGCCTCGCGGCGCTCGCCGACGCCACCATGCAGCGCTGGTTCACCGACGAGTTCAGGCAGGTGAACCCGGTGCGCTGGCGCGAGATCCGCGACACGATCAGCGGCACCACGCCGGAAGGGTCCGCCGGCTGCATGTCGGCGATCCAGCATTTCGACTATCTCGACCGGCTGGCCACCATCAAGACACCGACCCTGGTGATCTGCGGCGACCAGGACGAGGGCACGCCGCCCGACCGCAACAGACTGATCGCCTCGAAGATTCCCGGCGGCCGCTACGAGGAGATCGCCAAAGCGCGGCACCTGCCCAACGTCGAGCGGCCGGAGCAATTCAACCGCATCATGATGTCGTGGTTGGCAGCAAACCGATGATAACGCCCTGACCCCCTCCGCCCCTTCGGGGCACCTCCCCCGAGACGGGGGAGGGAAGATAATTATTCTCCTCCCCCGTCTCGGGGGAGGTGGCCGAAGGCCGGAGGGGGTCAAGCGGCGATGACAGGAGTAACAAGACAATGGACTTCGCGTTCACCGAACAGCAGCTCGCCATCAAGGACAGCGTCGCCAAGCTGTGCGCTCAGTTCGACGGCAAGTACTGGCTGAAGAAGGACAAGGACGGCGGCTTCCCCGAGGATTTCTACCGCGCCATGGCCGACGCCGGCTGGCTGGGCATCGCCATGCCGGAGGAATATGGCGGCGCGGGGCTCGGCATCGCCGAGGCCTCCCTGATGATGCAGGCGGTGGCCGAGTCGGGCGCCGCCCTGCAGGGCGCTTCGGCGATCCATCTCAACGTCTTCGGCCCCAACCCGATCGTGGTGTTCGGCACCGAGGAGCAGAAGAAGCGCATCCTGCCCGACATCATCAAGGGCAAGGTGAAAGGCTGCTTCGCCGTCACCGAGCCCGACGCCGGCCTCAACACCACGGCCCTGGACACCCGCGCCGAGCGCGACGGCAACGGCTACGTCGTGCACGGCAAGAAGACCTGGACTTCGACGGCGCAGGTCGCCGACAAGATGCTGCTGATCGCCCGCACCACGCCCAAGGAGAAGTGCAAGCGCGCCACCGATGGCCTGTCGCTGTTCTACACCGACTTCGACCGCTCCAAGATCGAGGTGCGCGAGATCGAGAAGATGGGCCGCAAGGCGGTTGACACCAACCAGGTGTTCATCGACGGGCTGAAAGTGCCGCTCGAGGACAGGATCGGCGAGGAAGGCAAGGGCTTCCACTATCTGCTGCACGGCCTCAACCCCGAGCGCATCCTGATCGCCGCCGAAGCCATCGGCATCGGCAAGGCCGCCCTGGCCAAGGCCACGCAATATGCCAAGGAGCGCACCGTGTTCGGCCGGCCGATCGGCAAGAACCAGGCGATCCAGCACCCGCTGGCCGAGAGCTGGATGCAGCTCGAGGCGGCCAACCTGCT
>JAIETA010000113.1 GCA_019745575.1 Reyranella sp. | reverse complement strand
CTTGCGCATATCTGCCTCCAATACGGAGGCCACTCTCTCAACTTAATCCGCGGTCCGAAAACCCGGGGGCAGGTCACTCTTTCATTGCGATACAATTCCTCTTTCATCCCTGAGAAATGTCCAAGGAATCATATCAACTGAGGCCTTTAAGGCTTTCATGCGGATCCATCAGGTCACGGTCGGACGCCTGCAGGCTGCACCGGCGACCGCGCCGGAGTTCTTTGACGGCCTCGCCATCTAGCCACGGCGCGTTGCAGCACGTCGGTGAGTCGGCTTTGCGGCGAGTACACCATGGCCAAACCGAGCTAGCCAGGCGTTCGTGCGTCCCGGGCTCGCGCCGCGTGGTGGCAATCTTCTTGGTTGAGCTTCGCCGCGCGTTGGTCGGGATGCCGGTCGAGCTCATGATTGCCAGTCAGCCGTCGCCTTCGAACGGAATGCCGCTTCCGATGAAGGTCGGCATGTCGGGCAACACCGGGGCGCGTGTGGTTCGTACACGTAATCAATGTCCCCCGAAGAACTTTCCGCTCCACGCATCTGGCGCTGCATCTGCACGCACTCCCGAAGGTGCCCACTCAGATAGATGGTTCGATACGATTGATGTAGCATGCCTGCAACCGAGAGATGCCGGGGGCGGGCCGTTGAGGATGGACAAGGTCTTCATGGCATCATCTCTGGTTCAGGCCGGACGGGCTCAGTCGCCGAGCACGCGGCGGCGCTCTTCAAACTCCTGCTTGTCAATTTCACTGCGGGCGAAGCGCGCCTTGAGGATGTCGAGCGGCGTGCGGTCGGGGGGCACCTGGTGTGGTGTCGCCCCGTGCCACGGCCCGCCGAGCCAGCGCACGAGAAGGACGGCGAGCGCGATCACCACGGCAAGCACGAGGATCATGATCAGCGGACCGAATACCATCCCGTACCACCCTTCGCCCCATCCCCTCATGTGCGGGCCGTAGGCATACCTCTCGGGGGCAGACGGCGCCTGTGCCCACACCCAGCCCGGCACAAGGGCAACGGCTGCCCCTGCTGCGGCGGGTGCGATCGATATCCTCGTCATGTGCTTGCTCCATCGTAAGGCGTAGGGCCGTGTCCCGAGGCGCATAACGCCGCACCGGGATCAATCCTGGTACTCGATCGCGCCGGTATGCCGGTCGACCTTCAGCCGCTGCACAAGCGAGTTGTCGACGGTCACGATGCCGGCGGTGATCGTCGCTTCTTCGGCTTTGACTTCCCCGACTTTCAGCCGCTTGTTGTTCAGGCGCTGGATTTGCCCGGCGAGGTAGCTCCGCACATCTTCGACCGATAGGTTCATCATCGGCGTGACGCGAGTCCCGAAAAGCGACCCGGCGTCACCCTTCTTGGCAGCGTCACCCTTCTCGCCGGCCTCGCCCTTCTCGGCACAGCAGTGCTTAGGCTTCATGCCGGCTTCCTTGTCGGTCTTGCGGTCCTGAGCCTGGCCAGGACTCGGGCCTGTCTGCACCATTTTGCCGGGTCCCACTTTGTCCTGCGAGCCCTGCGCGAGCGCCGGCCCGACTGTCGCGACGGCAAAGCTGGCGGCCAGAAGAGCCCTCAAGAGATGTATATTGCGCTTCATACCCTTCTCCTTCCAATGCTTCGGTTCGTTGGTAACGCCTTTCAAGCAGCTCCAACACGGTTCCGGCCTTTGATTGGGAAGCTGCTCCGGTTCCACTGCTCCATGCCACCACGCAGCACCTGGACATTGCGGAAGCCGGCATCCTTGAGAAGCGCTGCGGCATTCGCCGAGCGCTTGTCCGTTCGGCAAACCAAAATGACCGACTTGTCCTTGGGTACCTTGATCTCGATCAAGCGATTCGGAAGTTCGCCGACCGGAAGGTTCAACGCATTGGAGATATGGCCCAAGGGACCGTTGAACTCATCCGGCCCGCGCACGTCGATGATCGTGTCTTCTCCGTCCGCGAGTCGGCCAACGAGTTCATCGACCTCGATCCATTGGAGTGATGCCTCGCCACGCCAACGGCGAACGAGCCGCGGCAGGAAGGCGACTGCGGCGAGAAGTGCGAGCGCGAATAGACCATAGCGGATGGCGGTGGCGTCGCCGGAAAGCGCCTTGCGACCGGCATAACCGAGCCAGACATAGGCGAACGTGCCCGGCGCCATGCAGACGAGCGAGGCCAGGACATAGTGCGTCAGGGGGATACGCGTCAGGCCGAGCGCATAGTTGAGGAGGTTGAACGGAAATAGCGGCACCAGGCGCGTAAACGCGACGAAGCGCCAGCCTTCCGCCTCGACGCCCGCGATCAGCTGCCCGAGCCGTCCGCCAGCCTTGCGCCTGACCCAATCCGCCGCGAGATAGCGTGCGATGAGAAACGACGCGGACGCGCCCAGAGTCGCACCGGCGAGGTTCAGGACCGTTCCCCACAGCGGGCCGAACAGGGCGCCGCCGGCGAGGCCGAAGATCACTCCCGGAACAAAGAAGACCGTCGCCAGCGCGAAGAGCCCGACATGTGCCAGCGGCGCCCAGCCGCCGAGATCGCGGATCGAGCTTTCGATCAGCGCCGGATCAAGGCTGTCCCGATTGAGTGCCAGCCAGATCGCCAAGCCCGTGATCGCGACCCCGAGCATAAGGCGGGGGAGGATGGCCCGCAGCGTCATGCGGCGGGCTCCCGCCGACCGAGCGGGTAGCTGCGGTCGTCATCGCGGAACGGCTGCAGGAGCAAGCGGTCGAGGCGCAGTTCGCGCGGGTCGCGGAACTGCTCGATACCGATTGTCATTGCCTCGTGACCCGCTTGCGGCTGTGCCCGGTAGGTGCCGAACAGCCGGTCCCACCACGGCAGGTTGAAGCCGAAATTGCTGTTGGTCTCGCGGGGCACCACCGAATGGTGGACGCGATGCATGTCAGGCGTGACGACGATCCATCGCAGCACGCCGTCGAAGCGCTGCGGAAGGCGGACGTTGCCGTGGTTGAACATCGAGGTGGCGTTGAGCAGCACTTCGAAGACCAGCACCGCTGCCGCCGGAGCGCCGAGCGCGGCAACGACGCCGAGCTTGATCGCCATGGAGAGCAGGATCTCGATCGGATGGAAGCGCGCGCCCGTCGTTACGTCGAATTCCAGATCGGCATGGTGCATCCGATGCAGCCGCCACAACGCCGGCACGGCGTGGAAAAGGACGTGCTGCAGGTAGATGGCGAGGTCGAGGAGAATCACCGCGGCGACGACGGCGAACCAGGGCGGCGCATTCAGCGCAGGGAACAGACCCCAGCCACGGGATTCGGCCAGCAGCGCCACGCCGACGGCCGCGGTCGGGAAGGCAAGGCGGACGAGCAGCGTGTTGAGCACGACGATGCCGAGATTGCTGGGCCAACGCCGAAGCCGCCCGATAGCCTGCGGTCGCCGCGGCGCCAACAGCTCCCAGACCGCCATCAGAGCGAAGATGCCGGCGAAGGCACTGAGGCGGATCACGGGTTCGTGAAAAAGCAGAGTCTCAGCCAAAATTGCCTCTTTGCCTTGACGAAAGATCTTCGCCAAGTCATCATTCAATTATTATGTTGAATGATGTAATAAGCACGAGCAGGATGTCAAGCGAGAACCCCAAGCAAGCGCTGTTCGCGCAGTTCGCGACCGTGGCGAAGGCGGCCGCCCATCCGCATCGGCTCGAGCTTCTGGAGCAGCTCGCCCAGGGCGAGCGGAGCGTCGAGGTGCTGGCGGATCGCATCCGGGTGTCGATCGCCAATGCATCGCAGCATCTCCAGCACCTGCGTCGGGCCGGGCTGGTCGCCGGTCGGCGGGACGGCAAATTCGTCTTCTATCGGTTGGCGGACGATGCCGTTCTGGGCCTTCTGGCGTCCCTTCGGCGAATCGCCGAGCGCCAGTCGGCCGAGGTCGAGCGCGTCGTGCGCAGCTACTTTAATGACCGGGACAGCCTGGAAGCCGTCTCCCGCGCCGAGCTCATGGACCGGCTCAAGGCCGGGATCGTGACAGTGCTCGACGTGAGGCCCGAGGACGAATTCGCGCTCGGCCATCTGCCCGGGGCAATCAATGTCCCACTGGGCGCCCTCGAACGGCGGCTCACCGATCTCGAGCCTGATCGTGAAATCGTGGCATACTGCCGTGGCCCGTATTGCGTGTTGTCCTATGAAGCTGTTGCAATGCTCCGGGCCCGCGGCTTCAAGGTGCGCCGACTGGAAGATGGGCTCCCTGAATGGCGTGCGGCCGGCTTGCCGGTAGCCGTTGGGTAGGGCTGGCACTCTAGGCCGCGGCACGGAGCAGCAAGTAAAGCTGGTTGCGCTCCCCCGCAACCAATTCGAAAGCCCGCCGACCCCCTCAGGTCGGCGGGCTTTGGTTTTTCGGGGCGATGCTGTTTCCGGCCCGCCGTTTGCTCTAGCCTCCGACGTCGAACGTCGTGAGGAACAGCATGCCCGATGCCATCGCCGAGACCCGCACGCACGCGGCCCCCGACCATCCGCTGGACCCGCTGACGCCCGACGAGATCCGGCGCGCGTCGGCGGCCGTGCGGGCGGCGCACGATCTCGGGCCGGGCATGATGTTCGAGACCGTGAGCCTGCACGAACCCGACAAGAGCGTCGTGAGGGACTTCCGCGCGGGCGCATCGTTTCCGCGCGAAGCCTTCGTCTGCGCCTTCGACCGCAGCAACGGCCAGGTCTGGGAGGCCCGGGTCGACCTCAACGCGGGCACGGTCGTCGACTGGCGGCACGTTCCCGGCGTCCGGCCCCGCATCCTGATCGACGACATAACGCTGGTCGGCGAGGTGGCCCGGGCCGATCCCCGCTTCCGTGCGGCGCTGGCCAAGCGCGGCATCGTCGACATCGAGAATGTCCAGGTCGATCCCTGGTCGGCCGGCAACTACGGGCTGCCGGACGAGGAGGGGCGGCGGCTCTCGCACACTTTCTGCTGGTACCGCAGCGAGAAGAACGACAACGGCTATGCCCATCCCATCGAGGGACTGTGCGCCGTGATCGACCTCGATCGCGCCGAGGTGCTGCGTGTCGACGATTACGGCGTGGCCGACGTGCCGATGCTCGATCGCAACTATGCCGCACGCTATCGCCGTGTCTTTCGCGACGACGTGAAGCCGCTGGAGATCGTGCAGCCGGACGGCCCGAGCTTCGTCGTCGAGGGCAACGAGGTGCGCTGGCAAAAGTGGCGCTTTCGCATAGGCTTCAATGCCCGCGAGGGGCTGGTGCTGCATGCGGTCGGCTACGAGGACGGCGGCCGGTTGCGCTCGGTGCTGCACCGGGCGGCGCTTTCCGAGATGGTCGTGCCCTACGGACACCCCGGCGGCGGACATTTCCGCAAGAATGCCTTCGACGTCGGCGAGTACGGCATCGGCGTGCTGGCCAATTCCCTGACCCTGGGCTGCGACTGCCTCGGTGCCATCCGCTACTTCGACGCCTGGCTGGCCGACAGCAAGGGCGATCCCTACTGCATCGAAAGCGCGGTCTGCCTGCACGAGGAGGATTTCGGCATCCTGTGGAAGCACACCGACCTGTTCACGGGAGAGGTCGACGTGCGGCGCGCCCGCCGTCTCGTCGTGTCGTCGATCTCGACCGTCGGCAACTACGAGTACGGCTCCTTCTGGTACTTCCACCAGGACGGATCGATTCATTTCGAGATGAAGGCGACCGGGATCATGAACACGGCCGGCCTCAGAGCAGGCGAGGCGCCGGACTACGGGACCATCGTGTCACCCGGTGTCTATGCCCATTACCACCAGCACGTCTTCAACATGCGTCTCGATGTGGCAATCGACGGCGAGCGCAACCGGGTCGTCGAGGTCGATACGGTGGCACTGCCCATGGATGCCGACAATCCCTACGGCAATGCCTTCACCACGCGCGAAACAGTCCTTGCCACCGAGCAGGGTGCGCAGCGCAACGTCGACTTCAACGCCGCCCGCTTCTGGAAGATCGAGAGTTCGCAGTCCCGCAACCGGCTGGGCCAGCCCACCGCCTACAAGCTGCTGCCGTTGAGCCCGGTTCCGACCTTCTCGAGCCCCCAGTCGATGGTGTCCCGGCGCGCGGCCTTCATGACCCGGCAGCTCTGGGTCACCGCCTATCATCCCGACGAGATCCATGCGGCCGGACGCTACCCCAACCAGAGCAGCGGGGGCGACGGATTGCCGGCATGGACCGCCGCCGACCGACCGCTGGTCGACACGGATGTCGTGGTCTGGCACAGCTTCGGCCTGCACCACATTCCGCGGCCCGAGGATTTTCCGGTGCAGCCCGTGATCACCGCGGGCTTCGCCCTTCATCCTGCCGGATTCTTCACCGAGAATCCGGCCCTCGATGTCCCGCCGGCGGCCAGCAGCATGAGCTGCTGCGTCGACTGACGCGGCCTCGGTCGAAGGAGCAGACGATGACGCGTAAACGTTGCCTGTGGTCGCTGTCGATCCTGATTCTGTTTTTGGTGTTGCCCCTCATGTCCGTCCTCACGTCTTCCGATGCCGCCGCCCAGGCCGCCGCATCCGCCGAACCCGCCCGCGGCAAGCCCGCGCTCGCGGTGCGCGGCAAGTTCATCGACCAGCTCATCGCCGAGTTCATGGAGAAACACGGCGTGCCCGGCCTCGCCATGGCGATCGTCCAGGCACCCTACATTCCAAGGTCCGCCGGCTACGGCCGCACCAGCCTCACCGACGACGAGCTCGCCTCGACCCGCACGATGTGGAACATCGGCCCGCTCACCCAGGCCTTTACCGCGGTCGCGATCTTCCAGCTGCACGAGGCCGGCAAGCTCGGCCTGCGCGACGCGATCGGCAAGCATCTGCCGAACCTGCCGGCCGCCTGGGCCAAGGTGACGGTCTTCGAGCTGCTGCAGCATGCCTCCGGCATCGCCGACTACCGCGCCAACCCACGGTTCCTGACCGACCAGCCTTATACGCCCGCCGAACTGGTGGCGCTGGCGGCCGACCAGCCGCCGCTGTTCGCGGCCGGCACCGAGGTGCGCTTGAGCGCCACGAACTTCCTCCTGCTCGGGCTGATCGTCGAGCGCGCCGGCGGCCTGTCGTACCGCGACTTCATCACGCGCCACCAGATCGAGCCGCTCGGCCTCGGGGCCACCATGTTCCCCGAGGATTTTGCGACCAAGTCGTTCCTCGACCGGCCGCACAAGCGCTTCACGTCGGAGATCCCCTACATCAACCCGGTCGAGCCGGCGACCGGCACCCGGATCGTCGAGGGAAGTCTCGCGGCGGTGCCGTCCTCGACGTCGCAGAACCTGGTCGGTTTCGGCAACCTGTGGTCCTCGGCCGAGGACATCAGCGCCTGGGACATCGCGCTGGCCGGCAGCATCCTGATCAAGAGCCCGGAGAACCGCGCGCTCCTCTACAAGCCGACCACGCTCGCCAACGGCACGGTCGTTCCGGCGATGGCCGGCTGGCAGTTCACCCGCCATCCCGGCTTCATGGAGATAAAAGGATCGTCGCCCGGCTTCAGCGCCTATCTCAGCCGCTTCACGGCGCCCGACGACCTCGTCTGCGTCACCCTGCTGGTCAACCGGCAGGGCGTCGACCTGACCGGCCTCGCCCGCGACATCGCCGCCGCCTACAAGGCGGGCCTCGGCGCCGGGCTGTCCTCGGACGCGGTCGTGGCGCGCGAGAGCAAGTTCTCCGTCGACGAGACGGTGGCGCGCCTGCAGAAGCTGCTGGCGGCGCGGAAAATCCCCGTCTTCGCCACCTTCGATCATGCCGAAAACGCCCGCCAGGCCGGCCTGCCGCTGGGGCCCAGCAAGGTCGTGGTCTTCGGCAATCCCGCGGTCGGCACCAAGCTGATGCAGGCCAACCCGGCCGCCGCCCTCGACCTGCCGCTCCGGCTCGCCGTCTGGGAGGATTCTCGCGGCCGCGTCTGGGCGAGCTATCACAGCCTGGAAGGCCTTGCCGCCGAGTACGGCATCAAGGACACGGCCACCGTCGCTGCCATGGCGCAGGGCCTGGAAGGCCTGGTCGCCCGCACCGTCGACGTCTACGCCGACTGAGCCTGCAACACGCTATCCCAGCTCGGCCTTCAGCCGGGCGGCGACGGCGTCGTGGCCGCTCGCCGCCGCGCGCTTGAGCGCGGTCAGGCCGTCCCGGGCGGCATGGCGGACATCGGCGCCGGCCGCGATCAGCCGCTCGACGATTGCCGCATCCCCGGCGGCGGCGCAGATCAGCGCCGTCCATCCGTTGGCGTCCGCCCGGTTGACGTCGGCCCGCGCCTTCAGCAGCCGCTCGACCATCGCCGCATCGCCGCCGAGCGCTGCCCGCATCAGCGCCGTCTTGCCGCGGCGGTCGGCCTGGTCGACCTTGCCGCCGGCTTTCAGGAGATGGTCGACCATGGCCTCGCGGCGGTTCTCGGCCGCCCGCATCAGCGCGTTCTTGCCCTTGGCGTCGGCGTGGTTGACGGCGGCACCGGCCGCGATCAGCCGGTCGGCGATGGCGACGTGGCCGCTTTCCGCCGCCCGCATCAGCGCCGTCATGCCCTTGCCGTCGGCGCGGTTCGCGTCGGCGCCGGCGGCCAGCAGCCAGCCGACGATGGCGAGGTCATCGCGCCCGGCCGCGCCCATCAGCGCCGTCCAGCCGTTGCCGTCGGCATGGTTGACGTCGGCGCCGGCCGCCAGCAGCCGCTCGACAGCCGCCGCGTCGCCGCCCAGCGCGGCCATGACCAGATCTTCCATTGCCCAAAAACCCTTCCGACTCGAATCGCGTCGTGGCCAGAGTGCCACGGCGACGGCGGCCGGGGAACTGCCGGCTCCGAACCTCGCCGCTCACGCTTCAGCGCAACCTAAAAACCAGCTTGCCCCGCAGGTGGCGCGCCTTGCTGATGCGGACGGCCTCCGCCGCGTCGGACAGGGCGAACAGCCGGACCGGCGGCGGGCGGACGGCGCCCAGGCGGACCAGCTCGGCGATGCGTTCGAGCGCCGGCCGGTCGCGGCTGACGGCCGGCCGCAGGGACACGACGTCGGCGCGGTCGGGCTTGGGGGCCTGCGCGCCCGAGGCGATGAAGGCCGCGCGTCCGCCCGGCTTCAGCACGGCAAAGGACTGCATCGCCACGGCGCCGCCCACGGTCTCGAGCACCGCGTCGACCGGGCTCACGGCCGTGCGGAAGTCGGTCGCGTTGTAGTCGATCGCCTGGTCGGCGCCCAGTTCGCGCACCCAGGCGAGGTTGGCGGCACTGGCGGTGGTGATCACGCGCGCGCCGAGGTGCTTGGCGAGCTGGATGGCGAAGCCCGCCACGCCGCCCGCGCCGCCCTGGATCAGGATGGTCTCGCCGGCCCGGAGCTTCAGCGTGTCCTCGAGCGCGCGGATCGCGGTGAGGCCGGTGAGCGCCAGCGCCGCCGCCTCGACGTGCGACAGCGCCGCGGGCTTCCTGGCCACGATGGCGGCGCCGACGGCGATCTTCTCGCAGTAGGTGCCGTCGCGGCCGGTTTCCAGCACGCCGAACACCTCCTCGCCGATCGCGAGGTCCGTGACGCCCGCGCCCACGGCGCTCACCACGCCGGAGAAATCGCGTCCCAGGATCACGGGAAAGCCCGGATGGGTGTATTCGCCGGCGCACACCTTCCAGTCGGCGCCGTTGATGCTGGCGGCAACGGCATCGACCACGACCTGGCCCGGTCCGGGGGCGGGATTGGGCAGGTCGCCATATTTCAGGACTTCCGGTCCGCCGTATTGCTCGATGTATGCCGCCTTCATGATGTACCGACCTTTGCGGGGAACGTTTGTGAGGATGAACCGGCGGCATCATAGCCCAGGGAGGCGGAGGAAGGCCGGGGACATGATCGTCGCGCCCGGCGTCACCTGGCGCTGGACCGTGCGGGGTTCCGGGGGGATGCTGGCGCCCGGCGGGTCGACGCGGACGGGCGGGCCCGCGGGAGGAATTGAACATGCTGGCCAACACAACCCGGCTTCTGACCGATGCGCAGCGTGAGCAGTGGGCGGTCGACGGCTACCTGCAACTCGAAGGTGCGCTCAGCCCGGCGGAAGTGGACTTCTTCTCCGACCAGCTCGATCGCGTGCGCCGGCAGCCGGGCTACGAGCCGGCGTCGGGCCGGCTGCCGCGCGGCCACTATGGCTGGGCCGACGGCGCCGACCCCAACCCCGACGGTTTCATGGACCGCCGCGACCTGCTCACCTACCACCAGGCCTTCATCGACCTGATCGACCGGCCGCGCGTGTTCGACCTGATCCTCGACCTGATGGGCCCCTACATCC
>JAIETA010000089.1 GCA_019745575.1 Reyranella sp. | reverse complement strand
TCGTAGCCGTGCATGTGGATCGGATGGTTGGTCATGGTGAGGTTGCCGACGCGCACCCGCACGCGATCGCCCTTGGCGATCACCAGGGGATCGATGCCCGGGAAGACACTGCTGTTCCACGACCAGATGTTGAAGTTCAGCATCTCGGCGACCTTGGGCACGTAATTGCCGGGGTCGATGTCGTAGGCGTTCAGCAGGAACACGAAGTCGCGGTCGACCCGGTGCAGCTTGGGATCGCGCGGATGGACGACGAAGAAACCCATCATGCCCATGGCCATCTGCACCATCTCGTCGGCGTGCGGGTGGTACATGAAGGTGCCGCTCTTCATGAGTTGGTACTCGTAGACGAACGTCTGGCCGGGCTTGATGTGCGGCTGGTTGAGCCCGCCGACGCCGTCCATGCCGGACGGCAGGAGCTGGCCGTGCCAGTGGATGGTCGTGTGCTCGGGCAGGCGATTGGTCACGAAGATGCGGACCTTGTCTCCTTCGACCGCCTCGATGGTCGGGCCGGGGCTTTGGCCGTTGTAGCCCCACAGGCGGGCGATCATGCCCGGCGCCATTTCGCGCTCGACCGGTTCGGCGACGAGATGGAATTCCTTCCAGTCGCCGTTCTGCCGCCACGGCAGGGTCCAGCCATTCAGCGTGACGACGGGCTGATAGTCCGGTCCGCTCTTGGGGTAGAGCGGCGGCTGCATGGTATTGGTCGCGGTCGTCGGCGCCTCGGGGATGGACTGCGCCTGGACGCGGCCGCTGACGGCGGCGGCACCGAGAAGGGCGAAGCCCGAAGCGCCAACCAGGTTTCTCCTTGAGAGCTGCATGATGGTCTCCTCAACTTAAGGGATGCCAATAGGAATGGTCTGGGGTGGTGGAAGCGTGTTGATGATGCCGGCGGGAGGCACGGTTCCACCCACGATCAGCGCGGCCTGCAAATCAGCCATCGCAAGATGGTAGTCGCGTAGCGCATCGAAGGCGGCCAAGTTGACCCCTATGCTTTCCCGGGCATCAATTATGAGTTCGAAGACGTCGAGCAACATGCCGTTGTAGCGCAACAGAACCTCCTCGGAGATCTGGCGGCGCAGAGGCACGATGCGGGACTGATAGTAGCGGGCGATGTCGTAGTGGGCTTTGTAGCTTGCGTACGAGATACGCGCTTCCGATCTCGCATTTACCGAGCGCTCGGCCAGTCGGTTGACCGCCCGCATGTAGATTTCGCGGGCAGCCGTCGCTCTCGCCTCGCCGGTATCGAATATCGGGATGGTGATTCCCAGCGTCAGGCCATAGCGGTCCTTCGAGGTCTGCTCTCCGGCGCTGTTGGTCTCGACCTCATTGTCGTAGAAGCCGCCCAACTGGAGGAATGAAAAGTAACGCGTCGCGTCCACAAAGCCGATGGACTTGGCGAGCGTGACGATTTCATAGCGGAGGATGATTAGATCTATGCGCCGTCGCACGGCTTCCACCTCGACATCGTTCAGCGGTTCGAGAGTGGCGGGCAGGGCTGGCAATTTGGGCGGCAACTTGTAGCTCAAGTCGGAGCCCCAGAGGCCCAGTATTCGGTTCAAGGCTTCGCGGTCTCGTTGTGCGGCCAGCCTGGCCTGGGCAATATGCGCACTTAACTCGGCATAGAATGCCGCCACGCGGCCTTGATCGAGCTTGTTGGCTCCGCCTGTTTCCCCCAGTTGCCTCATCAGTCGTGCCGCAGCATCCGCGGTCTGCCGGGACTGCTCCAGGTACGAGAGGCGTTGCTGCGCAGCGATTGCCCGGACGTACGCGCGGTGCACATCGATGGAGAAGGTGAGGGTCGTACCGACAGCGCGGTAACGCGCCTCTTCGAACTCGCGCTTTGCGATCTCGGTCCTTCTTCCTGAGGTCGCATAGGCCAGTAGATTCCCGACGAGTTGCAGGCCCAAGCCCACGAAGCTGCCGGTGCCGAAGGTGCGCGCGGCACCAATGGCGGGATTGGCGGGAAGGCTGGTTTGTACGTAGTCCGCCTCGGAAATGCCGAGTTCATTGTACTCCGCCTGCAAGCCGCGGTTGTTGAGCAATGCAATTTGGACAGCGGACTCTTCGGTAAGCGGCTCGGCCAGCAGTGCTTGAACACGTTCGCGAGCACGTTGCACTTCTTCGGGTGAAGTGATCTTTACGGCATCCTTCCCGATCTCGCGCCGAATGCTGTCGGTGACTGGTGCCATGCCGCCGTCGCCGGTGAACTTGGCACAACCTGTCGCCATGACGCTGGCCAGTGCCGCTGCGGCAATCCTTGAAGCGGTGTTCATGGTGACCGCCCGGCGCCCGGCGCCACGTTGTCGTTCAATTCACGCCATGGTTTGAGACCGACCGGCCCATACGGCACCGTGCCGTCTAGGACCGGTTGGTACGGCGCGGCGACTGTCGGCACGTCGGGGCTGTAGGGGCCTGACGGGGAGAGTTCTGGAACAGGGGCTGAACTGCATGCCGTCACCCCGAAGATGAAAGCCGAGAATAGAAGAGATTTCATTTGCCACGACCCGAACGGGAATTGACCATCTAAACCGCCGTCCCGATGCACGCCGCAAGGCAGCGGCGAAATCGGCAAAGTCCGCGCGGATCAGGCGTTTAGGCGTGCGAAAGCTATGAGAAACTTACCGCCAGAAACGCGCTCACAGCGCGAACAGACTCAGCTGAGTTTGGGTGGTCGTTCGGTGCGGTCGCTCGACCGCCCCACCAACATGTCGGTCAATGCGGCAATGCCCAGGCCGCCCAACTCAAGGCCGCCCAAAGGTACCAGGGCTGGGGTGGCCAAGGCCGCATGACAGGCGACAGTACAGCAGTTGCCAGAAACATGACCCGTGGAGCGATTCGAAGAGCACGGGGCGCTACCATGGTCATCGGGTGGGGCCTGCACTGATACGTCCAACGCGAGCGGTTGCGAAATCGTTGCATGGTCGACTGGCTGGTGCGATCCCTGCGCCGCGTCGTTTGGGGTTTGGATCCGATCTATTTTGGCAGCAACATGTCCATCGTGTGCGGCTGCCGTACCTGCCGCCAAGATGACTCCCACCATTGCGAGTAACAAGGCTCGCATCAGACGATTGATGAGAAAGATTTTAGACATGATGTTCGACAAAAATGGCCTGCACCGTCTTCCTTGTCAATCGCACGTTCTCCTGCGGCGCGACACGTCGGGTTCCAACGCTTCAGTCACAGCCACAAAACAAACATATTCCAACCACTTACGCCGCAACTAACCACGCCGGCTTTCCAGAAGTTCCATCAATTCGTCTATCTTGGTCTGCCGGTCCCGCCCTGAGCCGGCATGGAAAGCATTGATCACGCAATGTTGCAGGTGATCCCGGAGGATTTCCTGCTCGACCTTGTTCAAAGCGGCCCGCACCGCGCGGATCTGCGTCATCACGTCGATGCAGTAGCGGTCCTCTTCGATCATGCGCGCCACGCCGCGCACCTGGCCTTCTATCCGGCCGAGCCGGGCAGCTTGAGATTTCTTCAGCTTATCATCCATGGCTTGAACTATACCCTCGTAGGGTATATGTGGCAATCCATGACAAACACTTGCTGCGGCGCCGGCCACGCCCACCATGGCCACTCTTCCGCGCAGACCACCCGTGACGTGAATACCGGAATCGCCATCGACCCCGTGTGCGGCATGAAGGTGAAGATCGCGGGCGCCAGGAACACGACGGTCCACGACGGCCAGACCTATTACTTCTGCAACCCGAAGTGCCTGCAGAAGTTCACTTCGGAGCCGGACCGCTACCTGAAGCCGGCCGAGGCGGTCCCCGCGCCGCCCGTTGCTGCGGGCACGGTCTTCACCTGCCCCATGCATCCCGAGATCCGTCAGGTCGGGCCGGGAAGCTGCCCGATCTGCGGCATGGCGCTGGAGCCGGCCGAGGTCTCGCTCGACCAGGGGCCGAACGAGGAACTGATCGACATGACGCGCCGCCTGTGGATCGGGCTCGCGCTCAGCCTGCCCGTGGTGGCTCTGGAGATGGGCGGCCACTTGACCGGCCTCCACATGCTGCTGGCGCAGAAGACGTCGAGCTGGCTGCAACTCGTCCTCGCCTCGCCGGTCGTGCTGTGGGCGGGCTGGCCGTTCTTCGTGCGCGGCTGGCAGTCGCTGCTCACGCGCAACCTCAACATGTTCACCCTGATCGCCATGGGCACGGGTGTCGCCTGGATCTACAGCGTCGTGGCCGTCGCACTGCCCGGGCTGTTCCCCCAGACCTTCCGCAGTCCGGACGGATCGGTCGCCGTCTATTTCGAGGCGGCAGCCGTCATAACCGTCCTCGTCCTGCTCGGCCAGGTGCTTGAGCTGCGCGCCCGCGAACAGACGTCCGGCGCGATCAAGGCGCTGCTCGACTTGGCGCCCAGGACGGCGCGCCGGCTGAAAGACGATGGAACCGACGAAGAGGCCTCCCTCGACGCGATCGCGGTCGGTGACCGCCTGCGGGTCCGGCCCGGCGAGAAGGTCCCCGTCGACGGTGAACTGATCGATGGCCGGTCATCGCTCGACGAATCGATGGTCACCGGCGAATCGATGCCAGTGACCAAGGAGCGTGGCGCCAAGGTGATCGCCGGCACGCTGAACGCGACCGGCGGCTTCGTCATGCGCGCCGAGAAGGTCGGCCGCGACACGATGCTCGCTCGCATCGTCCAGATGGTCGCCGAAGCGCAGCGCAGCCGCGCGCCGATCCAGCGGCTGGCCGATCAGGTCGCGGGCTGGTTCGTGCCCGCCGTGATCGCGGTCGCCGTCGTCGCCTTTGCGGCCTGGGCGATGTTTGGTCCCGAGCCGCGGCTGGCGTTCGGCCTCGTCGCCGCCGTGACCGTCCTCATCATCGCCTGTCCCTGCGCGCTTGGTCTAGCGACGCCGATGTCCATCATGATGGGCGTCGGGCGCGGGGCGCAGGCCGGCGTCCTGATCAAGAACGCCGAAGCCCTGGAGCGGATGGAACGGATCGACACGCTGGTCGTGGACAAGACGGGCACGCTCACCGAGGGCAAGCCGAAGGTCGTGGCGATCGTTCCAGCGGCAGGCTTCGAGGAAAGCGACGTGCTGCGGCTGGCCGCCAGCGTCGAGAAGGCCAGCGAGCATCCCCTTGCCCTGGCGATCGTCGCCGCCGCCGCGGAGCGCAAGCTCGCCCTCGCCGAGGTCTCGGCCTTCGACTCGCCCACCGGAAAGGGCGCGCTGGGCAGCGTCGACGGCCGCAAGCTGGTGCTGGGCAACGCCAGGTTCCTGCGCGAGAGCGGTGTCGACACGGCCGCGCTCGAGGAAGCAGCTGAACGGCTGCGACAAGACGGGGCAACGGCGATCTTCCTCGGCATCGACGGCAAGGCCGCGGCGGTGATCGCCATCGCCGATCCGGTGAAGGGCACGACGGCAGAGGCATTGACGGCCCTGGCGAAGGAAAAGATCCGGGTGGTGATGCTGACCGGCGACAACCGCACGACCGCCGAAGCCGTCGCGCGACGCCTCGGCATTACCGAGGTCGAAGCCGAGGTTTTGCCCGAGCAGAAGAGCGCCGTCGTCGAGAGGTTGCGTCGCGAGGGAAGAGTCGTGGCGATGGCAGGCGACGGCGTGAACGACGCGCCGGCGCTCGCGGCGGCCGAGGTCGGCATCGCCATGGGGACCGGCACCGACGTCGCCATCGAGAGCGCCGGGATCACCCTTCTCAAAGGCGACCTTTTGGGCATCGTGCGCGCCCGCCGGCTCTCCCAGGCGACAATGCGCAACATCCGGCAAAACCTGTTCTTCGCCTTCGTCTACAATGCCGCCGGCGTGCCGATCGCCGCCGGCGTTCTCTATCCCTCGCTCGGCATCCTGCTGAGCCCGATCATCGCCGCCGCGGCGATGGCGCTGAGCTCGGTGAGCGTGATCGCCAACGCGCTCCGGCTTCGGCGCGTAAAAATGTAAATTCACGAAATTGTGACATTGAGGGCGCCGCGTTGCTTTGCATTTGATCGGCAATCGGCCGGGGCGGAAACTAGTCGGACCATGCGTCTGATCAACCGCTCGCATCGTGCCGCCTACGCCGTCCGGACCGTCTCTCCCGGCGGCGAGCTGTTCGTGGCGTCGGTGGTGATCTGCATGATCCTGGCGTCGTTCGGCGATGCCGTCGATCCCGCGATGCTGAGCGAGGCAGGACTGGAGTTTGCCCTGTTCGACCTCGGCGGCGAGTTCTCCGTGCTGGCGATGCGGGACTCCCACCTCCTGCAGCTCCTGCTGGCGGGCGGCGTCCTGGCGGCCGGCATCACCGTCCTCCGCGTCGTCAGCGCCGCCTTCTTCAAGACATTGCGCCCCGCCCCGGCCGAGGACGTCGACAAGGTTCCCATAAAGCTCTGACGACAGACTGAAAGCGCCGCCGCCACGCCGGTCGGCCGCTGACGTTCACTCTTCGTTGGAGATCGTCGTGGAACTCGAGCTTTTTTCCGCCGCCTTTCTGTCGGCCCTGTTCGCCATTATCCTGATTGACCTGGTGCTGGCGGGCGACAATGCGCTCATCATCGGCCTGGTCGCGCGCAACCTGCCGAAGGACACCCAGCGCCTGGTCATCTTCTGGGGAACCTTCGGCGCCATTGCCATCCGCGCCGTGATGGCCATCCTCGTCGTCTACATCCTGGCCGTTCCGGGCTTCATGCTGGGCGGGGGCCTTGCCCTGGTCTGGATCGCGCGCAAGCTGCTCATGCCCGAGGCCGATACCGCAACCAGCCATCTCGCCCCGGCCGCGACCTTCGCCGGCGCGGTGCGCACCATCGTGATCGCCGATGCGGTCATGGGCGTCGATAACGTACTGGCAATCGGCGGCGCGGCCCACGGCAGCGTCCTGCTGATCGTGCTGGGTCTCGCCATCAGCGTGCCGATCATCGTCTGGGGCAGCCAGCTCGTCATCAAGCTGGTCGATCGCTATCCGTCGGTCATCCTGCTGGGCGGCGCGGTGCTGGCCTGGACCGCCTACTCGATGGTCGTGCGCGAGCCGCTGCTGGCGGCGTGGTTCGAAGCGCATCCCGCGACCAAGCTGGTCGCGGCGATCCTGATCTTCTCGATCGCGCTCGGCCCCTGGTACAGCGAGCGGCTGTCGGAGAACCTGAAGCCTCTGGTCGTTCTTCTGCCGGCGCTGCTGGTCTGGATGCTGGCCTTCGAGGTTGCGGCCGGCGTCTGGAAGGTGCAGGTCGACTACCTGCTGGCCACAAACGAGGGCGAGTATCTGCTCGCGGGTCTGCGCTGGCTGGGCTGGCTGCCGCTGGCGGCCGCCTACCTGTGGCTGCGCGAACAGGTCCAGAAGCGCAACGCGCGTTCGGCGCGCGCCTGACGGCGCGAAACCCGAGACGCGGGAGCCTGCGGACGCCGCCGGCAGTCCTGCGCTCGGGAAGGTCGCGCGCTACTGCGACCTCACCCTGCCCAAGCGGTCATGACACTCTGAGGTCGGCGCCGGTCAGCCGGCGATAGGCCTCTAGATAGCGGCGGCTGGTGGCATCGACGACCTCGGGCGGCAGCCGCGGCGCCGGCGCCTCGCCGTTCCAGCGGCCGGCGTGGCGCTCAACGTCGAGCCAGTCGCGCAGCGGCTGCTTGTCGAAGCTGGGCTGCGGCCGGCCCGGCACATAGCCGTCGGCCGGCCAGAAGCGCGAGCTGTCGGGCGTCATGACCTCGTCGATCAGCAGGATCTCACCGGTCGGCAGGCGGCCGAACTCGAACTTGGTGTCGGCGATGATGATGCCGCGCTTTTCGGCGACGTCGCGGCCCCGCGTGTAGACGAGGCGCGTCAGGCGTTCGAGCTCGGCCGTCGTCTCGGCGCCCAGGATTTCGCGCATGCGGCCCACCGTGATGTTCTCGTCGTGGCCGCTCTCGGCCTTGGTCGCCGGGCTGAAGACCGGTGGCTCGAGCCGGCCGCTTTCGCTGAGGCCTGCCGGCAGCTTCTCGCCGGCCAGCGTGCCCCCGGCCGCGTACTCGCGCCACGCCGAGCCCGAGAGATAGCCGCGGATGACGCATTCGATGGGAAACACCGTCCCGCGCCGGCACAACATGGCGCGGCCGGCCAGCTGGGCGCGATGCGGCGCGAGCGCCGGCACGGCGGCCGCGATCTCGCCGGCATTGGCCGAGATCATGTGGTGCCTCACCCCGTCGCCCAGCTGGCGGAACCACCAGGCGCTGAGCTGCGTCAGCACGGCGCCCTTCATCGGGATCGCCTCGGCCATCACCACGTCGTAGGCGCTCACCCGGTCGGTCGCCACCAGCAGCAGCCGCTCGCGGTCGACCGCGTAGACGTCGCGCACCTTGCCGCGCGCGATCCGCTCCAGCGGCAGGTCGCTCGTCGTCATCGCCACCATGTCGGTCAGCCTTCCTTGCGCAGCTCTTCGAACACTTCCCTGGCGGTCAGCATCGCCTCGCGGACCGACGGCAGGCCGATATAGCCGCCGAGGTGCAGCAGCGCCTCGCTGAGCTCGTCCTCGGTCCAGCCCTGGCGGCGCGCCATGCGCAGGTGGATGGCGAGCTCCGGCCAGCGCGCCTGGGCGGTGTCGGAGACGACGCAGATCAGCGCCCGCGTCTTGAGGTCGAGGCCCGGCCGCGACCACAGCATGCCGAACACCGCCTCGCGGGCGTAGTCGCCGAACTTCTGCATCATCGGGTCGTCGTAGACCGTCTTGTTCATCCTGTCGGCGTAGGCCTCGCCCATCAGCTTGCGGCGGATCTCGGTGCCCTTCCTGTAATTGTCACTTTCGGCCATGTCTCCCCTCCCTCACGTTGCGGGCTGCAGCGTCGGGGAATTCCCGTGTAGGATCAATCGTTCGTATCGGGGGAGTGCGACGACACCTGCATGACCGGCAACCAGACGCCTGCAGCGCCGGCCGGCGCCAAGCGCACGTCGGCGCTCGCCTTGGCGGCGCTCGGCGTCGTCTTCGGCGACATCGGCACCAGCCCGCTCTACACCGTCACCGCCTGCTTCAGCGAGTTCACCGGCATCGCGCCCACCGCCGACAACGTGCTCGGCATCCTGTCGCTGATCACCTGGGTGCTGATCGCCGTCGTCACCCTGAAATACGTGCTGGTCGTGATGCGCGCCGACAACCGCGGCGAGGGCGGCGTGCTCGCCCTGATGGCGCTGGCCTCGCCGCGGGCCGAGCTGTCGCGCGGCCGGCGCCGCTTCTACCTGATGCTGGGCATCGCCGGCGCCGCGCTGTTCTACGGCGACTGCCTGCTGACGCCGGCCATCTCGGTGCTGAGCGCGGTCGAGGGGCTGAACGTCGCCACGCCGGCCTTCCAGCCGCTGGTGCTGCCGATCGCGCTCGGCGCCATCGTCGGCCTGTTCGCCGCCCAGCGCTTCGGCACGGCGAGTGTCGGGCGCTGGTTCGGGCCGGTCATGCTGGTGTGGTTCGTGACCCTGTTCGCGCTCGGCCTGCGCCAGATCCTCGAGCAGCCGCAGGTGCTGGCGGCACTCTCGCCCGCCCATGCCGTGGAGTTCGCGATGCGCCACCGCTTCGCAGCCTTCGTGGCGCTGGGCGGCGTGACCCTGGCCGTGACCGGCGCCGAGGCGCTCTATGCCGACATGGGCCATTTCGGCCGCACCCCGATCCGCGTCGCCTGGCTGGTGCTGGTGCTGCCGGCGCTGCTCGCCAACTACTACGGCCAGGGCGCCCTGCTGCTGATCCAACCCCAGGCGATCGACAACCCGTTCTTCCGCCTGGCGCCCGCCTGGGCGCTCTACCCCCTGGTAGCGCTCGCCACGGCGGCCACCGTCATCGCCTCGCAAGCCACCATCTCCGGCGCCTTCTCGATGGTGAAGCAGGCCGCCCTGCTCGGGCTCAGCCCGCGGGTCCGCATCCAGCACACCTCGGCCAGCGAGTCCGGCCAGGTCTACGTGCCGGCGATCAACTGGCTGCAGTTCGCCGGCGTGACGGCACTGGTGCTGGCGTTCCAATCCTCGGCGAGCCTCAGCACAGCCTATGGCCTGGCCGTCACCGGCACGATGCTGGTGACCAGCGTACTGGTGCTGGCGCTCGCCGTGCGCAGCTGGCACTGGGGCTGGCCGCTGTCGCTCCTGGTGATGGGCAGCTTCATCACCATCGACTCGACGCTGCTAGCCGCCAACATGGTGAAGTTCGTGCACGGCGGCTGGGTGCCGCTGGCCATCGCCGCCGCCACCTTCGTG
>JAIETA010000343.1 GCA_019745575.1 Reyranella sp. | reverse complement strand
GGCATCGAGGGCTTCTTCGCCAAGCTCAAGCAATGGCGACGCATCGCCACCCGCTACGACAAGCTCGCGGCAAACTTCTTCGGCTTCACAAAGCTCGCCAGCATCATGCTGTGGCCCAAATAGAAATTGTCACCGCAGTCTAGGGCCGCGGCGAAATTCCGTTGCCGGAGATCAGCGCCACGACCCTGAACGAGCCGGCGCCGTTCGGCTTCGCGATCGCCCCCTGGCCCTCGGCCAGTTCGATGCCGGTCACCCCCTTGAAGGGCGGGGCATGACCGACCAACACGGTGTTGCCGGAGGCCGGTGGCCGCGACAGGCGCTCCTTCAGCCATGCAACGCCGGCGGCGATCTGCGCCGGCGACTGGCTCACGTGATAGAACAGGCCGCTGTCGATCGTGGGCTTGCGGCCAAAAGCCAGCTCCGCGGTCTGGACGGCCCGGCAGAACGGGCTGGACTCGAGCGTGGTCACCGGAATGTCCAGCGCCCGGAACCGGGCGCCGATGGCGCCGGCCTGGGCACGCCCCTGGGCGTTCAGGTTGCGCTGCCAGGCGCAGTCCGCGAGGTCGCGCACGGCGGGTTCGGGCGTCGTCGCCGTCTCGGCATGGCGCAGATAGACGATGTAGCCGCCCCGCTGCAGATCGGCGGGGGCGCCCGTCGGGGCCGCATCCGGCGAGCAGGCCGGCGTCATCGCGGCGAGGCAAAGCAACAGGAGGGAGCGGCGTGGCGTCATCGTCCGCCATGCTAGCGCATTCGGATCGCTCCGCCGCCCCGCCACAACCAATCGTGATTCGATGTGTGCCGCACCCCCGGAGGCGACAGGCATCGGTGCCGGCGCTACTATCCCGTCGGCGCCCGCTTGATGGAACTGGTAGACATACGGGACTTAAAATTCCGAGGCCGCAAGGCCGTGCTGGTTCGACTCCAGCAGCGGGCACCAGTCCTGCTTGCGGCCGCCGCCGGCACGCGAGCTATCCCCGGTAGTGGCAGGACACCCAGTGGCCGGGCTTGCTTTCGCGCAGCTCGGGCACGCGCGTGGCGCAATCGGGCTTGGCGATCGGGCAACGCGTATGGAAGTGGCACCCCGACGGCGGCCGGATCGGGTTGGGCACGTCGCCCTGCAGCATGATGCGCTGGCGCTTCACCGTCGGATCGGGGATCGGCACCGCCGACAGCAGCGCCTCGCTGTAGGGATGCAACGGCGTGTCGTAGAGCTCGCGCGCCGGGGCGATTTCCACGACACGCCCGAGATACATCACGGCGATGCGCGTCGAAATGTGCTCGACCACGCTGAGGTCGTGGGCGATGAACAGATAGGTGAGGCCGAACTGCTCCTGCAGATCTTCCAGGAGGTTGATCACCTGCGCCTGGATCGAGACGTCGAGCGCCGACACCGGCTCGTCGCATACGATCAGCTTGGGCTCGACGGCGAGCGCGCGGGCGATGCCGATCCGCTGACGCTGGCCGCCGGAGAATTCGTGCGGGAAGCGGTGCATGTGGTCGGCCTGCAGACCGACCGTCTCGAGCAGCTGGACGACCCGGTCCTCGAGCGCGCGCCGCGACGCGGCGAGCTTGTGGATGACCAGCGCCTCGCCGATTATCGCGCCCACGGTGAGCCGCGGGTTGAGCGAGGCATAGGGGTCCTGGAAGATGATTTGCATGTCGCGGCGCAGCGCGCGCAGCGCATCGCCGCCGAGCCGCCCGACATCGGTGCCCTGGAACAGCACCTCGCCCGAGCTGGGCTCGATCAGCCGCAGGATGCAGCGTCCGGTCGTCGACTTGCCGCAGCCCGACTCGCCCACCAGGCCCAGCGTCTCGCCGGCGCCGATGTCGAAGGAGACGCCGTCGACGGCATGGACCCGGTCGACCACGCGCGAGAACACGCCGCCGGTCACGGCAAAGTGCTTCTTGAGGTCGCGGACCGACAGCAGGGGATCGGGCTTGCTCATAGCACGCACGCCACCCGGTGACCCGGCGCCACTTCCTTGAGCGGCGGCATCGCCTGGGTGCACACGTCCATCACGTACTTGCAGCGCGACGCGAAGCGGCAGCCCTGCGGCGGATTGAGCAGGCTGGGCACCGTGCCGGGGATAGCCTCCAGCCGCTGCTTCTTCTCGGCGCCGCGATCGACGCGCGGGATCGAGCGGATCAGGCCCTGCGTATAAGGGTGCCGCGGGTCGCCGAACAGCGCCTCGACCGGCGCCTCCTCCACCACCTTGCCGGCATACATCACCGTCACCCGCTGGCAGGTCTCGGCGACCACGCCCATGGCATGGGTGATCAGCATGATCGCCATGCCGAAGCGGTCCTTCATCTCGTGCATCAGTTCCAGGATCTGCGCCTGGATGGTGACGTCGAGCGCCGTGGTCGGCTCGTCGGCGATCAGGAGCTTGGGCTGGCACGACAGCGCCATGGCGATCATCACGCGCTGGCGCATGCCGCCGGAGAACTGGTGCGGGTAGTCGGTGACCCGCCGCTCCGGGTTGGGAATATTGACCAGCTTCAGCATCTCGACGGCGCCGGCCATCGCCTGCTTGGTCGACAGCTTCTGGTGCAGCGCGATCACTTCGGCGATCTGGTCGCCCACCGTGTAGACCGGGTTGAGCGAGGTCATCGGCTCCTGGAAGATGATGGCGATCTCGCGGGCGCGGATCTTGTTCATCTCCGCCTCGTCGAGCGGGATCAGGTCGCGGCCCTGCCAGCGGATCTCGCCGGCCTCGAAGCGGCCCGGCGGCATGTCGATCAGTTTCAGCACCGACCGCGCCGTTACGGTCTTGCCGCAGCCCGACTCGCCCACCACGCCCACGGTCTCGCCGCGGTCGATCCTGAGATCGACGCCGTCGACCGCGCGAACCATGCCGTCGTCGGTCTTGAACCAGGTTTTCAGCCCGCGAATATCCAGCAAAGGTTCAGCCACGCTGCGCTCGCTCTAGAGGACGCGGCGTGGATCGAGCGCGTCGCGCAGTCCGTCGCCGATGAAGTTGATGGCGATGACGGCGAGGAAGATGGCCGCCCCCGGGAACAGCGCCCAATGCGGCGCGATGTCGAGATAGTCCTTGGCGTCGCGCAGCACGCTGCCCCAGGTCGGAATGTCGGAGGGGAAGCCGAGGCCCAGGAACGACAGCGTCGACTCGGCGATGATGGCGGCGGCGACGTCGATGGTGCCGGCCACGATCACCGGCCCCAGCGCGTTGGGCAGGATGTGCTGGGCCACGAGGCGTACCTTGGAGGCGCCGAGCGCGCGGGCCGCCTCGACGAACTCCTTTTCGCGCAAGGACAGGAACTGGGCGCGCACCAGACGCGCCACCTGCATCCAGCGCAGGCCGCCGATCACCGCCACGATCAGGATGAAGGCGCCGCCCTCGACGCCGAACATTCCCTTGAAGGTGTCGCGGAACAGATAGACCAGCAACAGCAGCAGCGGCAGCAACGGCAGCGCGAGGAACAGGTCGGTGAGCCACATCAGCACCGCGTCAACCCGGCCGCTCGACATGCCGGCCACCGCGCCCACCAGGACGCCGACCACGACGGCCACGACCATGGCGGCGAGGCCGACCGCGAGCGAGATGCGCCCGCCGTAGAGCAGGCGGGCCAGCAGGTCCTGGCCGAGATCGTCGGTGCCCAGCGGATGCTTCCACGACGGGCCCTGCAGCTTGGCGGCGAAATCGATCTCGTTGATCGCCACCGGCCAGAGGATCGGGCCGAACGCAACCGCCGCGAACAGCACCAGAAGAATGACTCCGCTCGCCACGGCAAGGCGATGCCGGCGGAAGCGGCGCCACGCCTCGCGCGCCGGCGAGGTCGCCCGGCTCTTGCGCGGGGCGGCCGCCGCGGGAAGCGCTGCGTCAGCGGAAAGAGATGCGGGGGTCGAGCCAGCCATACAGGATATCTGCAATCAGGTTGAAGATGACGACGAGACAGGCGATCACGAAGGTGACGGCCATCACCACCGGCGTGTCGTTGGCGAGCATGGCCGAGATCAGCAGCGAGCCGATGCCGGGCACGCGGAAGATCTGCTCGGTGACGATGGCGCCGCCGAACACGATGGGCATCTGCAGCGCCACCAGGGTGACGACCGGGATCAGGGCGTTGCGCACGACGTGCTTGGTGATGACCTTGCGCTCGCCGATGCCCTTGGACCGCGCCGTGGTGACGTAGTCGAGCTTGATGACGTCGAGCACCGAGGAGCGCACGAAACGCACCAGCGAGGCGCCCTGGAACAGTCCGAGCACCATCACCGGCATGATCGACTGCTTGATGTGGGCCCACAGCCACGGCCAGCCGGAACCGGCGATGTCGGCGCGGTAGACGAAGGGCAGCCAGTCGAGCTGGATCGAGAACACCAGGATGAACAGCAGGCCGGTGAAGAAGGTCGGCAGCGAGAAGCCGACGAAGGCCAGCGTGTTGGCGATCTGGTCGAACAGCGAGTACGGCCGGGTGGCGGCCAGCACGCCGACCGGCAGGGCGACCAGGATGGCGATGACCTGCGACGAGCCGATCACGATCAGCGTCGTCGGCAGGCGCTGCAGGATCAGCGTGTCGACGTCCATGCGGCTGGCGAAGGAGAAGCCCCAGTCGCCCTGGATCATGGCGCCGAGCCAGTGCAGGTAGCGGGTCCACACCGGATCGTCGAGGCCGAACTTGGCACGCAACGCGGCGCGTACCTCCGGCGGCACGGCGGGATTGGTCGCCAGCTCCTCGAACGGGTCGCCCGGCGCCAGCGCCAGGATGGCGAACAGGACGATGCTGATCCCGAGCAGGCTCGGGATGGTGATCAGCAGGCGCCGGATGATGTACTGACGGGACAAGCGATACCTATCGATAGAGGACCGTCATCCCGGAGCGCTCGCCCCGGGATGACGCCGCACGCAAATCACGCGTCCTTGTACCAGTCGGAAAGGTCCCAGGTGTTGTTGTCCCAGCCGCTGACCACGGCGTTGAGCTTGGTTCCCAGCGCGGCGACGCCGGGACGGCTGACCACCGGGATGACGACCTGGTTGTTGATCACCATGTCGTTGGCCTTGATCAGCATCGCGGCGCGCTTGACCGGGTCGACCTCCGACTGCGAGGCCGCGTAGTTGTCGTCGTACTCCTTGCTCTGCCAGCGCGTGATGTTGCGGCCCTGCCACTTGTTGGCCTTGGTCGCCGCCTCCGAAGAGACGAACTGCATCATGAAGACCTCGGGGTCGGGCTGCGACATGGTCGTCGTGTACATCTGCAGGTCGCAGTAGAACTTGGTGTAGGTGTCCGGGTTGGCGACGTCGGACGAGAAGAACACCGACGCCGTCACCGACTTCAGCTCCATGTCGATGCCGGCCTTCTGGGCCGCCTGCTTGACGATCGCCTGGGTCTTCTGCCGCGGCTGGTTGATCGACGTCTGGTAGACGAACTTCAGCTTCTTGCCGTCCTTCTCGCGGATGCCGTCGGAGCCCTTCTTCCAGCCCGCCTTCTCGAGAATGTCGGCGGCCTTGTCGACGTTGAATTCGTAGGTCGTCGTCGTCGACACGAAGCGCTTGGGATTGTTGACGAAGTTCGCGGTGGCCGGGCCGGTGCGACCGTAGATGTGCTGCTCGATCGACTTCTTGTCGACCAGCATCGACAGCGCCTGGCGGACCGCCGGATCCGACAGGGTCGGATGCTTGGTCTTGAGGCTGGAACGCTCGCCGTCGACCTCGGTCCATGGGTCGGTGGTGTTGAGCTGGATGTGCTCGATGTTGCCGCCGGGCGAGATGACGACCCGGCCCTTGCCGCCCTTTTCGAGGCGCTGAAGGATCTCGTCCTCGACCTGCATGTTCCAGGCGAAGTCGAACTCGCCGGTCTGCAGCACCGCGCGCGCCGCCGAGACGGCGTCGCCGCCGCCCTTCATCTCGATCGAGTCGAAGTACGGCTTGTTGGGCTGGTGATAGTTGGGATTGATCACGCCGGCGACGAGGTCGCCCGGCTTGAAGTCCTTGAACATGTAGGGCCCGGTGCCGACCGGCTTCAGGTTGGTCGGTGCATCGCGCGACTTGGCGCCGATGAAGTCGGCGAACAGGTGCTTGGGGATGATCATGCCGCGCGTGCCGACGAAGGCGTCGGCCCAGAACGGCGTCGGCTTGGCGAACTTCACCACCACCGTATAGGGGTCGATCTTCTCGACCATCACGTCGGCGTAGGAACCGGAGGTGACGGCGGCGGTGGCCGGATCCTTGGCGTACTCCCAGTTGAACACCACGTCGTCGGCCGTAAAAGGCTTGCCGTCGTGCCAGGTGACGCCCTGCTTCAGCTTCCAGGTCACCGACTTGCCGTCGGCCGCCAGGGTGCCGTCCTCGCGGCCCGGGATCGCTGCCGCCAGCTTGGGCTTGAGGTTGCCGTCGGGGTCCCAGCCGGCCAGCGGCTCGTAGAACAGGCGGCTGCCGTCCTGGTCCTTGGTGCCGACCGCGAAGTGCGGATTGAGCAGGGTCGGGCCCTGCCACCACAGCACCTTCAGGATGCCGCCGCCGCCGCGCTTGGTCGGCTTGTAAGTCGCCGGCGCCTGGGCCATCGCGACGCCGCCGTGCGCCAGCAACTGGGTGGCCAGCGGCGCCGTGAGGCCCACCGCCGCCATGCGTTGCACGAAGGAGCGGCGCGACAGCTTGCCCGCCTTCACCTTGCCGATCAGACCGCGCAGTTCATGTTCGTTCACGGCTTGCCTCCGCCAGTGATATTCAGGCCTTCCCCAGACGCCCTCGCTATCCTGCAAGATGCGTGCAAGTCTCAATCAGAACAGGCCGCGAAGCCGCCGTCAACGGCGCGGTCCCAACACGGAGTGAACCTCATGGCGTGGCTTTATCTTGTCCTGGCGGGAATTTGCGAGATCGGCTGGCCGGTCGGGCTGAAGCTCGGCTGGACCGACGAGGGCGCCCGACCGTGGTGGCTGGTTTTCGCCGTTGTCGCCATGACGGTGAGCGGCGCGCTGCTTCTGTTGGCGCAGCGTGTCATTCCCATGGGCACCGCCTACGCCGTCTGGACAGGCATCGGGGCGGTCGGCGCCTTCACGGTCGGGGTACTGGCCTTCGGCGATTCCGCCTCGACCATGCGCATCGTGTCGATCGGCCTGGTCGTGGCCGGCATCGTCGGCCTCAAACTGGCGTGAGGGGCCGGCCATGCGCCTGAAAGACAAGGTGGCCCTGGTGACCGGCGGCGCCAGCGGCATGGGGGCGGCAACGGCACGGCTGTTCGCCCGCGAGGGCGCCCGGGCGGTGGTCGTGGCCGACATCCTCGACCGCGAGGGCGAGGCCCTTGCGGCCGACATCAGGAAGACCGGCGCCGCCGCGACCTACCTCCATCTCGACGTCACCGACGAGGCCGGCTGGCAGGCCGCGATCGCCCGGACCGTCGCCGACCATGGCGGCCTCGATGTCCTGGTCAACAATGCCGGCATCTCGGGATCGGCCGCCGAGGATCTCTACGACACCGCCGCGTGGCACCGGCTGATGGAGGTCAACGCCACCGGCGTCTTCCTCGGCATGAAGCACGGCATCGCCGCCATGAAGAAGACCGGCCGGCCGGGTTCGGTGATCAACCTGTCGTCGATCTCCGGCATCGTGGGCCAGGGCTACATCCATGTCGGCTACAACGCCTCGAAGGGCGCGGTGCGGCTGATCACCAAGGCGGCCGCCGCGCAGCACGGCAAGGACGGCATCCGGGTCAATTCCGTGCATCCCGGCCTGATGCCGCCGATGCGCACCTCGGGCCGCACCGCCGATCCGGCGCAGCGCGCCGAGACGCTGAAAGGCGTGCCGATGGGCCGCGCCGGCGACGTCGACGAGGTGGCCTACGCGATCCTGTTCCTGGCCTCCGACGAAGCGTCCTACGTCACCGGCGCCGAGCTGGTGGTCGACGGCGGCTGGACGGCGGTCTGACGGCATGTCCGGCAAGGACAAGCCGCGGCGCCCGTCCGCCGTCCTGCCCTGGCAGGTGCTGGAGCAGAAGGACACCTATCGCGACGAATGGCTGGCGCTGCGCAGCGACTCCGTGCGGTTGCCCAACGGGCGCGTCCTGTCGCCCTTCCACGTCATCGAACTCGCCGACTGGGTGAACGTCATCGCCGTCACGCACGACCGCAACGTGCTGCTGGTCGAGGAGTACCGGCACGGCGCCGGGCGGACCGTCTTCGAACTGCCGAGCGGCACGGTCGCCGGTCCGGGCGAGTCGCCGCGCGCGGCGATGCAGCGCGAGCTGCTCGAGGAAACCGGGTTCGCGAGCGAACACTGGTTCGACATCGGCTCGTTCTTCGCCAACCCCGCCCGCCAGACCAACCGCGTGCATTCGTTCGTGGCGCTCGACGCCCGCAAGGTCGCAGCACCTACCCTCGACGACGGCGAGGACATCCTGACCCACGAGATCCCGTGGGACGCCTTCGCCGCCGAGCTGCGCGACGGCAGCCTCGAGCTGCAAGGCTTCCATCTCGGCTGCCTGTGGTTGCTGCAATGCTACGCCAGGCGCACCGGCGAGCCGCGGCTGGCCGCCCTGCTCGGCTGATCAGCCGGCGCTTCTGCTGCGCAGCCGCCCGGCGATGGCCAGCGCCATGAAGCCGCCGATCAGCGAGAAATGCTCCGTGGCGATGCGGAAGTGCATGGTCCGCGCCGGCTCGACCATGGTCCAGAACGGATGCCCGAGCACGATCGCCACCACCAGGAAGCCGCTCAGGATGCCGCAGCCCAGCCACAGCCAGCGGTCGAGCAGGATCAGCGCCGAGCCGGTCAGCAGGGTGATCACCAGCAATATGTTGAGCAGTGGCGCGGGCTCGAGGCCGATCCCGCGCAGTTCGGCCACGCTTGCCCGGAAGTCGATCGCATGGCCGATGCCGGCGCCCCAGAAAATGAACGTCAGCACCAGGCGCGCGACGAACCAGCCGGCGCCGCCGTCGAGGAAGGCCGCGATCGCACGCGGCATGTCGGTTCTGCCCATCGGTCGAATTCTCCTGTGGCGAAAAAGGCGGCGACCATAGTCGGGCACGCAACGCGATGCGACACTTTGAGTGGTCACAACAACTTGAGATCGCAGGTGCGCACCGCCTAAGATCGGCCATGATCGGCAGCCGCACCGAGCAGGGTTGGCGCGCGACGGCACGCGCCGTGGCGCTGTTTGCGATCACCCTCAATTTCCTGCAGCCGCTCGCCCACGCCGCGCTGATGCGCGACGGCAAGCTCGCCTCCTCGCCGCTGTGGGCCGCGATGTGCCTGCCGGCCGCCACTCCCGACGACGCCCAGGGCTCGGCGCCGCCGGCCGGCACGCCGCACGAGTGCTGCCTCGGCCTCGCCCATGCGCCGGTGCTGGCCGAGCCGTCTCCGGACTTCCAGGTCTCCGAGTTCACGGCCAGCGCCGTGCGCCTTGCCGCGTCGACAGACATGCCGACGCCCACGGGGATCCGCGACGGCCCCAACCAGCCGCGAGCGCCACCCTCCGTCGTCTGACCGCCGAACAGGCAGCGCACGTGCCCCGGGCACGGCCGCTCCATCACGTCAGCCGAAGGAAATTCCCATGTTGTCGATCAGCGTTTCGATCCGTCGGGCGACCCTCGTCGCCCTGGCCGCTCTCGTCCTCGTTCCCGTCCCGGCGCTTGCCGCGCCCGCGTCCGCTCAAGACTACAGGCTGGGGGCGCTGGAAATCAGCCAACCCTGGACGCGTGCCACGCCGCCGACCGCCAGGGCCGGCGGCGGCTTCCTCACCATCACCAACAAGGGCACGACGCCCGACCGGCTGATCGCGGTGCGCAGCACGGTCTCCGAGAAGGTCGAAGTCCACGAGATGCGGATGGACGGCAACGTGATGCGCATGCGCGAACTCGAAAAGGGCCTCGACATTCCGCCCGGCGCCACGGTGACGCTAAAGCCCGGCAGCTACCACATCATGTTCATGGAACTGCGGGCGCCGCTCGCCAAGGACGCCACGGTGCCGGTCACCCTGGTGTTCGAGAAGGCCGGCAGCATCGACGTCGCCATGAAAGTCGAGGCGCTGGGCGCAGCGGCGCCCCGACACTGAGGCCGGCTAGTAGCTCTGCACAGAGATTATGACTCTTTGGCTGGGTCTGGATAGGCCCGCAGTAGTTTGATGCGAGCGCG
>JAIETA010000115.1 GCA_019745575.1 Reyranella sp. | reverse complement strand
GTTGTGACCTTGATCTGCATCAAGGGCGCGAAATTTCGAGACCATCGACCTCCTGGGACGTGCCCGGGTGCGTAGCCATGGTACGACGCGGCGCTTCCGTCGGTGTGACAACGGCGAACGCGGCGAACAGCATGCGGCGCCCCACGCTTTCCCTCCGCTCGTCGGAAGTCATGGTTGTCGCCCGCTCCCTTCCGAATATCCTGTAGAGCCCCAAGCACACTTTGGGCCGCCGCCGGTCTGATACATGGACTCCGCCGACTATTGTATTTTTCCCCTGCGAGCCTATCAGGTAGGAACCTCAGTCGGAAAGTTCTGTTGTTGTGGTCGATCCTGGGCCCATGGCACATCTGATACCGTGGACCCGGCCGGCACGGTGGCTATCTCCCCGCGCCCGCCCATGTCACATCGCTGCCGTAAGCTGTTCATAGAGCTGTGCATATCGTCGGGCGCTGATGTCCCACCCGAAATCCCGCGCCATCCCGTTGAGTTGCAGGCGACGATAGCGATCGTGGTGGGCGTAGAGACCATGCGCCGCCCTTAGGGTGGCGAGGAGATGTTCGCGATCGAACCGACTGAACGCAAATCCCGTAGCTGTCCCTTCCGCCAGCGTTTCAGGCGTGCAGGGCGTCACTGTGTCTGCCAGCCCGCCCGTGGCGTGGACGATCGGCGGCGTCCCGTATCGCTGGCTGTACATTTGATTGAGACCGCAGGGCTCGTAGCGCGACGGCATGAGAAAGAAGTCCGCACCGGCCTTGATGCAATGGGCGAGCCCCTCGTCGAACCCGATGGCTACGGCAATCCGCTGCGGATTGCGCTTTGCCGCGGTCTGCAATGCCGCTTCGATCTCCTGTTCGCCGGTACCAAGGACGGCCAACTGAGCCGGGAGACGACACAGCTCAGGTAGCACTTCGAGCACCAGGTCGATGCCTTTCTGCGGCACCAGCCGCCCGACGAGCCCGAACAGCGGCATGTCGGCGTCGACAGTGAGACCGAGTTGTCGCTGCAGGTGCGCCTTGTTGGTGTGTTTGCGGCCGAGGCTGCGGCAGGTGTAACGACGCGCGATGTGCGGGTCAGTGACAGGGTTCCAGACTGCGATGTCGATGCCATTGAGAATTCCGACCAGTCGATGCCGTCGACCGTGCAGCAGGCTATGCAGCCCGTGCCCCAAAGCCTCGCTCTGAATCTCCGCGGCGTGGGTCGGGCTGACCGTCGTGATCCGGTCCGCATAGTATATGCCGGCCTTGAGGAACGAGAACTTCCCGTGGAACTCGACGCCGTGCATGTCGAAGCAGGACGGCGGCAGGCCGACCGCCGCGACCAGATTGCGATGGAAGTTGCCTTGATAGGCGATATTGTGAGCGGTGAATACTGTCGCGGCTCGCGGCCCATCGCTGAAATACAGGTACGCAGGCGCGAGGCCGGCCTGCCAGTCGTTGCAATGCACGACGTCAGCCCGCCACGTCGTCGGGCCAGCGCTGCCGCCCAGTACCGCGGCCGCCCGCGACAGCAGTGCAAACCGCTGGGCGTTGTCTGGCCATTCGCGGCCATACTCGTCATGATAGGGACCGCCGCTCCGTTCATACAGCGCCTCGCACTCGACGATGAACGCCGGTTCGTCGCCGAACCTGCCCTCGACGATGCGCGCCGCCGGAAGCGCCGCCAACGGATCGACTCGCGCGACCTCCCTTTTGTCGGACAATGCCGAGCGGATCGCCGGATACCCGGGAACCAGGACGCGGCAATCAACGCCCAAACCGCGCAAGGCCCTTGGCAGGGACGCGGCAACATCCGCCAGACCTCCGGTCTTCGCCAGTGGGGCAAACTCCGAGGTGACGAACAGTACCCTGATCACGGATCGCGCCGCAGGATGACGCCAGCCAGAGGCGGCAAGGTGAGCGACAGCCGTGCCGGACGTCCCATGCAGGGCGTATCGATCGCCGTGACCACGCCGCCATTGCCCAAATCGCTGCCGCCGTAGTGCCGCGAGTCGCTGTTGAAGATCTCGCGATACCGGCCGGCTAGCGGTACCCCCAGGCAATAGCCGTGCCGCGGAACGGGCGTGAAGTTCAGCGCGACCACGACGAACGAGCCGTCGTCCCCGAATCGCAAGTAGCTGATCACGGACTGGTCGGCGTCATTGCAGTCGATCCATTCGAAGCCGGCGCGATCAAAATCGAGAGCATGGAGCGCGCGCGTCCCCGTGTAGATCCGGTTCAGGTCGCGCAGCAGCTGCTGCATCCCCCGATGTTCGGAGTGTTGCAGCAAGCCCCATTCCAGCTCGCCGTCGTGCTGCCATTCGGAGCGCTGGGCCAGCTCGTTGCCCATGAAGTTGAGCTTCTTGCCGGGCCACGTCATTTGATAGGTGAACAGCAGCCGCAAGTTGGCGAACTGACGCCAAAGGTCGCCGGGCATCTTGTGCAAAAGTGAACCCTTGCCGTGCACGACTTCGTCGTGGGACAGCGGCAGCAGGAAGTTTTCATTGTGCGCGTAGATCCCGCTGAAGGTCAGCCGCTCGTGATGATGGCGTCGATGCACCGGGTCATGGCGCATGTAGCCGAGAGTGTCGTTCATCCAGCCCATGTTCCATTTCATGGAAAAGCCGAGGCCACCGAGATGGGCTGGCCGGGAGACCATCGGCCAGGCGGTGGACTCCTCGGCGATGGTGACGGCGCCGGGAAAGCGTTGGTGCACCATCACGTTGAGCTCGCGAAGGAACGACGCGGCATCGAGGTTTTCCCGTCCGCCCGCGGCATTGGGCACCCATTCACCGGGCCGGCGCGAGTAGTCGAGATAGAGCATCGCCGCGACGGCATCGACCCGCAGCCCGTCGGCGTGGAATTCGTCGAGCCAGTAGTGCGCGCTCGACAGCAGGAAGCTGCGGACCTCCCGCCGGCCGTAGTTGAAGGCCAGCGTTCCCCACTCCGCGTGCGTGCCCTGACGCGGGTCGGCGTGCTCGAACAGCGCGGTGCCGTCGAACAAACTGAGCGCGAAGTCGTCCCGCGCGAAGTGGGTGGGCACCCAATCGAGGATCACGCCGAGGCCGGCCTGATGGCAGCGGTCGATCAGGCCACGCAAGTCGTCGGGCGTGCCGAACCGGCTGGTTGGCGCAAAATACCCGGTCGTCTGGTAGCCCCACGATCCGGCGAACGGATGTTCCATGACCGGCATCAGCTCGAGGTGGGTGAACCCCATCTCGCTGACGTAGGGGACAAGTTGCTCCGCCAGCTCGCGGTAACTGTAGAAGCGCCCGTCCCAGTGCCGTTTCCAGGAGCCAGCATGCGCCTCGTAGACGCTCATGGGCTCGTGCAACCAGTCGGCCCGGCGGCGCCGCTCAAGCCATTCTCCATCGCGCCATACATGCTGGCTGTTCGGCGGCACCACGGACGCGGTCCGCGGCGGCAACTCGAAGGCTTGGGCACAGGGATCGAATTTCAGGTGCCGCGCACTGCCCGTCCGCCGCATGATCGCATATTTGTATCGACATCCCGGACGCGCCTCGGGTACGCAGCCCGCCCAGATTCCGCTCTGGCCGACCGGCTGCAACGGATCAGCGCCGACGTTCCAGCCGTTGAAGTCCCCCACGACGCTCACTTCTGCAGCGTCCGGCGCCCAGACAGCGAACCGCACGCCAGCGTCCAGCCGATGCGCACCAAGGAGCCGATAGGCTTGAAGCAGCCTGCCTTCGTTGAACAAATACACGTCATCGGGCGACTGTGCAGCGTCGGTCGATGGCAAGACGTCAGGGTCGGTCGCACGCATCTGTCGTGTCGCCTCCCTCATGCCAGCGCCGCCCGTCACGAGCCAGCAGCGCCTCCGCCGCCGGCGGGCCGAGGGTGCCAGCCGGATAGTTCGGAAAGTCGCAAGCCGGCGCGCCGCGCCAAGCGTCCAGGATCGGCTGGACGATCCGCCATCCGGCTTCGATCTCCTGAGCGGTCTGAAACAGCGTCGCGTCGCCACACATGCAGTCGTAGAGCAGCGTCTCGTAGCCGGTGCTTGGGGCGGTCGCGAAGCAGTCCGCGTACTTGAAGTCCATCCGCACGCCGTCCGCGCGCAGACGCATTCCCGGCACCTTGGTGTTGAACTGCAAGGCGATGCCCTCGTCCGGCTGTATGCGGACGACGAGAACGTTGTGCGTCAGCCGCTCGATCGGCGAGGAGCGGAACATGGCGAAGGGAGCGGGCTTGAACTGGACCGCGATCTCGGTCTTGCGCGCGGCCAGGGCCTTGCCGGTGCGAAGGTAGAAGGGCACCCCGGCCCAGCGCCAGTTGTCGATCGTCAGCCGTAGCGCAACAAAGGTCTCCGTCGTCGAGTCCGCTGCCACGTGAGGGGTGTGGCGATAGGCTTTTACGTCGGCACCGCCGACCTTGCCGCTTCCATATTGGCCGCGCACCGTGTCGCACGCGACATCCTCGACTGTGAGGCGCTGGACCGCGTCGAGCACTTTGGCCTTCTCCGTCCGCACGGCGTCGGCTTCGAAGCGGGTCGGTGGCTCCATGGCGGTGAGCGTTAGCAGCTGGAACAAATGATTGGGCACCATGTCACGAAGCGCCCCCGTGGCGTCGTAGAAATTCCCGCGCGTTCCCACGCCGGCCGACTCGGCAACGGTGATCTGGATGTGGTCGATGTGGTCGATGTGCTCGCGGTTCCACAGCGGCTCGAACAGGCCGTTGGCGAACCGCAGCACCATCAGGTTCTGCACCGTCTCCTTTCCGAGATAGTGATCGATCCGGTAGATCTGACGCTCGGTCAACGAGCGGAGAAGCTCGCGGTTGAGCGTCTGGGCCGAAGCGAGGTCCGTCCCGAACGGCTTCTCCACGATGATCCGCCGCCAGCCGCCATCTCCGCTCTCCCGCGAAAGGCCGCTCCGGCCCAGATTTCCGGCAACGGTTGAAAACGCGCTGGGCGGCGTGGCGAGGTAGAACAGGCGGTTCTGGCAAGTCCCCCATTGGCGGTCCGCTTGATCGAGATGGTCAGCCAATCGCTCGTAGGTGCTCGGGTCGTCGAAGTCCCCCTGCAAGTAGGTCGCACGCTCGGCCAACCAGTCAGCCGTCTCCGGCCGGGCGGAGGCGTGCGCGGCGTCGCGGACACTCGTGCGAAAGGCGTCCGCCGTCATATCGGCCCGCGCCACGCCGACGATGGCAAAGTTGTCAGGCAGCAACTTCGCTGCGGCGAGATTGCTCAACGCCGGTATGAGCAGGCGCTTGGTCAAGCTCCCTGCGGCGCCGAAGATGACGCAGGTGCAAGGTGGCGCTCGCTGTGCATCGGTCGCCATGTCAGCGCTCGCCTATGGCTGCGACATCGCTGTCGAGACGCTCTTTACTCGACTTTGTCGTTTCGTCCGCTCGTTCGCAACATGCCTGGGTGCTCTGGCCAACGCCGCCCGCCACGCAGCCAGTTGGCAACTGCGCGGTCGTTGCGCCGGCGGCCGACTCCAAAGCCTCGGTCTTGCGTTCGTTTCCGACATTGTCGACCATCGAAACCGCGACCTGGAAATCGCGGCCGATCCAGCCGCTCTCATCCAGCCAGCGGATCGTGAAATCGACGCGTTGGCCAGCGCGCAGCAATTGGGTTGGAAGGCTGGCAGCGAAGAAGCCCAGTCCGGTGTCTTCCATTGCCCAGTCCGCGCTCTGTTGCCAGCCGTCGATGCCCCAGTGAACGGAGGCGGGACGGGCGGTCGCAATCGTCAGGATGGCGCCAGCGGGAAAATCCGAGATGGCGGCATGCAGCCACCAGAAAGTGCGCTGCGACCGGGGACGCCTTCCCTGGTATCGTCTCCACGCGGCCTCCGATCGGTCGACGGGATATCCAAGATGGCGCGAGATCAAGAGCTTGACGAACTCGGCGTGCGCCCACGCAAGCGGCATTGCCGAGCCGGTCGGGCGGCCCGGGTGGAGGCGTCGTGACGGGATCGGCGCCTGGTCCCAGACCTGCTCCGGCAGCATGCCGCCGGCGCTGGCCATCGCCGCCATCGCTTCCAGGTAGGGAAGCGGATCGCGGCCGGCCGCTACCTCGAAGTGGCCGCGTTCCCCCGTCAGCAGCGGCCACGGCCGCCCGCATCCGGTGCCGTCGTAGGGCCGACCGTCCTCGTGCTCACCGTAGCCGTCGCCATTGTAACGACGCCACGCCGGCCCGCTCGGCGTCGCGACCTTCAGCAGCCGGTCCGCCACTTCGATACTGTCGCGGACGAATGGATCGTCTGCCCGGCGCAGGCCCAGGCGGACCAACTGGAGGAAGTCGGTGCTGACCTGCTGCGCTGCCGGCGGCTTCGGATCGCCGATCCGGTTCCTGATCGGCATCGGGTCGTTGAGCGCCGCAGCATTGCGCAGTACCTGCTCGGGCGCCGTCCGCACGTAATGGCCGCGCACGCCGACCTGACGGGCAAGCTCGGTGTCGCGCGCGACCATCCACCGTTAGATGTTGTCGTTCCAGAAGTCGGCGAGGTCGACCGCCCACTGTGCGGTGGGCTCGGGCAGGAAGGCGCTCCCCGCCACCAGCGCGGCGATGCAGCTCGCCAGGCTGAAGGCATTCAGGCCGGCATTCTCCTCCCAGCGGTCCTGGTCCGTCGACGGTCCGTGGAGGGCGATGAAGCCCAGCGCAGCGATGACCATGTCTGCGACCTCGATGCCTCCTAGCGCCTGCCGATCGGCCAGCGCTGCAGCCAGCAGCACCGGTAACGCCGTCTCGTCGAGCTGCACGCCGCGCCATTCCGGCATGCCGCCCAGCCATTGGTTCTGATGCCAATGGCCATCGGCGGTCTGCGTCGCGATCAGGTAGCGCAACGTTTCGCGCGCCTCGGACTCGGCACCCAGGGCCAGCAGCGCGCCGGCACACTGCACAAGGTCGCGCGGCCAGACGAGATGATAGCCGCTGCGCTCCCGGCCGCTGTCGCCCCAGGGGATGCTCAGGCTGGCGACCATGGCCCCGGGAAAGGTCTTGTCCAGATGAGTGCGCAGCACGGTGCTCGACGCCAGGAGCTGACCGTGCAGCGGCAGAGAGGCGTCGAGCGGCAGGACACAGCGCTCGCAGCGGCGGCCCTGCCAGCCTGCCCAGTCGGCGACCTGATGTTCGAGGAGGTGTTCGAAGGGCTGCAGCAGCCCGGAAACGGCAAGGGTCGCGGCCGACTGCCGGCTGCTGCCGAACCCGAGGGCGACGACGCAGCGGGTGGGCAGCTCAGCCATCATCGCGACGTTGCCCGGTCCCGCCACAGGATACGCCCATGTCATGGCGCCGTTGGCTGCAAAATCCTGCCAGCCGTCGCTGACGCCGACGTAGCCGACGCTCATCCGGACGATTGCATCGCGCTGCCGCTCGTCGGCGGCGCAAAGGGCAAGGGCGAAGGGGCCTTGCTCCGCCCACAAGACGCCCCGAGCGTGATGCCCGCCGACCGACGCGCGATTGGCCAGGCCCGTGCCGCCGAGATGCGGCGCCAGCAACGCGTAGGGTCGGAGTTCCGGATCGCCTTCGAGCGCGACCTCGACCGCCAGCACGTCACGCTTCGGATCCGGCGAGATCCGCAAGCGCAAGGTGAACCTTTGATGGGAATGGACCACCTCGAACGCCGGAACGCCGGGCGCCAGGAAACGGAAGGAGTGATTGCCCAGGCGCTTGACCTCGACCCAGAAGCCCTTTCCGTCGGCGACGATGAACCCCAGATCTCGCGTTTGTGGCAGGTCGACGCGCGGCCAATAGATTTCGTTCAGGATGCCGTGCCCGATCGTGAACCACAGCCGCGACGGTCCTAGGGCGCAACCGACCGCATCCTTGGCGCTGCTCGTCCAGGTCGGGGGAATGCCCGGCGCGCCAGGCGCATCCTCCCGTGCTATCGGTTGCTCTTCGTCCTTCATGGTGTGGCCTGCGTCGATCCGACTCCGACATGAGGATCGAAAAGGTCCCCATCGCGGACGGCGCCCAGACCCTGCCACTTGTCATGCAGACGCGGCGCCCAAAGCGGAGCTGCCTTGATCAAGCGGACGCCGGCTTCCGGGAGAATCGAATGTGCCACGCCGGTCATGCCGCCTCTGTCCCAAGTCGTGCTAGCATCTCCGGGGTGATCAGCGTTACGCCACCTTCGGAACGGGTGAACCGGCGTCCGTCGGCTTCCGGATCTTCGCCGACCACGAGCCCGGCCGGTATCTTGCAGTCGCGATCGACGATGACTCTGGTGAGCCTGGCATGACGCCCGACCTCGACGTCCGGCGAGAGCACGACTCCGTCAAGGCTGGCGTATGAATTGACGCGGACGCGCGACGACAGCACCGATCCGCGGACCGTCGCACCGGAAACGATGCAGCCGTCGGATACGACGCTGTTCAGGGCCATCCCACGTCGCCCCTCGACATCGTGCACGAACTTCGCCGGCGGTAGTTGCTCGTGATGGGTGAAGATCGGCCACTGCCGATCGTAGAGATTCAGAGCCGGTTCGGTGCGCGTGAGGTCCATATTCGCCTCCCAGTAGGCATCCAGCGTGCCGACGTCACGCCAATAGGGCATCGCCCCTGGGCCGTCCGCCACACAACTGCTCCCGAAGTGATGGGCGCAGACGCGGGCGCGCGGCACGAGTGCGGGGATCACGTCGCGCCCGAAATCGTGAGCCGAGGCAGGATCGCGGGCGTCGCGCATCAGATGGTCGTACAAGCACTCGGCATTGAAGACATAGACTCCCATGCTGGCGAGCGACGTGTCGGGGCGCCCCGGCCGGCTGGGCGGATGTGCCGGCTTCTCGATGAAGTCAACGATACGATCGCGCGAATCGATTGCCACGATGCCGAACTGGCTGGCCTGCAGTCGCGGAACCTCGACGCAGGCGACGGTGACGTCGGCACGCTGCGCGACATGACTCGCGAGAAGCTGGCCGTAGTCCATCTTGTAGATGTGGTCGCCCGCCAGGACGACGATGTATGAAGGCCCCCGCGTGCGCAAGAGATTGATGTTCTGCCGCACGGCGTCGGCGGTCCCCTTGTACCAGGACGCCTCGTCAATCTGTTGTTGGGCAGGCCAAAGCTCGACGAACTCGTTGACCTCGCTGCGTAGGAAACCCCAACCGCGCTGAACATGCGACAGCAGGCCGTGCGACTTGTATTGGGTCAGGATCGCGATGCGGCGCAGGTTGGAGTTGACGCAGTTCGACAGCGCAAAGTCGACGATGCGGTACTTGCCGCCGAAATACAGCGACGGCTTGCTGCGATGGGCGGTCAGTTCCTTCAACCGGCTACCGCGACCGCCGGCGAGGATCAGGGCCATCGCATCGCTCACAACCCGGCGGACGTCGGGCCATGGTTGAGCATTGCCCGACCGGACCTGCGAGGCGGTCTTCGCGACAACGTTGCCGGTCTCCACTGTCGCCTCGCTTCTCTCGTCGAAGCTCCGTTCCAGAAGGCGAAGATCGCTCGCCGACATCTGCTCCCTCCCTTCTATCGCTTCGTGCGTTATGCAACCTAAACTAGTCGAGCGTTTCCATGATTCGAATCGTATGCCGACCAAGATTGGAACACCGGGATATTGCCGCGACATACGGGCTAACGAGAAACCTATGGTGACAGCCGATATGGTTGGTTTCATGGAATCGGTCGTCTAGTGCTCGACGAGGAAGAGCGGTTGATGCAGATCAAGCTGAAAGTGAATCGATGTCCATCTCAATCCGAGACTTCCCCAACAAGAATTTAGTACCTTCACGATAATCGACCGCTCTTGAAAGTCTCAAATTGGACAGCCTGCACCGACGATGAGGCATATAGTTCGAATTGAGACGGCGCACGTAGCTTGATCGCGGCCGCCAAGCCGGATGGGATCAGCACGGAAAGCGGCAAAGTGATGCGCCGAATAGAGAAGTCGATCATGAAGGGCATCCGGAAATCCGCTTCAGGATCAGTCGCGCTTGTCTTTGCCTATATCGCGGCATCGGCAAGCGGCCAGGAACCTAAGTCCCAGCGAATGGCTGGACAGGTTCGACCGGGAGCACAGACAACTCGCTTCCCCGGAAGGGCACGCTCGTGCCAAGGTGACCTGCCCCCGGGTTTTCGGACCGCGGATTAAGTTGAGAGAGTGGCCTCCGTATTGGAGGCAGATATGCGCA
>JAIETA010000078.1 GCA_019745575.1 Reyranella sp. | reverse complement strand
GCGCCGCCCGGCCGCTCGACGCCCTGCTCGACGACATCGGTCCCGGCCGCATCCACCGGCCGCAGGGCACCGCGGTCTACCTCACCGCCTCGACCGACAAGGCGCCGCGCTCGCTGCTCAACAACCTGAAGCACAACGGGGTGCTGCACGAGCATGTCGTGCTGCTTACCGTCGAGGTGCCGGACGTGCCGTACGTGCCGGCCGATGCGCGCGGCCAGATCGTGCCGCTCGGCAAGGGCCTCTATCGCATCGTGCTGCGTTACGGCTTCATGCAGCAGCCCGACGTGCCGCGCGACTTCGCCGTACTGGCGGAAAAGGGCCTGCCGATCGATCCGGCGCAGACATCGTATTTCATCGGCCGCAACAGCTACGTCGAGGGCAGTCCGTCGGTGCTGCCCGGCTGGCAGCGCCGGCTGTTCGTCACCCTGTCGCGCTTCGCCTCGAGCGCCGCCGACTTCTTTCGCCTGCCGGCCAATCGGGTCGTCGAGCTGGGCAGCCGGATAGAAATCTGAGCCGCGCCCGGGCCGTCGAAATCAGTGCAACCGCGCGCCGGCCGCCCCCGGCGCGGGCGAGAGCTGCAAGCCCGCGCTCGCCAGCGCCGCACCGAACGCTTTTAGCCTGAGCGCCGCCGCGCGCGAGGCGGCGGGGGTCATCAGCACGTCGAGCGACGCGGCCAGCGGGCCGTCGTGGTCGGCCTGTGCCAGACCGCACAAAGCGACCACGGTCGCCTCGTCCTGCGTGACGGTCGCGCACGGCGGCGCCTGGATATCCATCGCGCGTCGGGCGCCGAACAGGAAGGCGTCCATGGCGAGGGCGAAGTCGGGCAGCGCCTCCAGCAGGCCCGCCATCTTGAACCCGCCATGAAGCGTCGAGCCCTCTCTCGGCAGCGCCCGATCCTGCTGCCATTGCCGCAACGCCCACAGCACGAAGCGCTCGCCGATGGGCAGCGCGCAGACGCAGCCCTGCCGGCCGCAGGCCGGGCGCGCCTCGCGCCGCGGAGGTTCGAGTTCCTGGTCCACCGCGTTCGCCATGATCCCTCCCGATGGCCTGATGCTGCTCAGCCGGATCACAATATGCGAATAATAATTATTTGCAATTTGAGTTTCAGCAGACACGTCCATCGAGCAGCGGCCGAAACATCGTGGATCGGTGTCCGTCAGGACATAAACCCGCCGGAATCGACCGATGATATGGTGCCTTAGGAGATTTGCCCCCGGCACTTGATGGCCGACCGCCCCACCCTGATACTGACCACGCGCCTTGGCGTGCGGCCGCTCGGCGTGCGTGGCGAGCCGCTGCATGCCGTGGCCGGTCAGCTGCTGTCGGTGATCCGGCGGCGGCTGGGCGACGGCGCCGCCAACCTGCTGGCCGAGCCGCAACTGCGCGAATCGGACGACGGCATCGACTGGTACGCGGCGCAGCCGGGCACGGTGCGCCGCCTGGCCGAACTCGACGAGGGCGAGCGCACCGCGGCGCTGCAGACGGTCGAGACGCATCTTGCCGCCATCCGCGCGCTCGGCGCGCAGCTAAATGCGCCCGAGGCAAGCGACGAAGCGCGACTGATCGGCCGCTCGCTCGAACTCGCAACGAGCCGCCCCTCGGACGACTTCATCTATGTGGTCAACGGCCAGCCGGTCATCGTGGCCTGGGGCTACGAGGCCGACGCCGCGGCGAGCCTGATGCCGTTCGCCTCGCCGCCGGTGCCGCGGGCCGAGCGACCGGTCGCCGCCTTCGCCAGCGCGCCGGCGGCCGCGCTGCCGGGGCGCCTCGGCTGGGCGCCGTGGTTCAGCGCCCTGTTGGCCGGCCTGCTTCTCCTGTTGCTGCTGCTGATCACCTCGTGGCTGCTGCGCGCCTGCAGTCCGGTCGATCCGGCCTTGAATGTCGCTACGCTCGAAACCCCGGCGCCGCCCGCGCCGCCGCCGCCACCCGACCCGACGCCGGTGCTGAAGGCATCGCTCGACGCGGCGGCAGCCGACCAGCAGAAGCTCAGGACCGAGCTCGCCACCCTGCAGGCCGATCTCAAGACCAAGCTGGATCAGTGCAAGCCCGTCGAGCTGCCCAAGCCGCCGCCGGCCGCGGCCAAGCCCGCGCCACCACCGCCTCCCCCGCAGCAGGCCGCGACACCGCCGACCAGCCGGCCGCCGCCGGGACAACTGCCGTGCGACTGGTCGGGCGATTCCGGCGGCGAGGGCGTGACCCGCAACAAGCACTATCTCGGCGACAGGCCAGGCTTTGTCGCCATCAACTACAACCTGTATGTCCGTCCGGACGACATCAGGGTGATCTACCGCGGCCAGGTGCTGAACGGCACCGGCGGACCGCGCAGCGGCCGTGGCGGATTCGGCTTCGACTGGAAGCCGGTCGCCGGGGATTATTCGGTCGATGTCATCGTAACAGGTGAGCAGTTGGGCACGAGATGGACCTACGCCATGACGTGCCCACGTTGAGGAGCAGAAATGGCTGCAGGTCCGCTTCTCCTGAGTGAACCGCTTCAGCGCTACCGGGCGCTGGGACTGGCGGGCGATCCGGTCTGGCGCGCCGCTGGCCAGCTGCGGGCGGCGATCGCGTCGCGGCTGTCGCGCGAGCACGCCGACCTGCTGGCCATCCCGGAAGTCGACCCGACGGGGCGCCGCATCGACTGGTACGCGCCGTTCGAGGGCGAGGCCCGCCGGCTGGTCGACATCGGCGAAGCGGAACGCACGCAGGTGCTCGACAAGGTCCAGCGCCTGCACGCCGACCTCGCCCGGCTGGCCGACTCGATGGAGGCGCCGGAGCGCTCCGGCGCCGAGCGCAACTTCGCCCGCTTGCTGCGCCATGCGCTGACCGCGCCGGGCGAGGAGACGCTCTACGTCGTCGACGGCCGGCCGGTCATGACGTTCTGGGGATTTACCGCCGACGCCAGCCTGCCCGGGGCCTTTCTCGCCAGCCCGCCGGTGCCGCCGGCCGCCGCCCGGCCCGAGGCGGTGCTGATGTCGGCGCCCGCTGTCGCGGCCGGCGCACCGCGCTCGACATGGTGGCAGTGGCTGCTGCTGGCACTTCTGCTGCTGCTCCTGCTGGCGCTGCTGGCCTGGCTGGTGCGGCCCTACCTGCCGCGGCTCGAACCCTCGCTCGAAGCGGAGGCCCGCGAGCGGGCGCTGGGCCTCGCCGTGCGCCAGCCGCTCGAGTTGCAGCGTACGCGCGTCAACACACTGCAGCAGGACAACGAGAACCTTCGTCTGGAACTGGCGCGACTCACCGACGAGCTGGCGCGGCGCGGCACCAACTGCGCGGCCGGCGTCATCGGCCCCGGCGGCGCAATCGCGGGCGTGGTCCCCGGCGCGCCGATCGAACGCAGCGCCGCCTTGGAACCGGGGCCGGCGCCGGGCGTTAACAGTGCCGACAAGGATGGTGCGAAATCGCCGGCAAAGGACCCCAAAGACGTGGACAAGATCACCGGTGCCAAGGAAGAGCCAAAGCCGCTGGTCGTCCCGCCCGACGCCAAGCAGAAGCAGGATCTCGCGTTCCTGAAGGGCGACTGGACGTCGCGCACCGGCCTCGCGACGGCGACCGGCGAACGCGATCTGCGGCCCAACTACTCGCTCGACGACAAGGGCAAGGGCAAGGTGACTTTTGCCCAGAAGAACGGCGCTGTCTGCGAAGCGCCGGCCGAGGCACGATGGGACGGCGGCAAGCTGGTGATCGAGGAGAAGGCCAATCCCAAGTGCAGCGACGGCAAGACCTACGCCCGCAACACGGTCAACTGTGAAGTCGGCGCCGACGGCGTGGCGCAGTGCAAGGGCAGCCAGCCCGGCGATCCGCGCAGCTATCAGGTGCAGATCGGCCGCTGAGTCCCTAGACTGGACCGATAGCCGCAAAAGCATGACATGAGCGACCTCGCCCGCCTGCCGAGCTACCCCAGCCCGACGACCCTGATCGCCCGCTCCGGCATTCAGTTTCTCGATTTCGGCTTCGATCCCGTGCGCCTGAAGGTCCGCGAGTGGGGTTTTCATGACGCCGCGGCCGCCAAGTCGGTCGACGACCTGGTGCAGCTCGACTTCGACGAGGGCCGCGGCCAGTACGAGGTCGTCGAGGCCGGCCGCCGCCGCGCCGCCGAACCCAACCTGGTGATCACCGCCAAGGACGCGCTCGCGCCCTTTCTCGACAAGTGGGTGCCGGTGCCGTTCCTGCAGGTCCGGCCGAACAGCCAGTTCCGCGAGGGCCCGGCCGACTGGGCGCGTGTGCGCGTGGTCGATCTCGAGGCGCGCTACGGCGCGGGCTATCGCGACGAGCAGGGCAACCGCTACCGCGCCGTCCTGGCCTTCGACACCGGCCTGATCGCCGAAGCCGAAGGCCGCGCCTACCTCGCACCGTCGCCCAAGGACGTGACGTCGGGGGCGCTGTTTGCGCTGGCGCCGCAGCAGCGCGCCAACCACTGGCTGCTGCGCCAGGGCTGGATGGGGCAGTGGCTGGAGGAGCTGTTCCGCGAACTGCATCCGCGCGCCACGCCCGAGGAGATCGACGCCGACATTAAGCAGAAGCCGCAGGAGGCCGCGGCGCGCTACCTCGCCTTCCTGGGCCTGCTGGCGGCGGCGGCGCACTTTCCGCCGGTCAAGCTGGTCGGCGACGCCGAGCGGCCGGGCCGCGGCGCCATCGAGGTCGATCTCGTGCTCGACGTCGGCAACTCGCGGACCTGCGGCCTGCTGATCGAGGCGGCGGGCGATCTCGGCGTCAACCTGAACGACTCCTACGAACTCGCCCTGCGCGATCTCTCCCATCCCGAGTGCGTGCATACACGGCCCTTCGAATCGCGCGTGGAATTCGCCCAGGCCTGGTTCGGCAAGAACCACCTGTCGCGCCTGGGCGGCCGGGCCGACGCCTTCGTGTGGCCGACCATGACACGGGTCGGCCCCGAAGCGACACGGCTGGCGGCGCGCCGGCGCGGCACCGAGGGCAACACCGGCATGTCGAGTCCCAAGCGCTACCTGTGGGACGAGGAACCGCAGCCCCGCGAGTGGCGCTTCAACGTGGCCTACGCCCAGGACCAGTCGCCGATGCCGGCCGCCGCCGGACCGATGGCGCAGCTCGTCAACCAGAAGGGCGAGCCGCTGCACCTGGTCGACGCCGACGCCGATTCGGCCGACCACCTGCCGGTGTTCGAACCGCTCTATTCCCGCTCCTCGGTGATGACCTTCGTGCTGTCGGAGGTTCTGCTGCAGGCGCTCACGCTGATGAACTCGCCGCAGCAGCGCGGCCGGCGCGCCCATGCCGAGACGCCGCGACGGCTGCGCCGCATCGTGCTGACGCTGCCCACCGGCATGCCGCTGGCCGAACGCCTGATCTTCCGCCGCCGCGCCGAGGCCGCCCGCGATCTGGTCTGGATGATGATGGGCTGGAAGCTCGACGATCCCGCGGCGCCGGCGCCGCGCGTGCTCACCGACTGGGACGAGGCCTCCTGCACCCAGCTCGTCTATCTCTACACCGAGGTCGCGCGCAATTTCGGCGGCGACGCGCGACGCTTCTTCCAGATCGCGCGCAAGCCGCGCGGCCGGCCGGCCGAGGAAACGCTCAGCATCGCCAGCATCGACGTCGGCGGCGGCACGACCGATCTCATCATCAACTCCTACCGTCTCGAAGGCGCCGGCACCTCGGTGACGCTGTTTCCCGAGCAGAAATTCCGCGAGGGCTTCAACGTGGCGGGCGACGACATCCTGCTGCGCGTCGTACAGGGCCATGTGCTGCCGCCGGTCGAGGCGGCGCTGCGTGCCGCCGGCATCGCCAACCCGGCCGACCTCATGGCCGAGCTGGTCGGCGGCGACCGGGGCGGCGAGGACGTCATCCACCGCAACCTGCGCCAGCAGTTCGCGCTGCAGATCGCCCACCCCATCGCGCTGGAGTTCTTGCGCGCTGCCGAGACCTACGATCCGACGTCGGGCGTCGTGGCGGCCGAACCGCGGTCCTACGACACGTTCTTCGCCGAGGGCGCGCGGCCGTCGGACGAGGTCGTGGCCTTCGTCAACGAGGCGGCGCGCAAGCGCGGCGCCAAGGGCTTCGACCTCAAGGCGGTGGTTTTCCCGGTCGACCTGCCCAGCCTCGACAAGACGGTGCGGGCCGAGATGGCGCGCGTGCTGGCGCCGCTGGCCGAGATCGTCCACGCCTACGACTGTGACGTCCTGCTGCTGTCCGGCCGGCCTTCGCGCCTGCCCGGCATCCGCGCCCTGGTGATGGAGCTGCTGCCGCTGCCGCCCGAGCGCGTGATCTCGCTGCACGAGTACCGCGTCGGCGCCTGGTATCCGTTCCGCGACGCCCGCCTCAGGGTCGAGGATCCCAAGACCACCGTCGCGGTGGGCGCGATGATCGCCGCGCTGGCGCAGTCGCAGCTGCCCGACTTCTCGTTCCGCTCCGACCTGCTGCGCTCCAAGAGCATCGCCCGCTTCATCGGCAAGCTCGACGGCGGCGGCCGGCTGCAGCGCGCGGACCTTGTGTTCCGCGACGTCGATCTCGACAACCGCGAATACGAGCTGCCGGAGACCGCCTTCGAATTCCGCGGCCCGATGTGGCTGGGCGCCCGCCAGCTCGATCTCGTGCGCTGGCCGGCCGGGCGCCTCTATGCGCTGGAGTTCGCCAAGCCCGAATATGCCGAACGCCACGCCCGCGAGACGCCCTTCAGGATCACGCTCGCCCGCGTAAAGCCCAAGGACAAGGACTCGGGCGACGTCGAGCGCTTCCGCCTGCGCCAGATCACCAATCGCGACGGCCGCGCCGTGGCGCTCGACCGCCTGACGCTCCGCCTGCAGACGCTGCCGCGCCGGGAGGGCTACTGGCTCGACACCGGCATGCTGAAGACCGGCTAAGGACACCCGGAAGATCATGGACACCGTCGATCTCAAACTGGCCCAGGAGTGCGAGGCCCTGGCCGTCGCCGCGGGCGAGGGCGTGGGCTGGCTGAAGGGCGCCGCCGCCCAGTCGCCGACCGTGGCGCAGCAGGCGCCGTCGCTGATCGGCGAGCTGCAGAAGGTCCGCAACCAGAGCCGCAAGCTGGCGCGCGCCGCCCGCCGGCGCATGTGCGTCGGCGTCTTCGGCCCCAGCCAGGCCGGCAAGTCCTACCTCGTCTCGATCCTGGCCAGCCGCGACGGCCGGCCGCTGCAGGCCCGCTTCGCCGACAAGACCTACGACTTCCTGCGCGAGATCAACCCGCCCGGCAATCGCGAGTCGACCGGCCTTGTCACCCGCTTTGGCCTCGGCCTGAGCGACGGCACACCCGATTTCCCGGTGCGTGTGCGTCTGCTGACGCAGACCGACATCGTGAAGATCCTGGGCAACTCGTTCCTGCTCGACTTCGATCACCAGAAGGCGGCCTTCGAGCGGCCCGATGGTGCCGCCATCCGCAAGCGGCTGGCGGAGCTGCGGTCAAAGGCGCTGCCGACCCCGCCCGGCGATCTCGACGGCGACGACGTGCTCGACCTGATCGAGTATTTCGACACCTTCTTCGCCGGCGTCACCTCGGAGCTGCGCACCGACTTCTGGCGCGAGGCGGTCGACCTCGCGCCGCGCCTGTCGGGCCGCGACCGCGCCCGGCTGTGGTCGGTGCTGTGGTACGACTTCCAGCCCTTCACCGACCTCTACCTCACGCTCTACGACGGCCTGCAGAAACTCGGCCATGCGCCCGAGGCGCTGCTCGGCATGGACGCGCTGATCCCGCGCGAGAAGAGCATCGTCGACGTCCTGACCCTCGATCGCCTGGGCACCGATGCCGCCGACGCGCTGCTGGTGCGGCCACGGCAGGCCGACGGCCGGTCCTCGGCCGACGCCCGGCTGCCGCGCTCGCTGGTCTGCGCGCTGACCGCCGAGCTCAGCGTCGCCATCGACGAGAAGCCGTGGGACTTCTTCGACCACACCGACCTGCTCGACTTTCCCGGCGCGCGGTCGCGCCTGAAACTCGCCAATCTGGAAGACGTCGCCAAGGCCAAGGGCGTGGCCGAGGGCGCCAACCCGCTGCGCGAGCTCCTGCTGCGCGGCAAGGTCGCCTATCTCTTCCAGCGCTACTCCGCCGAACGCGAGCTCAGCGCCATCCTGCTCTGCATTCCCGACGGCAACCAGGAAGTCCGCGACCTCTCCGACATGATGACGGCGTGGATCGACCAGACGATCGGCGCCACGCCGGCCGACCGCGCCAAGCAGAAGAACGCGCTGTTCCTGGTGCTGACCAAGATGGACCGCGAGTTCGAGCAGAAGGCGGGCGAGACCGAGGAGTCGCGCCGGCTGCGCTGGTCGGCCCGCCTCAACAATTCGCTGGTCAACAATTTCCGCGGCGAGTGGCCGGCCAACTGGAACGGCCGGCCGTTCGACAACAGCTTCTGGCTGCGCAATCCCACGGTGATCGACGAGCGGCTGATGGACTACCGCGACGGCCGCGAGACGGGCATCGCCGAGGCCTTCGCGCCGCGCGCCGGCGAGCTGCGCCGGCATTTCGTCGAGAACCCCGAGGTCAGGCGGCACTTCGCCGACCCGGCGCGCGCCTGGGACGAGGCGTTCCGCGCCAACGACGGCGGCGTGGCCTACCTGGTGAAGAACCTGACGCCGGTGTGCGACCCCGCGATCAAGCGCGCCCAGGTGCGCGGCCAGCTCGAGGTGCAGGCGCGCCGGCTGGTCGACCGGCTGGCCGGCTTCCACAGCGCCGCCGACGGCGACGCGCGCGCCAAGAAGCGCGACCTGGTGCATACCGTCCTGCGCGGCCTCGCGACCTGCATCCAGCAGCAGCTGTTCGGCGAGCTGGTGGCGGCGCTGCAGGTGGGTGACGGGGCGCTGCGCGACATCTACTTCCGCATCGCCACGGCGCGCTCGTCCGACGAGGCCAGCGCCCGCAACGGCAAGACCGCCGCCCCGGTGGCGCAGTCGACCGGCGCCGCCGTCGATCTCGGCGCCATTTTCGCCGACGTCTTCGGCGAGGATGCCGGCCGCGACACGCCGCCGCCGTCGGGCGTGCTGGAGGACCGCGCCGAGCGCTTCGCCCGCGAGGCGGCGGAGTACTGGCTGGAAAACATGCGCCGGGTCGGCGCCGACGAGAAGGCGCTGTCGCATTTCGGCGTCGACCGCCAGCATCTCGGCTGGCTGATCGACGAGCTGGTGGTGGGCGCCCATCGTCTGAAGCTGATCGACCAGCTTTCGCTCGAGGTGCGCGCGCTGGAGAACGCCGCCAACGCCAAGTGGGAGGAGATCGCCGAGCGCCAGGTGCGCACCGCCTCCTCGGCGCTGAACGGCTACGTGAGCGCCTTGGGCTTCGACCGCCTGCCGCTCGAGCAGCGGCCCGGCCTGCCGCCCAACGCGCCGCTGCGCCGCGTGTTCGAGAGCCCGCCCGCCGCCGCCGACGGCGCGCCGGTGCTGGCCGAGGATCCGGCGCCGATCTACGCCGACTACTGCAAGGACTGGATGCGCGCCTTCCTGCAGCTCGCCATGGACAATGTCGGCTACGAGGGCGGCCGCGAGATCACGCCGGAGCAGAACGACAGCCTCGGCGCCATCCTGCGCGCCGTGCCCGTCTGAGCGTCGCCATGGCGATCCGCGTTTCCGTCGTCGTGCTACCCGAGCCGGGTCAGGCGATCCTGCGCGTCTACAACCTCGACGCCGCGCCCGAGGGTCTGGCGCTGTCGCTGCAGCGCCAGCAGGGGCCGGACACGCATCTTGCCGACGACGGCTGGCGGCGCACCGAGGCCTGGCTGGTGCCCTCGCAGGTCGAGCGCCGGGCCGACGTGCTGGAATTCCACCTCGGCCCCGAGATCTGCGACCGGCTGGCCGGCATCGCCACGGTCCGGCTGCGCATCCGCGAGCCCGACATCGGCGTGGTCGGCACCACCGTGCTCGCCTGGCCCGCGATGCTGACCTCGGGCGCGGTGGGCGCGAGCGGCGACTACGACGACACGGTGCGCCTCAAGCGGATGCAGCAGACGGCGCCGCCGCCCCCGGAGTCTGCGCCCGCGCCTGCGCCCGACCCGCTGCCGCCGCCGTTCGAGCCGGCGAAGCCGGCGCCGGAGCTGCGGGC
>JAIETA010000258.1 GCA_019745575.1 Reyranella sp. | reverse complement strand
CCGGGGCGGGCGGCGCGCGCGAGGAGGCGGCACGCGGTCTGCCCGGCGTCTTCCAGGTCGGCATCCCGGCCTGGCGGCAGGCCGTGGCGGCCGGCCTGCCGGCGAACGCGGCGCACGTGCACACGCTGTTCGCGCTGATGGCGGCGGTCGAGGACACCACGGTGCTCTATCGCGGCGGCCCCGAGGCCGGCCGGTTCGTGCGCCATGCCGCCACCGAATTTCTCGCCGTCGGCGGCTGCCGGACGGCCGACTGGTTCGAGCGCGCCGAACGGCTGCACCGGCGCTTCGTCGAGCGCAACCTCTCGCCCGGCGGCTCGGCCGATCTTCTCGCCGCGACTCTGCTGGTGGCGCGCTGCAGCGATCGGTGAACGAAAAACGGCGGACCCGAAGGCCCGCCGTTCTTTCCCGATTGGTCGGAGCGAGAGGATTCGAACCTCCGGCCCCTAGCTCCCGAAGCTAGTGCTCTACCAGGCTGAGCTACGCTCCGTCAGGATTGCGGACTCCGGCCCGCTCGGGAGGCGGGGTTATAGCCGTGGCCTCCCGGGGTCGCAAGGGTGCAGCGCCGGGGCTATAGTCGCGCCGTTCCGGGGCTTGTGGGGGATCGCATGGCGAAGAAGAAGCGGCTGAAAATCGCGCTGATCGGGTATGGCGCCATCAGCCAGACGCTGTTCGATGTCTTTCGCGACAAGAAGCCGCCGATCGACATCGTGGGCGTGCTGGTCCGGCCGGGACGCGCCCGCGAGACGCAGAAGAAGCTCGGCAAGAAGGTCGCCGTCGTCGAGTCGCTGAAGGCGCTGCTCAAGCTCAAACCCGACGTCGTGGTCGAGGCGGCGAGCCAGCAGGCGGTGCGCGACTGGGGCGAGACGATCCTCAAGAAGGGCTTCGACTTGATGGTGATCGCCACCGGCGCGTACGGCGATCCCAAACTCTGGAAGAAGCACGTGAAGGCCGCCGAGAAGAGCGGCGCGCGGCTGCGCCTGCCGTCGGGTGCCATTGCCGGTCTCGACGGGCTGCTCGCCATGCGGCTGGGCACGCTCAGCAAGGTGAAGTACGTGTCGATCAAGCCGCCGCACGCCTGGACCGGCACGCCGGCCGAGACCGAGTTCGACCTGCCGGCGATCCGCGAGCCGACGGTGATCTTCCGCGGCACGCCGGCCGACGCCGGCCGCCTCTATCCCAAGAACGCCAACCTCGCCGTCACCGTGGCGCTGTGCGGCGCCGGCCTCGACCGCACCGAGATCGAGCTGGTGGCCGATCCCACCCTGCCGCCCGGCACCAACGCGAGCCGCCTCGAAGTGGTGGGCGACTCGGGCGAGATCAACCTGCAGCGGCTGGGCCGCGCCATGCCCGACAATCCCAAGACCGGCGTGCTGACCGCGCTCACCATGGCCGACGACCTGATGAAGATGGTGCGGTCGAGCGACTGGTAGGGCTCTATCGCCCGCCGTGGTGGCCCATGCCGCCCATGCGACCCGTCATCGCGCCGCGCGGCGCGTCGAGCACCGCCTTCTGCTCCGGCGACAGCACGGCGTAGAGCGCCACCAGCGTGGGCTTCACTGCCTCGATCGAGGCGACGCGCGCCTTCATCGCGTCCTCCTCCATCGAGAGGCGATCGACATAGTTGGGCCGCTCCTTCATCTCGGCCGGCAAGGTGGCGCAGCGCGCGTTCGACTTGGCGCTCGCGTCGTCGGCAGCCTTCTCGAAGGCATTCCAGGCCGCCATCTGCTCCGGCTTCAGCTCGAGCCTGGCTTTGATGTAGGCGCGGTTGCCGATGCGGCGGGCGACCTGGTCGAGGCACATCGCCTTGGGCGAGAAGGTGCGGCCGGACGCGGCGGCGGGCGGTGCCGCCTGGGCGAGTTCCAGCAGGTCGCCCAGCCCCCCATTCAAGCCGTCGTCGAGGGCGGCGGCGGGGCTGGACCAGGCGAGGCTGGCGGCGAGTAGGGCGGCCGGCAGGGCGAGATGAAGGGGGCGCAGCATCATGTCGGGCCTCATCGGTAAAGGGTTGCCCCGATGATACGCCACTCCCCGGCCGAACGTGCCCGGCCAAGACGTCGAAATGACGTTAAATTATGTAAAGTTGGGCCGCTGGCCGGCCATCCAGCCGGCGAAGGCGTCGCGCTGGGCGCCGCTCATGTGCAGGCCTTCCTTGGTCCGCCGCCACAGCACGTCGTCGGGCTCGGCTGCCCATTCGTCGCGCATGAGGTAGCGGACCTCGACCTCGTAGAGATGGCCGCCGAAGTGCCGACCGAGGTCGTCCACCGTCCTGACCTTGTCCAGAAGCTCGTCCAATCCCGAGCCATGCCGGCGCGCCAGCACGCGCACCAGTTCGAAGGGCAGGCCGGGCTTGCTCTGGGCGGCGCCGTCGACGAAGCGGTCGAACGCCTCCTCGAAGGTCGGCGCGTCGGCCATCTCGCCGTCGAACACCGCCCGCGTCGCCGTCCAGGCGGCGCCCATGTGCGGGTAGTGGCCGCTGAGATCGGCCAGGGCATGCTCGGCCAGCTTGCGGTAGGTCGTGATCTTGCCGCCGAACACCGACAGCAGGGGCGCGGCGCCGTCCGGTGCATCGACTTCCAGGTGATAATCGCGCGTCACCGCCGAGGGATCGTCGTCGCCGTCGTCGAACAGCGGCCGCACGCCCGAATAGGTCCACACCACATCGGCCGGTCGCACCGGCTTCTGCATGTAGTGGCTGGCGATGTCGCAGAGATAGGCCGTCTCCTCCGTGGTGCAGACCGGCGCCTCGCCCGCCTCGACCGGAATGTCGGTGGTGCCGATCACCGAGAAGCAGCGCTCGTAGGGGATCACGAACACGATGCGGTTGTCGCTGTTCTGCAGCATGAAGGCGTGGTCGCCCTCGTGCAGGCGCGGTACCACGATGTGGCTGCCCTTGATCAGCCGCACGCGCTTGGTCGTGCGGATCGGCGTCTGCTCGTCGAGGAAGCGCTTTACCCAGGGGCCGGTGGCGTTGACCAGGCCACGCGCCCGGAGGTGGACGGCGGTGCCACCGGGGCCGGCCAGCTCGATGTGCCAGAGCCTGCCGTCCTCGCTGCGCCGGGCCGCAACGCAGCGGTGACGGGCGAAGATGCGGGCGCCCATCTCGCGCGCCGATTTCAGGTTGGAGATCACCAGCCGGGCGTCGTCGACCCAGGCGTCGGAATAGACGAAGCCCTTCTTGAAGTCGGGTTTCAGGCCGACGCCGTACTTCGATGTGGCGAGATCGACGGCCTCGGATTTCGGCAGCTCCATGCGCCAGTCGAGGTGGTCGTAGAGGAAGAGGCCGAGCCTGAGCAGCCAGCGCGGCCGCAGATGCGGCTCGTGCGGCAGCACGAAGCGCAGCGGGAAGGAAAGATGCGGCGCCTTGGCCAGCAGCACCTCGCGCTCCTGCAGGGCCTCGCGGACCAGGCGGAATTCGTAGTGTTCGAGGTAGCGCAGGCCGCCGTGGATCAGCTTGGTCGAGGCCGAGGAGGTGGCGCTGGCGAAATCGTTCATTTCGCAGAGCCCGACCGTGAGCGTCCGGCCTGCCGCGTCGCAGGCGATGCCCGCGCCGTTGATCCCGCCGCCGACCACGAACAGGTCGAGCGGGGCGTCTTCCTTTCCATTCATCGTCCGACCATAGCGGCAGCCCGCGCCGGCGGCGAGGCGGCGGCTTGACCCGGCCGGGCGCCATGCGCACAACCACGGCATGGGACTGTTGCTGAAAATCGCGCTGTTCGCGGTCGCCGTCTATGCCGCGTGGAAGACCTTCCACCGCTGGAAGGGCCTGTTCGACCGCTTCGTCGGGAACACGCCGGTCGAGACCAAGCGCGAGCCGCCCCAGGCCCCGACGGTGCCGCCCGCACCGCCGCCCGCCGCCGGCCGGCCCCGGGTGATCGAGGAGGCGGTGCCCTGCAAGGTCTGTGGCGCCTATCTTTCGAGCGGTGCCGCCAAATGCGGCCGGACGGATTGCCCCCTGCCATAAGGCCGCAGCGGGCCGCCAGCGCGCTTGACCGGGGTGGGGGCCGCACCTATTTTGCCGCACCGCAAAAACGGCCTTAAGTCGCGGAAATACAAGGCCTTCTGAGCTTCGGGGAAAACCGGTGTCCGCACCCGCCAAGCCGACATGCTTCCAGGAATTGATCCTCACCCTGCAGGACTACTGGGCGGCACAGGGCTGCCTGATCCTGCAGCCCTTCGACATGGAAATGGGCGCCGGCACCTTCCATACCGCCACGACCCTGCGCGCGCTCGGTCCCAAGCCCTGGTACGCGGCCTATGCGCAGCCGTGCCGGCGGCCCGGTGACGGCCGCTATGGCGAGAACCCCATGCGGCTGCAGCACTACTACCAGTTCCAGGCGATCCTGAAGCCGTCGCCGCCGGACATCCTCGAGCGCTACCTGGGGTCGCTGGAAGCCATCGGCATCGACACCGGCCTGCACGACATCCGCTTCGTCGAGGACGATTGGGAGAGCCCGACGCTGGGCGCCTGGGGCCTGGGCTGGGAAGTCTGGTGCGACGGCAGCGAGATCAGCCAGTTCACGTACTTCCAGCAGGTCGGCGGCATCGAGGTCGATGTCGTGGCGGGCGAGATCACCTATGGGCTCGAGCGGCTCGCCATGTATCTGTTCGACAAGAGGTCGATCTTCGAGCTGCCCTACAACCGCGCCGACTCCGACGTGCCGCTGACCTATGGCGACGTCTTCCTGCAGAACGAGCGCGAGCAGTCGGCCTACAATTTCGAGCATGCCGACACCGACATGCTGTTCCGCCATTTTGCCGACGCCGAAAAGGAGTGCCAGGCGCTGGTCGGCAAGAAGCTGCCGCTGCCGGCCTACGAGCAGTGCATAAGAGCCTCGCACGCCTTCAACCTGCTCGACGCGCGCGGCGTCATCAGCGTGACCGAGCGCCAGAGCTTCATCCTGCGCGTGCGCGACCTCGCCAAGGCGTGCTGCGAGGCGTGGCTCGTGACGCAGAAAGCGCCTGCCCTGAGCGCAGCCGCAGGGGCGGCCTAGATGGCCGAGTTTCTCCTCGAACTTCTGTCGGAAGAGATTCCGGCGCGCATGCAGGCGCGGGCGGCCGACGACCTGAAGCGCCTGGTCTGCGACGGGCTGAAGGCGGCCGGCCTGTCTTTTGCCGACGCGCGCGCCTTTGCCACGCCGCGCCGGCTGGCGCTGGTGGTCGACGGCCTGCCGGCGGCGCGGGCCGATGTGAGCGAGGAGAAGCGCGGACCGCGCATCGGCGCGCCCGACCAGGCGGTGCAGGGCTTCCTGAAGGGCGCCGGTCTTTCGTCGCTCGACCAGGCCGAGAAGCGCGACACCGGCAAGGGCGAGTTCTGGTTCGCCGTGGTGACCCGGAAGGGCGGACCGACCGCCGCGGCGCTGCCGGGCATCGTCGATGCCGCGTTGAAGGCGCTGCCCTGGCCCAAGTCGATGAAGTGGGGCAGCGGCACCATGACCTGGGTGCGGCCGCTGCAGTCCGTCGTGGCGCTGTTCGACGGCCGGGTGCTGGCGGGTGAGGTGGCGCCGGGTGGCGCCATGGCGCCGCTCCCGTTCGGCGACACCACGCGCGGCCATCGGGTCCTGTCCAGGGGCGCGATCAAGGTCGCGGATTTCGCCGACTACACGGCCAAGCTCGAGGCGGCGCATGTCGTGCTCGATCCGGCCGAGCGCAGGAAGATCATCCTCGAGGGCGCGGAACGGCTCTGCGCCGCCGCGCAAGTGGCGTTGAAAGTCGACGAGGGCCTGCTCGACGAGGTGGCGGGCCTGGTCGAGTGGCCGGTGCCGCTCATCGGCACGATCGATCCGGCGTTCATGGACGTGCCGCCGGAAGTGCTGGTCGTGTCGATGAAGACGCACCAGCGCTATTTTGCGACGGCCAGGAGCGATGGCCAGCTCGCCAACCGCTTCGTCGTGGTGGCCAACACCGTGGCGCGCGACGGCGGCGCGACGATCGTCGACGGCAACGAGCGCGTGCTGCGCGCCCGTCTCAGCGATGCCAAGTTCTTCTGGGACCAGGACCGCAAGGTGCGGCTGGAGGACCGGCTGCCGGCGCTGAAGAACGTCGTTTTCCACGCCAAGCTCGGCACCCAGGCCGAACGCGTCGCGCGCATCGCCAAGCTTGCGGTCGAGATCGCGGGCCATGTGCCGGGCGCCGACCGCGGCCTCGTCGAACAGGCGGCGCTGCTCTGCAAGGCCGATCTGGCGACCGGCATGGTCGGCGAGTTCCCCGAGCTGCAGGGCACCATCGGCCGCTACTATGCGCTGAGCGAGGAATTGCCGGCGGCGGTGGCCGAGGCGATCGGCGATCACTACGCGCCGGCCGGCCCGAACGACCGCTGCCCGAGCGGCCCGGTGTCGATCGCCGTGGCGCTCGCCGACAAGCTCGAGGCGCTGGTGAGCTTCTGGTCGATCGGCGAGAAGCCGACCGGATCGCGCGACCCCTTCGCCCTGCGCCGGGCGGCGCTGGGAGTCATTCGCATCGTTGTCGAAAACAAGCTTCGCCTGCCGCTGCGGCGCTTCTTCGAGGCCGAGGATCTGTTGGCCTTCTTCGCCGAGCGTCTGAAGGTGCAGATGCGCGAGAAGGGCGTGCGGCACGACGTGGTCGACGCGGTTCTGGCGCTGGGCGGCGAGGACGATCTGGTGCGCCTGTTGGCGCGGGTCGAGGCGTTGCAGTCCTTCCTCGGCGGCGAGGCCGGCAGGAACCTGCTGACGGCCTATGGCCGGGCGGCCAACATCGTCCGCGCCGAGGAGAAGAAGGACAAGGCACTGGCCGCCAGGCTCGCCGGCACACCTGACGCCGCCCTGCTGGAGCAGGCCGAGGAGAAAGCCGTTGCCGCAGCGCTGGCCGACGTCGAGCGCGCGCTGAAGCCGGCGCTCGCCGCCGAGGACTTTTCCGCCGCGATGGCCGCGTTCGCCAGGTTGCGCCCACCGATCGACGCCTTTTTCGACAAGGTCACGGTGAACGTCACGGATAAGCCGGAATTGCGGCTGAACAGGCTCAAGTTGCTCAACCAGATTCGCGCGACCATGGATTCGGTGGCGGACTTTTCCAAGATCGAGGGCTGAGAATGGCCAAGTGGGTTTATAGCTTCGGCGACGGCAAGGCGGAGGGGCGCGCCGAGATGCGCAACCTGCTGGGCGGCAAGGGCGCCAACCTGGCGGAGATGTCGAGCCTCGGCCTGCCGGTGCCGCCGGGCTTCACGGTGACCACCGAGGTCTGCACCTACTACTACGCCAACAACAACGCCTATCCGTCGGAACTGAAGGCCGAGATCTCGGCCGCGGTGGCCGCGATCGAGAAGATCGTCGGCACCGGCTTCGGCGACCCCAACAACCCGCTGCTGGTTTCGGTGCGCTCCGGCGCCCGTGCGTCGATGCCCGGCATGATGGACACGGTGCTGAATCTCGGCCTCAACGACCGCACCGTGCTCGGCCTCGCCCAGTCGTCGGGCGACGAGCGCTTCGCCTACGACAGCTACCGCCGCTTCATCCAGATGTACTCCAACGTCGTGCTCGACGTCGGCCACCATTATTTCGAGGAGGCGCTGGAGCTGCGCAAGGAGGACCTCGGCATCCAAATGGACACCGAGCTCAAGGCCGACGACTGGCGCGCGGTCGTCGCGGAGTACAAGAAGATCGTCGAGAAGCGCACCGGCAAGCCGTTTCCGCAGGAGCCGCGCGAGCAGCTGTGGGGCGCCATCGGCGCGGTGTTCGGCTCGTGGATGAACCAGCGCGCCATCACCTACCGCCGCCTGCATGCGATTCCCGAGAGCTGGGGCACCGCGGTCAACGTGCAGGCCATGGTGTTCGGCAACATGGGCGAGGACTGCGCCACCGGCGTGGCTTTCACGCGCGATCCCTCGAGCGGCGCCAACCTCTTCTACGGCGAGTACCTCGTGAACGCCCAGGGCGAGGACGTGGTGGCGGGCATCCGCACGCCCCAGCACCTCACCGTGCAGGGCAAGCTCGCGCAAAAGTCCGCCGCGCCGGCGATGGAAGAGGTGATGCCCGAGGTCTTCGCCCAGCTCGACGCCATCCGGCACAAGCTCGAAGCCCACTACCACGACATGCAGGACATCGAGTTCACCGTGCAGCGCGGCAAGCTCTACATGCTGCAGACGCGCAACGGCAAGCGGACGGCGAAGGCGGCGCTGAAGATTGCCGTCGACATGGTGGGCGAGGGCCTGATCGACAAGAAGCAGGCGGTGGCGCGCATCGTGCCTTCCTCGCTCGATCAGCTGCTGCATCCAACGCTCGATCCCAAGGCCCAGCGCAAGGTGATCGCCAAGGGCCTGCCGGCCTCGCCCGGCGCCGCATCGGGCAAGGTCGTGTTCACCGCCGACGAGGCGGAGAAGCAGGCACGGACCGGCGAGAAGGTGATCCTGGTGCGGCGCGAGACCAGCCCCGAGGACATCCACGGCATGAACGCGGCCCAGGGCATCCTGACCTCGACCGGCGGCATGACCAGCCATGCCGCCGTGGTCGCGCGCGGCATGGGCAAGCCCTGCATCGCCGGCGCCGGCGACGTGCGCATCGACGGTGCCGCCGGCACGCTCATAGTCCGCGGCACGGTCGTGAAGGCGGGCGAGTTCCTCACCCTCGACGGCACCACCGGCGAGATCATGCTGGGCGTCGTGCCGACGGTGCAGCCCGAACTCAGTGGCGACTTCGCCGAACTGATGGCGTGGGCCGACGAATTCCGCACGCTCGGCATCCGCGCCAATGCCGAGACGCCGCTCGACGCGGGCCAGGCACGCAAGTTCGGCGCCGAGGGCATCGGCCTCTGCCGCACCGAGCACATGTTCTTCGACGGCGACCGCATCGTTGCGGTGCGCGAGATGATCCTGGCCGACGACGAGAAGAGCCGGCGCGTGGCGCTGGCCAAGATCCAGCCGATGCAGCGCCAGGACTTCGTCGCCCTGTTCGAGATCATGGCGGGGCTGCCGGTCACCATCCGCCTGCTCGACCCGCCGCTGCACGAGTTCCTGCCCAAGACGAGGGCGGACATGGAGCAGGTGGCCAAGGACATCGGCGTGTCGGTGGCGGAGATCGAGGCGCGGGCGCACAAACTGCACGAGTTCAATCCCATGCTCGGCCATCGCGGCGTGCGACTCGGCATCTCCTTCCCGGAGATTTACGAAATGCAGGCCCGCGCCATCTTCGAGGCGGTGGCCGAGGTCCAGAAAAAGCACGGCAAGACGGTGATTCCCGAGATCATGATCCCGCTGGTCGCGACCCGGAAGGAACTCGACCTGATGAAGGCCGTGATCGACCGGGTGGCGTCCGAGGTCAGCCAGCTCTCCGACCAGAAGCTGGAATATCTGGTCGGCACCATGATCGAGCTGCCGCGCGCCGCGCTGCGCGCCGGCGATATCGCGGGCGCGGCCGAGTTCTTCAGCTTCGGCACCAACGATCTGACGCAGACGACGTTTGGCCTCAGTCGCGACGACTCGGCGTCGTTCCTGGAGAAATACCAGCAGCGCGGCATCTTCGAGCACGATCCCTTCGCCTCGCTCGACATCGAGGGCGTGGGCGAGCTGATCGAGATGGCGGCCGAGCGCGGCCGCAAGACCCGGCCCGGCCTGAAGCTCGGTATCTGCGGCGAGCACGGCGGCGATCCGGCCTCGGTCTTCTTCTGCCACAAGGCCGGCCTCGACTACGTCTCGTGCTCGCCCTACCGCGTGCCGATCGCGCGCCTCGCCGCGGCGCAGGCGGCACTGGGCGGTCCGCTCAAGACGGAATGACGCTGCAAGCGCTCCGCCAGGACGGCACGGGCGGCGGCAAGCGGGCGCTGGCCGCGGCGCTGGCCGACCTGGAGCGCGATCCCGACGGCCAGGCGGCGCAGGCCCTGCTG
>JAIETA010000279.1 GCA_019745575.1 Reyranella sp. | reverse complement strand
CTCCGGCGACGGTGACGGTCAGGCGACCGCCCTCGGCCATCTGGTCGAGGATCTTCTGCGGCAACTGTCGGACCGCACCCTCGATCAGAACGACATCGTAGGGCGCCCCGTCGGCGACGCCGTCCTCCAGCCGACCCGTGACCTGCCGGATGCCGTCCAGTCCAAGGTCGCGGGTGATCGCGGCCGCCGCAGCGGCCAGTCCCGGATCGATCTCGAGTGCCGTCACCGATTTGGCGAGCCGGGCGAGCAACGCCGCGCCGTAGCCGCGGCCCGCGCCGATCACCAGGGCACGCTCCTCAGGGCCCGGCTGAAGCGTCTGGATCAGGCGCGCCAGCACCATCGGCTCCATCAGGTAGCGGCCTCCGCCCAGCGGCACATCGTCGTCGGCGTAGGCCACGGCGCGCAGGGCCTCGGGCAGGAAGCGCTCGCGCGGCAGTTCGCCCATCGCCGCCAGCAACGCGGCATTGGTCACCCGGTTCGGCCTGAGCTGACTCTCGACCATGTTGCGGCGCGCGCGCGCGAAATCCGTCATCGATTGACCCCGAAATGCGATGGCGTTTATAGGCGTCCGGCGCCGACAGCGTCAAAGGGCGCCACGCCGCGGCCCGCCGGGCTCGCCCGGCAGCCTTCCGGGCACTTGGCTTGACCCTGCCGTCGCGGCATGCGTATAGCACCGCCGTTCCTGGCGCGGCCTGGTGGCAGAGTGGCTATGCATCGGACTGCAAATCCGCGTATGCCGGTTCGATTCCGGCCCAGGCCTCCAGGAATTCGACCGATCGGCGCCCCTTGCGTGCACCGGGAGGCTCTGTCAAAAGATCGCGCCTTCGCGGGCCGGATACCGCCGCCCGCGACGATTTCCATTCCGGAGTAGCTCAGCGGTAGAGCAGGCGACTGTTAATCGCCCGGTCGTAGGTTCGAGTCCTACCTCCGGAGCCACTTGGGGCCGTTCCCGGAAGGGAGCGGCCCCTTTTTGCCTGTGGAGTGTTCCATGGCCAAGCCTCCCCCGCCCGACGAGAAGGCCGAGCTGGTCGACCATGTCGCGGCCTTCCAGGGCTACTTCAAGGTCGGTCGCTACTTCTTCCGGCACAGCCTGTTCCAGGGCGGCCAAAGCGGCGTCATCAGCCGCGAGGTCTTCGAGCGCGGCCATGCCGCCGGCGTCCTGCCCTACGACCCGGCGCGCGACGAGGTCGTGCTGATCCGCCAGTTCCGCGCCGGCTCCTACGTCGCCGGCCGTCACCCCTGGAGCTGGGAAGTGGTAGCCGGCATCTTCGAGGCGGGTGAAACGCCCGAGGAGCTGGTCCGCCGCGAGGCGGTCGAGGAGGCGGGCGTGGCGATCGGGGATCTGCTGCCGATCCACGACCTGATGCTCAGCCCCGGCGCGATGTCGGAGTCCTGCGCCGTGTTCCTCGGCCGCGTAAATGCCTCGACCGCCGGCGGCATCTTCGGCCTGGAATCGGAAGGCGAGAACATCCTGGTCAAGGCGCTGCCCTTCGCCGAGGCGCGCCGCATGCTCGACGGCGGCGAGATCGACAACGCGGTGGCGGTCGTGGCGCTGCAGTGGCTGGCCCTTAACCGCGACGAGGTCCGCCGCCGCTGGCGCTAAGCGATCCGGCCGTCGGCCGCGCCGACGGGTTGCGGTGCGGCCCGCTCCCTGTCTACCGTCTGGCGGGGAAGCGCAGGGTCCAGCACAGCGAGCAGGTCATGAACGTCCGGTCGGGTTTCATCGAGAGCATCGGCAATACGCCGCTCATAAGACTGCGCGCGGCCTCGGCCGCCACGGGCTGCCACATCTACGGCAAGGCGGAGTTTCTCAATCCGGGCGGCTCGGTGAAGGACCGCGCGGCGCTCGCCATCATCGAGGACGCCGAAAAGTCGGGGAAACTGCGACCGGGCGGCGTGATCGTGGAAGGCACCGCCGGCAATACCGGCATCGGCATTGCCCTGGTCGCCAACGCCCGCGGCTACCGCTCGGTCATCGTGATGCCGGAGACCCAGAGCCAGGAAAAGAAGGACATGCTGCGCCTGTGCGGCGCCGACCTGCGGCTGGTGCCGGCGGTGCCCTACGCCAACCCGGCCAACTACGTCCGCTACTCCGGCACGCTGGCCGAGGAGCTCAACGCCAAGGAGCCGAACGGCGCGATCTGGGCCAACCAGTTCGACAACACCGCCAACCGCGACGGCCACTATCGCACCACCGGCCCCGAGATCTGGCAGCAGACCGACGGCAAGGTCGACGGCTTCACCTGCTCGGTCGGCAGCGGCGGCACGCTGGGCGGCGTGGCGCGCGCGCTCAAGGAGCGCAACCCCAACGTCAAGGTCGCGCTCAGCGACCCGATGGGCTCGGCGCTCTACAACTGGCACGCCAAAGGTGAGCTGAAAGCCGAAGGCAATTCCATCACCGAAGGCATCGGCCAAGGCCGCGTCACCGCCAACCTCGAGGGCACCGCGATCGACATGGCCTACCGCATCACCGACGAGGAGGCCCTGCCCGTCCTGTTCGACCTCATCCAGCACGAGGGGCTGGTGCTGGGCGGCTCGACCGCCATCAATGTCGTGGGCGCCATGCGTCTCGCGAAGGATCTCGGACCGGGCAAGACCGTGGTGACGATCCTGTGCGACGGCGGCCAGCGCTATCAGTCGAAGCTGTTCAACCCCGCCTTCCTGCGCGAGAAGAGCCTGCCGCTGCCGCCCTGGATGAGCTGAGCCTCCGGTCATGGGTCGCGTCGTCGTCTGCGGCAGCCTCAACATGGACGTGATCGCCGAGAGCGCGCGGCGGCCGATGGCGGGCGAGACCGTGCTGGGTGCCGCAGTCTCCTTCCTGCCCGGCGGCAAGGGCCTCAACCAGGCCATCGCCGCCGCGCGACTCGGCGTGCCGGCGGTCATGCTGGGCGCGGTCGGCGGCGACCTCTTCGGCACCACGCTGCGCCGTGTCCTGGCCGCCGCCGGCGTCGATGGCCGCGGCGTGCGGACCGTTCGCGCCGCCACGACCGGGGTCGCGCTGATCCAGGTGGCCCAAGGCGACAACGCCATCACCGGCGCCTCGGGCGCCAACATGGCGTTCCGTGCGGCCATGGTGCGCGAGGCGCCGCGCCGCGGCGACATCTGGCTGGCGCAGTTCGAGACGCCGCTCGCCACCACCGAGACGGTGCTGCGCCGGGCCCGCCGCGCCGGCGCGCGCACCCTCCTCAACCTGGCGCCGATGGTCGACCACCCCGCGCGCCTGCTGAAGCTGGTCGACATCGCGGTGCTGAACGAGATCGAACTGGCGCAGGCGACGAAATCGAAGCTTGGCCCGAAGAGTTCGCGGCGCCGCGTCGTGGCGGCGTGCGAGATCCTGCGCCGCCGCGGCGTCCGCACCGTCGTTGCCACCTTGGGCGCACGCGGCGCGGTGGCCGTCTCGGCCGACGGCGTACTCGTCGTGCCCGGCCTGAAGGCGCGGGTCGTCGACACCACCGGGGCCGGCGACTGCTTCGTGGGCGCTCTGGCGGCGCGCTTCGTCCGCGGCGCTACGCTGGCCGACGCGCTCCGCTACGCCAATGCCGCCGCCGCGTGCGCCGTCGAGCGGCTGGGGGCCGCACCCGCCATGCCGTCGGCGAGGGAAGTTGCGGCGCGGCTTGCGAGGGCCTAAATCCTGACGATGGTCGAAGAACTTTTCCGTCAGGACGCATATCTCAAGGAAGCAGAGGCCACCGTCACCGCGCTCGAGGAGCGCGGCGTGCGGCTGGACCGCTCCATCTTCTATCCCACCGGCGGCGGTCAGCCCGGCGACAGCGGCGTGCTGCGCTGGGACGGCGGCGAGGCGCTTGTCGTCGACACGGTGAAGGCCCCCTCTGCAGATGGTAGTGGCGGCGACGTGCTGCACCTGCTGGCGCCCGACGCGCCGCGACCGGCGGTCGGCACAAGAGTCCGGAGCGCGCTCGACTGGCAGCGGCGCTATCTGCACATGCGCATGCACACCGCGCTGCACGTCATGTCGGCGGTCATAAAAGGCAACGTCACCGGCGGCCAGGTCGGCGCCGACAAGAGCCGCCTCGATTTCAACCTCGAGGGCGAGGTGCCGGCCAAGGAATGGGTGACCGAGGAGGTCAACCGGCTGATCGCGCTCGACCGGCCGGTGATGCCGCAATGGGTCACCGACGAGGAGCTGGCCGCCCGGCCCGAGCTGGTGAAGACCATGAGCGTGCGCCCGCCGATGGGTGCCGGCCGCGTCCGCCTGCTCGCCATCGAGGGCATCGACCTGCAAGCCTGCGGCGGCACCCATGTGGCGCGCACCGGCGAGATCGGCCGCGTCGAGTGCGTAAAGATCGAAAACAAGGGCAAGATGAACCGCCGGTTCGTCATTGCGTTGGCCTGAGGACACATCCATGGACTACGCAAGACCCGACGCGCTCGTCTCGACCGAGTGGCTTGCCGCCCGCCTAGCTGCCCCGGACGTGCGCATCGTCGATGCCTCCTTCTACCTGCCGGCGCAGAAGCGCGACCCCAAGGCCGAGTTCGCCCAGCAGCACATCCCCGGCGCGGTCTATTTCGACATCGACGAGATCGCCGACACGACGAGTTCGCTGCCCCACATGCTGCCGCCGCCGGAGAAGTTCTCCGCTCGCGTGCGCAAGCTCGGCCTGGGCGACGGCAGCAAGATCGTGATCTACGACACCACGCCGATGACCGGCGCGGCCCGCGTCTGGTGGATGTTCCGCGTCATGGGTCACAAGGACGTGGCGATCCTGAACGGCGGCCTGCCGAAATGGCTCGGCGAGGGACGGCCGGTGACCGACGATCCGACGCCGCCGCGCGACCGCCACTTCACCGCCCGCCTCGACAACACGCTGGTGCGCTCGCTGGACGACGTGCGTGGCCTGATCGACAGCAAACGCGAGCAGATCGTCGATGCCCGCGCCGCGGCGCGCTTTCGCGGCGAGGCGCCGGAGCCGCGCGCCGGCCTGCGCGCCGGCCACATGCCGGGCGCCTACAACCTGCCCTACAACGAGCTGATCGATCCGGCGACCGGCACCATGCTGCCGGCCGACAAGCTCGCCGCCCGCATCGCCGCCTCCGGCATCGATCCGTCGAAGAAGGTGACGGCAAGCTGCGGCTCGGGCGTCACCGCCTGCGTGGTGGCGCTCGGCCTCTACCTCACCGGCGCGCCGGAAGCGGCGGTCTATGACGGGTCCTGGACCGAATGGGGCGGCCGTGCCGACACACCGATCGTCACCGGCCCCTGACCTGTTCGCCCACCAGCCGCCGCCGCGCGCCGACGGGCGGCTGCCGGTCACGATCACGCACCTCGAGATCGCACCTGCCGACTGGACGCGTCGCGGGCTGAAGCCCGCGCTCGACGTTGCCATCGAGCGCCTCGAAGCGCCGAGCGGCGCGCTCTATCGCGACCTATACGACCGCGTCGGCCGACCCTGGCTGTGGTACGAGCGCCGGCTGCTGTCCGACGATGCCTTGGCCGCCCTGCTCGCCGCGCCCGGGCATGAGCTGCACGTCGCCCGCCATGACGGGGCTCTGGTCGGCTATTTCGAACTGCAGGACGACGAGATCGTCTTCTTCGGCCTCACCCTCGATTACGTCGGCCGGCGGATCGGACCGTGGCTGCTCGACCGGGCGATCGACCGGGCCTTTGCGCGCGGTTCGGTGCGGGCGATTCTGAACACCAACACGCTCGACCACCCCAAGGCGCTGGAAACCTACCGCAAGGCGGGCTTTCGCCCGGTGCGCAGCGAGGACAAGGAGCTGAAAGATCCGCGCGTGCTGTGGCCCGAGGCCTACCGCTGGCCGCCGGCGTGAGCCCTGTGCCATAGTCGATGTCATGACCTCGAAGAAAACCTATACCCGCCCCGACACCGTCTTGGCCGTCGCTGGCCGCGACCCCGCCAACAACTTCGGCATCGTCAATCCGCCGGTCTACCACGCCTCGACCATCCTCTCGCCGACGATGGACAAGTTCGAGAATCGCATCCCCTTCGAAGGCTTCGGCTACGGGCGCAACGGCACGCCGACCCAGAAGGCGCTGGAGGACGCCGTCGCCGCCATCGAAGGCGCGCACCGCTCGATCGCCGTGCAGTCCGGCCTCGGCGCCGTGACCGGTGCCATCGTGGGCTTCGTCAAGGCCGGCGATCACATGCTGATCACCGACAACGCCTACGGCCCGGCCCGGCGCTTCGCCAACATCACGCTGAAAAACTTCGGCGTCGAAACCACCTACTTCGATCCCATGATCGGCGCCGGCATCGCCAAGCTGATGCGGCCCAACACCAAGGTGGTCTATCTCGAAGCGCCCGGCTCGCAGACCTTCGAGGTGCAGGACGTCGACGCCATCGCCGCCGTCGCCCGCAAGGCCGGCGCCACGGTGATGATCGACAACACCTGGGCCACGCCGCTCTACTTCAAGCCGTTCGAGCACGGCTGCGACATCTCCATCCACGCCGGCACCAAGTACATCGTCGGCCACTCCGACGCGATGATGGGCATCATCTCCTGCGCCACGCGCGCCCTCTTCGAGACCTGCAAGACCGCCTGCCAGTCGTTCGGCTTCCACGCCGCGCCCGACGACTGCTACCTGGCGCTGCGCGGTCTGCGCACCATGGGCGTGCGGCTGCGCCACCACGAGGCGAGCGGCCTTGCCATCGCCCACTGGCTGAAAGGCCGACCCGAGGTCGACAAGGTGTTGCACCCCGCCCTGCCCGACTGCCCCGGCCACGAGAACTGGAAGAAGCAGTTCAAGGGCGCCTCGGGCCTCTTCGCCTTCACTCTGCGCGACGGCTTTAGCCGCAATGCGCTGGCCGCCATGCTGGACGGCATGGACATCTTCGGCATGGGCGCAAGCTGGGGCGGCTACGAAAGCCTGATGATCCCGGCCCACCCCGACCAGTACCGCACCGCCGTGCCGTGGCCGGCAGGCAAGCAGCTGCTGCGCGTCCATATCGGCCTGGAAGACGTCGAAGACCTGAAAACCGATCTCGCCGAGGGCTTCGAGCGCCTGAACCGGGCGCACAACACCTGAGAGACGGCGCGATGCGCGTTGTCGACATCCGCGAGCGCTCCGTCGACATATCGCGCTACAGCGACCCGTCGATCCCCTCCGGCGGCCTGACGACCAGCATTGTGGGGGTTACCACCGACGCAATACGCAACGGCCGGCCGGTCGTCGGTTACGGCTTCTCTTCGATGGGCCGCTTCGCCCAGGGCGGCCTGATCCGTGAGCGCTTCGCGCCGCGCCTGCTCGCCGCCGGCGACCTCGATCCGATGAGCGGCTGGGCGGCCATGATGAGGGGAGAAAAGCCCGGCGGCCACGGTGAACGCTGCGTCGCGGTCGGCACGCTCGACATGGCTCTGTGGGATGCCGCCGCCAAGATCGAAGGGTTGCCGCTTCATCGGCTCCTCCGCCCGCGATTCGGCAGCGACGCATCGGTGCCGGCCGACGTCGAGGTCTATGCCAGCGGCGGCTACCTCTACCCCGACGACGATCTCGGTCGCCTGACTCGCGAGTTGACGTCGTTCCGCGACAGCGGCTACCGGCGTGTCAAAATCAAGATCGGTCAAGCGCCGCTTGCCGTCGACCTGCGGCGCATCGCGGCGGCGGCGGAGATCTTCCCGGCGCCGCACACGCTCGCGGTCGATGCCATTTACTCCTATAATGGACAAAGCGCGCCGGCGGCTGCCGAGGCGTTGCAGCGGTTTCGCCTGATGTGGATCGAGGACATGTGCGACCCGCACGATTTCGACACGCTCGGCGCCGTTGCCCGCCGCTACGACGCGCCGATCGCCGTCGGCGAGGCGACATTCTCGGCGGTCGAGGCGAAGCTGCTCGATCGCCATGCCGGCCTGCGCCGCGAGCGCGACATACTGCTGTTCGATCCGGTCCACTGCTACGGCCTGCCCGGCTACCTGCAGATCGTCGAGGCGCTCGAGGCGCGCGGCTGGCGCCGTCGTTCGTTCTGGCCGCACGGCGGACATCTCTTCTCGCTGCATGTCGCGAGCGCGCTGGGCCTCGGTGGCGCCGAGGTCAATCCGCTGAGCTTCCCGCCGTTCGGCGGCCTGGCCGACGGCCAGTCCGTCGCCGGCGGCCGCGTCGCCGCGCCCGACGCGCCGGGCATCGGATTCGAAACCAAGGCCGACCTGATCGATCTCCTGCGCAGCCTCTGATCGCAGCCTGGGGAGAGAATTCAGTTCTTCCGGCAGCCGCCGCAGACGCCGGTGACTTCCAGGGTCATCTCACGCGGCGCGAAACCGCGGCGGGCGGCGCTGGCGCCGATGCTGTCGGCCAGGCCCTCCCCGTCCAGCTCCTCGGCGTTGCCGCATTCGGTGCAGATCAGGAAGAAGCCGCGGTGCGCCTCGCCGGGATGGCTGCAGCCGACGAAGGCGTTCATGCGCTCGATGCGGTGGATCAGGCCGTGCTCGATCAGGAAGTCGAGGGCGCGGTAGACGGTGGGCGGCGCCGAGCCGAGATCCTCGTCGCGCAGGCTGTCGAGCAGCGCGTAGGCGCCGACCGGCTTGTGGCCCGACCACACGAGTTCGAGCACGCGGCGGCGCAGCGGCGTGAAGCGCAGCTTGCGGGCGGCACACAGCCTTTCCGCCGCTGCCAGCGCATCCTCGATGCAGTGTTCGTGATCGTGGGCGGGCCCTGCGGCCTTGGCTGTTTTCTTCACGCGGTTTCCGATTTGCCAAGCGGTATTGCGGAGATTATACGCGCCGTTCCTTCCGGAGGCCAAGCTCGCCCCATGTCCCCGAACCCGACGTCCCCGAACCTCACCTCCCCCAGCCTCACGTCCCCGGCCACCTACCGGCCGGCCGAGATCGACGCCGCACTGGCCGCCATAAAATTCGACCCGCAGGGCCTGGTGCCCGCCATCGCCCAGCAGCACGACAGCGGCGAGGTGCTGATGATGGCCTGGATGGACCGCGACGCGGTGGCCGAGACCATGCGCACCGGCCGCGTCTGCTACTGGTCGCGCTCGCGCCGCGCGCCGTGGCGCAAGGGCGACACGTCGGGCCACATCCAGCAGCTCGTGGACCTGCGCATCGACTGCGACGGCGACACGCTGCTGGTCCTGGTCGAGCAGACCGGCGTCGCCTGCCACACCGGGCGGCACAACTGCTTCTTCCGCGCCATCCGCGGCGGTGCGCTGGAAGCCATCGCGCCGGTCGTCGTCGACATGTCCAGGACAGGGAAGGATTGAGTTTGCCCCGTAGCGTTGCTTTCCTCGGCGTACTTTCCCGTCGCGCGTTCCTCGGCGCCGCCCTCGTCCTTCCCCTCGGGGCCTGTACCCTGACGTCCGGCCAGCCCCGGATCACCACCCTGTCGCCGCGCGGCGACCGGCTGGTGCGGCTGATCCAGCGCACCGGCAGCGACAACATGATGGCGCCCGAGGCGCTGGCCCTGATGGGCATCACCAACGAGGGCCGCGACATCCCGGTGCGCCAGCTCGCCGGCGAAAACAGCAGCGGCCGCTACGTCGTGAGCCTGGTCAACATCCGCAAGGTTCACGAATTCGTCTTCCATCGCCGCCAGGGCGACGTGCTGATCCTGCACCTCGCCGACACCGCCTTCACGCGCCTGCGAAGCGTGCGCTACCCGCGCAACGGCAAGCCCTCGGTCATCACCGACGCGGCTGCAGCCGACGCCGACTTTCAGCAGCAGCTCGCCTTCTGGTTCGACCGCATCCCGGGCCGCTAACTCCCTCTCCTCCCCGGCTTCGCTCTAGGCGATTCACACATTTCTGAGGCTCCACCCTTTGGCGATGCCGTGGAAGTAGTCGAGGCCATGTTT
>JAIETA010000090.1 GCA_019745575.1 Reyranella sp. | reverse complement strand
ATGGACAAGCTGATCGCCGAGCAGGCCGAGCTGCAGGAGAAGATCGACGCCGGCAACGGCTGGGACCTCGGCCGCACGGTCGAGATCGCCATGGACGCGCTGCGCTGCCCGCCGTCGGACGCCCGGGTCGACGTGCTGTCGGGCGGCGAGCGGCGCCGCGTGGCGCTCTGCCGGCTGCTGCTTAGCAAGCCCGACATGCTGCTGCTCGACGAGCCCACCAACCATCTCGACGCCGAGTCGGTGGCGTGGCTGGAGCGCCACCTGGCCGAGTTCCCCGGCACCGTGGTGGCCGTCACCCACGACCGCTACTTCCTCGACAATGTCGCGGGCTGGATCCTCGAACTCGACCGCGGCGCCGGCATCCCGTGGGAAGGCAACTATTCCTCCTGGCTGAAGCAGAAGGACAAGCGCCTCGAGCTTGAAGAAAAGACCGCCGACGCACGGCGTCGCACCATGCAGCGCGAGCTCGAATGGATGGGCCAGAGCGCCCAGGCCCGGCGCACCAAGAGCAAGGCCCGTATCGCCGCCTATCAGCAGATGGTCGAGGAGGACAAGCAGGAGACGCTCGACCGGGCGCAGATCGTCATCCCCGCCGGGCCGCGGCTGGGCGACCATGTCATCACCGCGGACAAGATCTCCAAGGGCTTCGGCGACCGCCTGCTGATCGACGATCTCTCCTTCAAGCTGCCTCCAGGCGGCATCGTGGGCGTCATCGGACCCAACGGCGCCGGCAAGACGACGCTGTTCAAGATGATCACCGGCACCGACAAGCCCGACACCGGCACTTTCACCGTCGGCCCGACGGTCAAGCTCGGCTACGTCGACCAGAGCCGCGAGACGCTCGATCCCAACAAGACGGTGTGGGAAGAGCTGTCGGGCGGCCTCGACATCATCAAGCTCGGCAACCGCGAGATCTCCAGCCGCGCCTATTGCGGCTCGTTCAATTTCAAGGGCGCCGACCAGCAGAAGAAGGTGGGCCAGCTCTCGGGCGGCGAACGCAATCGCGTCAACCTCGCCAAGATGCTCAAATCGGGCGCCAACGTCTTGCTGCTCGACGAGCCGACCAACGACCTCGACGTCGACACCCTGCGCGCACTGGAAGAGGCGCTGGTCGACTATGCCGGCTGCGCCGTGGTGATCTCCCACGACCGCTGGTTCCTCGACCGCATCGCCACCCACATGCTGGCCTTCGAAGGCGACAGCCACGTCGAATGGTTCGAGGGCAACTACCAGGACTACGAGGCCGACCGCCACCGCCGGCTCGGCACCGACGCCGACCAGCCACATCGCATAAAATACAAGCCGCTGGTTCGCGCCTGAGCCGGCCGCGACCGGGCGACTCTGCGGACACGAAGTGTCCCGAAACGGCGGCGCTGGCTGTTCGTAAGTCGGCGCGCTGCAAGCCGAATGTCCGAGCAACATCAAGCTGCTGCCAGGGGTCTCCCTGGCAGCGCAGCGGGCCTTTTCGACTCGAGCCCGAATCGTGGACCTGTCAATGAGTGCAACGGCGCTCTATGCTTGCTCGCATGGCCGCCAAGCCGCCCGACGCCGCAAAGTTCCTTTCCGACCTTTTGACTGCCGTCCACGACCTCACGGGGCGCCGGCCGCCACCCACCTGGACGCATGTCGACAAGTTGCAGCGCAAGCTCGGCATCGCCAACACCGACGCGGTCGAGGCCGGCATCCGCTTGGCCGTGGCCCGCGGCTGGCTGCGCTCCGGTGGCGATCCGGCCACCTCGGTCACCCTCACCGTCGACGGCGTCCGGGCGATCGCGCCCCGACCCGCCGGGCCGGCGGGCTGACAGCCGGCCGGCGCTGCGGAGAGACATGGTGGCCATGGCGGACGGTCCGCTCGTCGAAGTGCGCATCCCGGCCTACAACCGGCCGGACCTGCTGCGCCGAGCGCTGCTGTCGGTCCAGAAGCAGACCCACCGGAACTGGCGGGCCATCGTCCTCGACGACGGCGATGCCGACCGCACGCGACAGCTCGTGGAGGGGCTGGCCGACCCGCGCATCCTTCACCGCCCCAATCGCGTGCGCCTGGGCGCCGGCCCCAACATCTCGCTGGCCTTCTCGAAGGAACCGCTGGCCGGCGGCGAGTTCTTCTACGCCCTGGAAGACGACAACCTGATCCAGCCGTCCTTCATCGAGGACAATCTGAGGCTGCTCGACACCCATGACGTCGGCCTCGTGGTCAACAACCAGTGGGTGGAAGTCACGCCCAAGGACGCCGACCTGTTGTCGCCCGTGCACGACATCTGGGTCACGATCGACTGCTTCACCGACGGCGTGTGGACGGCCGCCGACTACAAGATCGCGCTGCTGTGGCGGCTGCCATTGTCCAACAGCGCCGTCTTCTGGCGGCGCCACTGCCGCTCCGATCTCGCCGTCGACGACGTACCCGACGCCGGCATCCAGGAATGGGTGCGCTGCTTCCGCCTGGACGACGCGATCTACTTCAACGACACGCCGAACGGCTTCTGGCGGCCGGAGTCGGAGCTCTTCTCGTACAAGTCGAACATCAGGACGTTCCTGCAGGAGCAGCGCATCCAGCAGATCATGCGCCGCCGCGTCCTGCTGGCGCTGCAGGCGCGCGGCGAACTGGAGAGGGTGCTGTCCGACAGGTTCAAGACGCCCCTGCCCGAGCGGGAGAGGGGACTCCTCAAGACGTACGGACGCTGGCCCGCCGCCTCCAGCTTCGGCCTGGCCCGGCGGCTGGAACTCCTCGCCAAGGCACTCGCCGTGCGCTGGCTCTCGCCGCAGCCGCCCGCCGCCCTTGCCGACGCTCTGGCACGGTGGCCTTCGGGCTAGCTTGGCGGGCGTGGCGGGTCAGATCCTCTGGTCCATCTCCAGCGCCGGTTCCGGCACGTCGACGCAGCCGATGATGCGGGCCGGCACACCGGCCGCGGTGCAGCCGGCCGGTACCGGATCGAGCACGACGGAGCCGGCGGCGATCTTGGCGCAGGCGCCGATCTCGATGTTGCCCAGCACCTTGGCGCCCGCCCCCAGCAGCACGCCGCGCCGCACCTTGGGGTGGCGGTCGCCGCGTTCCTTGCCGGTGCCGCCCAAGGTCACGCCGTGCAGCATGGAGACGCCGTCCTCGACCACCGCGGTCTCGCCGATCACCACGCCGGTGCCGTGGTCGATGAAGATGCCCTTGCCGATCACGGCGCCGGGATGAATGTCGAGGCCGAACAGGGCGCTCGCCCGGCTCTGCAGGAAATGGGCGAGCGACTGGCGGCCTTCTAGCCACAGCCAATGCGCCACACGATAGGTCTGCAGGGCGTGATAGCCCTTGAACCAGAGCAGTGGGTCCAAAAGGCTGGTGCAGGCGGGGTCGCGGTCGGCCACCGCCACGATGTCGGCGCGGGCGGCGAGGCCGATGGCCGGATCGGCCGCGAAAGCCTCGTCGAAGGTCTGGCGGATCAGCGCGGCCGGCACCTCGGTCGTGCCGGCGAGCCGCGCCAGATGGTAGCTCAGCGCGCTCTCGAAGCGCGGCTGGCTCAGGATGGTGGCATGCAGCAGGCCGGCCAGCACCGGCTCGGCGGCGGCCGCCGCCTGGGCTGCTTCGCGGATCCTGGACCACACCGGATCGACCGACAAACGCTCGGCCGGAGTCTTGACCTGTACGCTATCCATGGCGCTCTCCTCAGGTCCGCGCGGGTGCGGACCGATCGACACGCCTCCCGCCAAAAGTCTAGGGCGAAGGCGCCCGGGGTGCAATCCGGCGCAACGGCCCGCCGGGTCAGCGGGCGGCGCGGGCCTCCAGCTCCTTGATCAGCGGCTCGACCGTGCCGCCGTTGTTCTGGATGTAGGAATTGAAGTCCGAGCGCCGCGTCATGACCATGCTGACGCCCTCGACCTTGACGTCGGTGACCAGCGGTCCCTGCCCGCCGTTGCGCACTTCCCACTCGAGCTTGATCGGCTGGCCGCTGGTCTGGTTGAGCCGGCTGTCGACGACGGTGACGCCGTTGGGCCGCGCCATCACCTTGCCGACGGTCAGCGTCTGGCCGGCATACTGGCCGAAGCGTTCGCTGTAGGCGCGGGCCTCGGCGGTCTCGACGGCCGCCAGGAAGCGCGTGCGCTGCGCCTCGCTGGCGTCGTTCCAGTGCTTGCCGAGGGCGGTACGACCCATCGCCGGCAGGTCGAAGTTGGTGCGCAGGACCTGGCGGATGGCGGCCTCACGGTCGGCGCCGGTCTTGGTCTTGACGATCTCGATGACCTGGGCGGCCACGCTCTCGATCAGGTTGGCCGGGTCGGCGGCCCAGGCCGGCGGCACGAGCGCCGGCGACGCCACGAGGGCGGCGGCCGCCAGGCCGAGGCCGGCACGGCGCAACAGGAGACGACGCGACATCACACGACGCACGGCGAGCAACGACACGGGTTCGCTCCCTGAAAAAGGTCTTCCGACGGCGGGGTTTTAGCGCACCAGGGCGAGGTTGTCGCGGCGCTCGAGTTCGCTCTTGGTGTCGGTCTTCTCGCGCCGCAGCCGGATCTGGTCGGCGCGGTTCTGGGTGTAGGCGCTGCGCAGGGCGGCGTAGTAATCGACGCTGTTCTTTTCGAGGTCGTCGAGCGCGAAAATAGTGCGCGAACGGTAGTCGATGGCGTTCATGCCGTAGCGGGCGGCCTGGTAGGCCGTCCAGTCCATGGCCAGGTTGAAGGTCAGGATGCGGAAGGGGTCGACCAGGTAGTCGATCATCAGGCCGGTGGCGTCGCGGGCATTCGACGGCCCGATGCCGGGCAGCACGAGATAGAAGCCGCCGTTCTCCGGCTCGACCTTGGCCAGCACGCCGATCGTCTTGCCGGCGTCTTCCTTGGTGCGCTCCAGGCCGAGCCTGGTGGCGACATCGAACAGGCCGGCCACTCCGACCGTCGAGTTGACGAGGAAGCGCGCCATGGTCGTGGCGGCGCGGTTGGGATCGCCCTGGAAGACCTCGTTGATCGCCGTCACCGGCTCGCCGAGATTGTCGAGCACGTTGCGCACGCTCTTCTGCGCCGGCTCCGGCACCCAGTCGCGATAGATCACCGCCAGCGGACGCAGCGCGATGATGTCGACGGCCTGGTTGATGGAGAAGATGAACCGGTTGGGGGTCTCGATCGGATCCCAGACCTCGGCGGCGCCAGTGTCGCCGGTCGAGCAGCCGCCGGCCAAGGCGACGGCGGCGACAGCGGCCACGACGGAACGGCGCAGCCGGTGCACCGTCGTCCTCGTCAGACTTTCGACCATCGACGCCAACCCCAAATCCATCCCCCGGCCCTGAAACCGCCGGGCCGAAACTAAGCAAAGCGGCGTTTGCACGCTGCTGTCGGCAAGGACTGTCGCATGGGCGCGCTACATTTTGAAGTGCATAGGCCGACGGTGGTTACCTTTGTTGCACTCCTGCCACAAATTCCGATCGAAATGACCATTGCATACATAAAGATATGCTTATATTCTTTTCTCCATGGATCATCTCCTCATCCTTCTGCGCGCCGCGGCCGAAGACACGCGGCTGCGCATCCTGGCGCTGGCGGCACGCGAGGATCTGACCGTCAGCGACTACGTCCACGTGCTGGGGCAAAGCCAGCCACGCGTGTCGCGCCACCTGAAGTTGCTGGTCGAGGCCGGCCTGCTGGAACGCTTCCGCGAGGCGCAGTTCACCCGCTTCCGGCTGGTCACGGCCGGCGACGACGCGGCGCTGGTGCGCGAATTCGTGCGCCGGCTCGACGCCAAGCACCCGCGCCTCGCCGCCGATCGGGCGCGGCTGGATGCCCTGCAGCAGCGCCGCCAGACCGCCGCGGCACGCTTCTTCCGCGACAACGCCCAGCGCTGGGACGAGCTGCGGGCGCTGCATGTCGCCGACCGCGAGATCGAGCGTGCGCTCGCCCACCACCTGCCGGTGGGCGCCCGCCGACTGCTCGACATCGGCACCGGCACCGGCCGCCTGCTGGAGGTGCTGGCGCCCCGCGTCGGGCAGGCCGTGGGCGTCGACCAGAGCCGCGAGATGCTGGCGCTCGCCCGCGCCAACCTGGCCCGCGCCGGCCTCGACAACGTCGAGATCCGCCAGGGCGACATGTATGCCCTGCCCTTCGAGGCCGACAGCTTCGACGTCGTGACCATCCATCACGTGCTGCACTACGCCGACGATCCGGCGGCGGCGCTGTCGGAAGCTGCCCGCGTCGTGCGGCCGGGCGGCACCGTGCTGGTCGTCGACTTCTCGCCGCACGACCTGGTCGAGCTCAAGCGCGAGCACGCCCACGTCCATCTCGGCTTCGCCGACAATCAGGTCCAGGGCTGGCTGAAGAGCGCCGGACTGGTCTCGCTGGAGCCGATCCACTTTCCCGGCCGGCGCCTGATGACCGGCATCTGGCGCGGCGAGCGCGCGGCGGCGCCACGCCCCGCCCGCAACCCCGCCCTCTCGCAGGGAGTGTCACGATGAGTCCCGATACCGGCCCGCTCAGCAGGAGCCCCGGCCCACCTGGCGCCCGTCCCGCCGGTGCCGGCACCTCCGAGTTCCCCGCGCGCGCGCCGCAGCGGCTAAAAGTTTCGTTCGAGTTCTCGCCGCCCAAGACCGAGACGGCCGAACGTACCCTGTGGGAGACGGTGACGCGCCTGACGCCGCTGCGGCCGGCGTTCTTTTCCGTGACCTACGGCGCCGGCGGCTCGACGCGCCAGCGCACGCACGAGACGGTGGCGCGGCTCAAGTCCGAGACCGGCATCGACGCCGCCGCCCACCTCACCTGTGTCGCCGCGACACAGGGCGAGATCGACGACGTGGCGCGCGCCTACTGGGACGCCGGCATCCGCCACATCGTGGCGCTGCGCGGCGATCCGCCGTCCGGCATGGGCGGCAAGTACAGCGCCCACCCCGGCGGCTACGCCAACGCCGCCGCCCTGGTGGCCGGCCTCAAGAAGATCGGCAACTTCCAGATCAGCGTCGCGGGCTATCCCGAGAAGCATCCCGATTCGGCCGACGAGCAGGCCGACCTCGACAACCTGAAGCGCAAGGTCGACGCCGGCGCCGATCGCTGCATCACCCAGTTCTTCTTCGAGGCCGACGATTTCCTGCGCTTCCGCGACGGCGCCGCCGGCGCCGGCATCCACGTGCCGATCGTGCCCGGCGTGATGCCGGTGTCGAATTTCCAGGGCATCGCCAGGATGGCCGGGCTGTGCGGCGCCAAGGTGCCGGGCTGGCTCGCCCATCTGTTCGACGGGCTCGACGACGATGCCGAGACGCGGCGCATGGTGGCCGCCACCGTGGCCGGCGACCTCTGCCGCCGCCTGCAGGGCGAGGGCGTCGACCAGTTCCATTTCTACACGCTGAACCGCGCCGACCTGACGTTTGCCATCTGCCATCTTCTGGGAGTGCGTCCGCGATGACCGCCGTCCTCACACGGGCCGAAAAGGCCGACCTGCTGCGCGAGATCGGCGCCGAACGCATCCTGGTGAAGGACGGGCCCTACGGCTCGATGATCCAGAGCTATCGGCTCGACGAGGAGGGTTTCCGCGCCGGCCGCACCTTCAATCATGACCAGAAGGGCAACAACGACCTGCTGAACCTGACGCGGCCCGACGTCGTGGGCGAGATCTGCAACGCCTATCTCGACGCCGGCGCCGACATCGTGGCCACCAACACCTTCAACTCCAACGCCATCAGCCTCAGCGACTACGGCATCACCGGCATGGCGCGCGAGATCAACATGGCGGCGGCCCGGCTGACGCGCGCCTGCGCCGACGCCGCCACGGCGCGCGATCCCGCCAAGCCGCGCTTCGTCGTGGGCGCGCTGGGGCCGACCAACAAGACGCTGTCGGTGTCGCCCAACGTCAACGATCCGGGCTTCCGCGCCGTCGGCTTCGACGAGATGAAGGGCATCTACCGCGAGCAGATCGACGGGCTGCTCGACGGCGGCGTCGACTTCATCCTGATCGAGACGGTATTCGACACGCTGAACGCCAAGGCGGCCCTGGTGGCCGCCGACGAGGCGGCCGAAGCGCGCGGCGAAGAGCTGCCGGTGATGGTGTCGATGACCTTGACCGACCTCGCCGGCCGCAACCTGTCGGGCCAGACGGTCGAGGCCTTCTGGCACTCGGTGCGCCACGCCCGTCCGCTCACCATGGGGCTCAACTGCAGCTTCGGCGCCACCGAACTGCACCCCTACGTGAAGAGCCTCGACCCGCAGGTCGAGGGGCTGCTCTGCGTCTATCCCAACGCCGGCCTGCCCAACGAACTGGGCGCCTACGACGAGCCGCCGGAAATGACGGCCAAGCTGGTCAGGGGCTGGGCCGACAACGGCTGGCTGAACGTGGTCGGCGGCTGCTGCGGCACGACGCCGGCCCACATCCGGGCGATCGCCGAGGCGGTGAAGGGCGTCAAGCCGCGGCAGTGGCATGCGCTGCCGCCGGCGCTGCGGCTGAGCGGCATGGAAGCAGCGAGTTTTTTCTGAGATGACCGACGCTCCCCGCACAGAGTCGCGCGCCACCTTCATCAACATCGGCGAGCGCACCAACGTCACCGGCTCGGCCCGGTTCAAGAAGCTGATCCTCGAGGGTGACTACACGGCCGCCGTAGAAGTCGCGCGCCAGCAGGTCGAGTCGGGCGCGCAGGTCATCGACGTCAACATGGACGAGGGCCTGCTCGACGCCGAGCAGGCGATGGACACGTTCCTGAAGCTGATCGCCGCCGAACCCGACATCGCCCGCGTGCCGATCATGATCGACAGCTCCAAGTGGAGCGTGATCGAAGCCGGCCTGAAGTGCGTGGCCGGCAAGCCGATCGTCAACTCGATCTCGATGAAGGAGGGCGTCGAGCCGTTCATCGCACAGGCCCGCAAGGTGCGCCGCTACGGCGCCGCCGTCGTGGTCATGGCGTTCGACGAGAAGGGCCAGGCCGACACCCAGGAGCGCAAGGTCGAGATCTGCGCCCGCGCCTACGACATCCTGGTGAACCGGGTGGGCTTTCCCGCCGAGGACATCATCTTCGATCCCAACATCTTCGCGGTGGCGACCGGCATCGAGGAACACAACAACTACGGCGTCGACTTCATCGAGGCCACGCGCGAGATCAAGCGGCGCTGCCCGCACGTCAAGATTTCGGGCGGCGTGTCGAACCTGAGCTTCGCCTTCCGCGGCAACGAGCCGGTGCGCAAGGCGATGCATTCGGTGTTCCTCTACCACGCCATCCAGGCGGGCATGGACATGGGCATCGTCAACGCCGGCCAGCTCGAGGTCTACGACCAGATACCGGCCGAGCTGCGCGACGCCTGCGAGGACGTGATCCTGAACCGCAATCCCGAGGCCACCGAGCGCCTGCTCGAGCTCGCGCCCAAGTACAAGGGCACCGGCGAGGTGGCGGAGACGCAGGATGCCGAATGGCGCAGCTGGCCGGTCGAGAAGCGGCTGGAGCATGCGCTGGTCAAGGGCATGGACCAGTTCGTCGTCGCCGACACCGAGGAGGCACGCCTGGCAATCGCGCGGCCGATCGAGGTGATCGAGGGCCCGCTGATGGCCGGCATGAACGTCGTCGGCGACCTGTTCGGCGCCGGCAAGATGTTTTTGCCCCAGGTGGTGAAGAGCGCCCGCGTGATGAAGAAGGCGGTGGCCCACCTGCTGCCCTACATCGAGGCCGAAAAGACCGTGGGCTCGCGGCCCAAGGGAAAGATCGTCATGGCCACGGTCAAGGGCGACGTCCACGACATCGGCAAGAACATCGTGGGCGTGGTCCTGCAGTGCAACAACTTCGAGGTCATCGACCTCGG
>JAIETA010000032.1 GCA_019745575.1 Reyranella sp. | reverse complement strand
CTGATCGTCCTTGCGCATTGCGGCGACCGGCACGGCAAGCGCGTGGCTTTTCTCCTGGACATTGACGGTGCCCATGCCGAACAGGCCGCCGCGCAACGATTCGTGGCGGTCGACGATCTCGACGTAGACCGGGATCGAACGCGATCCGGCCTGGGTCGTCGGGCTGATGCGGGTGATGCGGCCGCTGAAGAGGCGTTCGCCGAAGCCCTCGAGGGTTACGGTGGCCGGCTGGCCGACGCGCAGACGCACGACATCGGCGGCCGGCATCTGGGCGGCGATCTCGACATGGCTGGTGTCGAGCAGGGCGAGAATTCGGCCGTCGATCGGCAGCGATTCGCCCTGGTTGGCCAGGCGCTCGCCGACCACGCCGTCGAAGGGGGCGACGACGGTCGCGTCGGTGAGGTTCCTCATTGCGACCTCGAGCTGTGCCTCGGCGACAGCCACCATGGAAGATCTGTTGTCGGCCGTCGCGCGCGCCTGGTCGGCTGCCGACTGCGAGACGATGTTGCGGGAGGCCAGCGACTCCTTGTCCGAACGATCGCGTGCCGTCCAGCGCGCATCCGCGCGGGCCGCCTCGAGGGCCGAGCGGCGCTCGTTCACTTTCGCCTGCAGTTCCGCCGCCTCGAAACGCGCCAGGGGCTGACCCTTGGTCACCTTGTCGCCCTCGCGGACCAGCACCTCGGCGAGGCGGCCGGCGACGCGCGCCTTCACGATCGTCTGGTCGATCGGCTGGGTCGTTCCCGTGAAGCGCACGGTGTCGACCAGGCCGCGTGGGCTGATGGTGTAGATCTCGGCCGGAATCAGTTCGATCGGCCGGTCGGCGGCCTTGCCGCTCTGGGCGCCTGCGGCCTGCGTCGACACGCCTTTGCCGCTCTGCCAGGCGACCGCGCCGGCAGCCACGACGACGATGGCAGCGACGCCGGCGATCAGGACTTTACGCTTGGTACTCATGGCCGAAGCCCCTTGAAGAGGAAATCGAGGTAGGCGGTGTAGAACCGGTCGCCGTCGAGCAGGGTTGTCGGATCGTAGGGTGCGAGAGAGCGCTTCCAGACGGAGAACATGGCGAGCGGCTGGGCGATGATGATGGCCGTCGCTTCGATGTCCTCGATTGTCCTGAACTCCCGACGATGTACGCCGCGTTGAAGGGCACGGATGAAGAGATCGCGCCCACGACGGTCGAACTGGGCGCAGAAGAAGCGGGCGACGTCGGGGAAATTGCCGGCCTCAGCCAGGATCAACTTGACGACGCCACCTGCCGGACTTTCCTCGAAGGCGCGGAAGCCCGCGACGAGGCCGCGCAGCAGGTCCTCGCTGGAGCCGTCGAAGTGGTCGACCATGTCGCTGGCATCGGCCAGCGGCCCGCCGATCGCCTCGGTGATGACCGCCTTGAAGAGCTCCTCCTTGTTCTTGAAGTAGACGTAGGGGAGCCCTTTGCTGACCGCGGCGGCCTTGGCGACGTCCTCGAGTTTGGTCGCGGCGAAGCCGCGTGTGACGAACAGATCGAGCGCGGCACGGGCGATCTCGGACGCGCGATCCGCCGGCCGCCGCGTCCGCAAGGACGCTTCCAGCTGTCCTACAGCCGTATTGACTGACTGGTCAGTATCCATATTCCGCTATGTAAAGCGCGATACCGACCAAATCAAGGCGGCCAAAAAAAGAGTCCGGCAGACCGAAGTCGCCGGACACTGTGTTCAGTTTCGCCTTTCCACCTCCGCAAGCGGAGGTGTCGCGTTGGCATTAATGCTCGTCTTCTGAAGGTGGCTTCCGGTGGGGCCCGTTAGGGCGCCCACACGGAAGCCGAAAGGCGTTTGGTTAGAGGGGCCAAAGTAAACTTTGGCCTACGCCCTTACCTGTCTACTGCTTCTTCTTCTTAGCAGCCTTCTTCTTAGCAGCCTTTTTCTTAGCAGCCATAACTGTCTCCTATGGTTAGCTGTGAGGTCCCCAACCGCGAGGGCCCCGGCTTACGCGGGTACGCTACGCCACACATGCTCAACTACAACCGGTGGTGCCGCCGCAGGTCGTGCATTTGAGGCACGTCCCGTTGCGAACCATGGTGAAGTTGCCGCATTCCGGACAGGCATCCCCTTCATAGCCCTTGAGCTTCGCCTCGAGGGCGAAACCACGAGCCGGCAAGGATGCCTCTCCGATCGCGACGCCGACGACGGCCGCCTGGGCGTTGGACGCCAAAGCGACGGCTGGGCCGTCCGTCAGTCCTGTGGGCAGAGGGCCGGTCGCGATTGCCTCGGAGGCGATCGCCGCGTTACCGGCCGTCCGGCCATTCAATACGTAAAGGTTGCTGCGCACGTAGCCGACGCTGGCGATGCGGCTGACCGCGGCCGCCGCCGCCTGCGCCGCCTCGGTCGCGGGCGCAGGCAACTCGCCCTGGACCTCGCCGCGGCCGACGCCGTCGGGGCGAAGGTCGGACTGTTCGACATGCGCGAGGTCGTTGCGCCCGAGGTAGGAGATCGCCAGCTCGCGGAAGATGTAGTCGAGCACCGACGTCGACATCCGGATGGCGTCGTTGCCCTCGACCAGGCCCGACGGTTCGAAGCGCGTGAACGTGTAGGCCTCGACGAACTCCTCGAGCGGCACGCCGTACTGCAGGCCGATCGAGATCGCGATGGCGAAGTTGTTAATCAGGCTGCGGAAGGCCGCGCCTTCCTTGTGCATGTCGACGAAGATCTCGCCGACCCGGCCGTCCTCGTACTCGCCGGTGCGCAAGTAGACCTTGTGGCCCCCGACATTGGCCTTCTGGGTATAGCCCTTGCGGCGCTGCGGCAGCCGCTCGCGGCCGGCGCGCACTTCGCGCTCGACGATGCGCTCCACGATCCGTTCGGCGATGATCGGCGCGCGCGCGGCCGGCGTGAGGCCGGCGAGGTCGTCGTTGGCTGCCCTGTCGTCGCCAAGCGCCATCGCCGAAAGCGGTTGCGACAGCTTGGAACCGTCGCGGTAGAGCGCATTGGCCTTCAGGCCGAGTCTCCACGACGCTTCGTAGGCGTTGCGGCAGTCCTCGACCGTGGCTTCATTGGGCATGTTGATGGTCTTGGAGATGGCGCCCGATACGAAAGGCTGGGCTGCAGCCATCATGCGTATATGACTCTCCGCAGACAAGCTGCGCGTGCCATCTCGTCCACAGGCATTCGCGCAGTCGAACACGGCGAGATGCTCGCGCTTGAGGTCTGGCGCGCCTTCGACCGTCATCGTTCCGCAGGCATGGATGTTCGCCTGGGCAATGTCGGCGGTGGAGAAGCCCAAACAGGCCAGCACGTCGAGCTTGGGGTCGGCAAGCGTTGCCGCGTCGAGTCCCAGGACGTCGCGGCAGAACGCTTCGCCCAGCGTATGGCGTGAGAAGGCAAACCGGATGTCGAATGCGGTGACGATCGCCTTGTCGATCCGCGCCAGCGTCTCCGGATCGAAGCCGCGGGCGGCCAAGGTCTCGTGGTTGACGGCCGGTGCGCTGGCGAGCGAACCGCGGCCGACGGCGTGAGCCACGATCCGGTCGATGGCGTCGTCGTCGTAGCCCAAAGTCTTCAAGGCCAGCGGGACTGTCTGATTGATGATCTTGAAGTAGCCGCCGCCCGCGAGCTTCTTGAACTTGACCAGCGAGAAATCGGGTTCGATGCCGGTCGTGTCGCAGTCCATGACCAGGCCGATCGTGCCGGTCGGTGCGATGACGGAAACCTGGGCGTTGCGGAAGCCTTGCCGTTCGCCCAATTCCAGGGCGCGATCCCAGACCCGCCTTGCCGCGTCGACGAGACGGCCATCCGGACAATTGCCGGCGTCCAGGGCCACGGGGGAGATCGACAGTTGCTCGTATCCCGCGGCCTCACCGCGGGCGGCGCGGCGATGATTGCGGATGACCCGGAGCATGGCGTCGCGGTTGGCCGCGAAGCCGGGGAAGGGCCCCATGAGGCCCGCCAGTTCGGCCGAGGTGGCATAGGCGGCGCCGGTCATGACGGCAGTCACCGCGCCGGCGATGGCGCGACCGCGGGCGCTGTCGTAGCCCAAGCCGGTGGCCATGAGCAGAGCGCCGAGGTTGGCGTAGCCGAGGCCGAGTGTTCTGTATTGATACGAGAGCTCGGCGATCCGGCGCGACGGGTACTGCGCCATCATGACCGAAATTTCCAGCACGACGGTCCACAGCCTGGCGGCGTGCTGCAGGCCGTCGACATCGATGGTGCCGTCGGCGCGGCGGAACTGCATCAGGTTCAACGAGGCGAGATTGCACGCCGTGTCGTCGAGGAACATGTACTCCGAACACGGGTTCGAGGCGTTGATGCGCCCCGAGGCCGGGCAGGTATGCCAGTCGTTGATGGTGGTGTCGTACTGCACGCCGGGGTCGGCTGAATGCCAGGCCGCCTCGGCGATGTCGTTCCACAGCGCCCGCGCGGCGACGGTCTTGGCAACCCGGCCCGTCGTGCGCTCGGTCAGCGCCCACGGACGGTCGGCCTCAACGGCGCGCAGGAACTCATCGGTGACGCGGACCGAGTTGTTGGCGTTCTGACCGGAGACGGATACATAGGCTTCCGACTGCCAATCGGCGTCGAATGCCGGGAAGTCGATATGGCGGTAGCCCTGGCGCGCGAACTGGATGACGCGCTGGATGTAGTTTTCCGGCAACTCCGCCTGCCGGGCCGCCACGATCTCCCGCCGCAGCTTCTGGTTCTGCCTGGGATCGAACGCGGCATCGCCGTCGACGTCGGAATCCAGGCAGGCGTGCATAATGGCATTGAGGTGGCGCTCGGCGAGGCGGGAACCCGCGACCAGCGCCGCGACCTTCTGTTCTTCCCGCATCTTCCAGGCGATGAAGTCCTCGATGTCCGGATGGTCGATGTCGACGGTGACCATCTTGGCGGCGCGCCGCGTCGTGCCGCCGGACTTGATGGCACCCGCCGCGCGATCACCGATCTTGAGGAACGACATCAGGCCCGACGACTGGCCGCCGCCCGACAACCGTTCGCCTTCGCCGCGCAGGCGGGAGAAATTCGACCCGGTGCCCGAGCCGTACTTGAACAGGCGCGCCTCGCGCACCCAGAGATCCATGATGCCGCCCTCGTTCACCAGATCGTCGGAGACGCTCTGGATGAAGCAGGCGTGTGGCTGCGGCCGTTCGTAGGCCGACTCGGACGGATGGGCGACGCCGTCGCGATGATCGACATACCAGTGGCCCTGGCCGGGGCCGTCGATGCCGTAGGCCCAGTGCAGCCCCGTGTTGAACCATTGCGGGGAATTGGGCGCGCAGATCTGCGCCGCCAGCATGTAGCAAAGCTCGTCATGGAAGGCGCGCGCGTCGGCTTCGCTGTCGAAGTAGCCGCCCTTCCAGCCCCAGTAGGTCCAGGCGCCGGCCATCCGCTCGAAGACCTGCCGGGCGCTTCGCTCGCTGCCGTAGCGTTCGGCCTCGGGCAGCGCCGTCAGGGCGACGTCGTCAGGCTGCGAGCGCCACAGCCACTCGGGCAGGTCGGCCTCGGCAACCTTGGTCAACCGGTGAGGCACGCCGGCGCGGCGGAAATACTTTTGTGCCAGGACATCGCAGGCAACCTGCGACCACTCGGCCGGGACATCGACGTTCTTCAGCTGAAAGACGATCGATCCGTCGGGATTGCGGATTTCGGAGTCGGCAGCACGAAAAGCCATTCCTGCGAATGGCGATTTTCCTGCTTGCGTGTACCGACGCTCAAAGCGCATCGACAATCCCCCGTGCCCCGTTCCCGTCATTTGTTCCCTAGCGGGGTGTGCTCGTTTGGTTTCGAGCGCGCACATATGGGCACCGGATGATAGTAAATTACAAAATCTTGTGTGCGCAACTACATTTTGTAGACGGTGGTGTTGATGATACTAGATGATGCAACGGCGCAACAGGTGGTCGATGAGTGCGATTCGAATGTCATCGAACGATCCGAACGCGCCGCTCCATCGCATCGCGTTGCGCGTCATCGAGGGCGCGCGTACAAGCGGCGCGGTCACTCTTCGAAGCGTGGTTTGTTCATGAATATCGGCACCTGGCTCTTCACCAAGCTGAACGGCGAACTGGTCGGCAGCGACCAAGAAGGAAATCGCTTCTTCCAGGAAAAGCGCGTTGTCGCCGGCCGTCGCCGCAAGCGCTGGGTCATCTACAACGGCGACGTCGAAGCTTCCCGGGTGCCTGCCGACTGGCACGGCTGGCTGCATTATACCAGCGACGTGCCGCCACCGGCCGGCGGGTTGCCGCGCAAGACATGGCAGAAGAGCCATGAGCGCAACCAGACCGGGACCGACAACGCCTACCGTCCGCCGGGTCATACGTTGAGCCGCGGCGACAAGCCGAAGCCTCACTACGAGGCGTGGCGACCGGGCTGACGCGCGCCGGCAGAGCAGGAGGATGGGCGTGGGCCGCAATATCGTCGAGACGATCGTTGGCGCATTGGTTCTCGTGGTCGCCGGGGTCTTCGTCTTCTATGCCTTCGCCAAGTCGGATCGCACGGGCCCCGACGGCTACGAGGTGGTCGCCCGCTTCGATCGCATCGACGGCCTCAAGCGCGGCTCCGACGTGACGGTGAGCGGCGTGAAGGTCGGCACCGTCACCGGCTTCAGCCTCGATCCCAAGACCTACCAGGCGGTGGTGCGGATGACGGTGGCCGCCAATGTCGACCTGCCGGTCGACAGCCATGCCAAGATCGTCAGCGAGTCGCTGCTGGGCGGCATGGTGGTTGTCCTCGAGCCGGGTGGCGACAAGCGCCTGATCCGCGCCGGCGGCGAGATCGACAAGACCCAGGGCGCGATCCCGCTGTCGGAGCTGATCGCCAAGTTCATGTTCGGCGGCACGAGCTCCAAGTGATGCGCAACCCGGCATCCAAGGGCCCTCCGGTGTGGCGGCAGCCCGATGGCAAGCCGGTGTCCTGCCTCGAAAAGATCAAAGTCCTGAACGAGAACATCGGCGAGATCGAGAGCCTCTGCGCCGACGCGCTGGAGGACGGAGTTCTGATGGGATGCGACGCCGAACAGATAAAGGCCGCGCTGCACGCGCTGATCGACGGACTGACTCCGCCGGCCAAGAAAGATTGAAGATGCGCGGCCTGGCCGTTCTGGCGGCGTTGCTTTTCGGCGTCGGCGCCGCGGCGGCGCAGACGCCGCAACGTCCGGCCAACGCCAACCTGAGGCCGATTCCGGACGGTCCGGGAAAGCGCGTCGCCGAATTGCAGGGCCTCGACAAGGTGACGGCGCGGACCCAGCGGTTCCAGACGCCGGTCGGCCAGCCGACCCGCTTCGGCACGCTGGAGATCACTGTCTCGGATTGCCTGGTGAACGTGCCGGAGGCGCCGCCGGAGGCGGTGGCCTACCTCCGGATCGTCGACCACAAGCCTGGCCAGGCCGAGGAGAAGCTGTTCGCCGGCTGGATGTTTGCCTCCACGCCGTCGCTTTCGGCTCTCGATCATGGCGTCTACGACGTGCGCGTGCTCGCCTGCACGATGGCGCAGGGATCGGCGGCGCCGAGTTCGCGCTGAAAGGTTGCCGGCCGGTCGATTGCGTCGGCCAGCAGCGCGCGGAACGCGTCGCGCGGCACCTCGACGGCGCCGAAGGCCCGCAGGTGGTCGGTCATGAACTGGCAGTCGAGCAGCCTGAAGCCGCCCTGGATCAATCGCGCCACGAGATGGACAAGGGCCACTTTCGAGGCGTCGCGCTCGCGGCTGAACATGCTCTCGCCGAAGAAGGCCGCGCCGACCGACACCCCGTAAAGCCCGCCCGCCAGGCGGCCGTCGAGCCGGCATTCGACGCTGTGAGCATGGCCGCGGCGGTGAAGTTCCGAATAGAGCTCGATGATCGGCTCGTTGATCCAGCTTTCCGGATGTCCGGGCCGAGGCTCGGCGCAGGCGCGCACGACGTCGGCGAAGGCGGTGTTGGCAGTGACGGCAAATCGCCCGGAACGGACGGTGCGGGCGAGACGGTGGGGCAGGTGAAAGCGATCGAGCGGCAGCACCGCGCGCAGCCTGGGGTCGAGCCAATGGAGCTTGGGGTCGTCACGGCGCTCGCCCATGGGAAAGACGCCGATGCGGTAGGCCTGCAGCAGGAGGTCGGGCGTGATCTCCAGCACGGTCGCGGCTACTTCTTCAGGCCGACCAGCTTCTCCAGCCAGTGGATGTCGTAGTCGCCGTCGATGAAGGCCTGTTCGCCGATGATGCGGCGGTGCAGCGGGATGGTCGTGTCGATGCCGCCGATCACGAACTCCTCGAGCGAGCGGCGCAGGCGCATCAGGCACTCGTTGCGGCTGGTGCCGTTGACGATCAGCTTGGCCACCATCGAGTCGTAATAGGGTGGCATCACGTAGCCGGTGTAGAGGCCCGAATCGACGCGCACGCCCAACCCGCCGGGAGGGTGGTAGTCGGCGATCCTGCCGGGGCAAGGCATGAACGTCTCGGAATTCTCGGCATTGATGCGGCACTCGATCGCGTGGCCCTGGATGACGATGTCCTTCTGGGTCATGCCGAGCGGCGCGCCGGCGGCGATGCGTATCTGCTCGCGAACAAGATCTATTCCCGTCACCGCCTCGGTGATCGGATGCTCGACCTGCAGGCGCGTGTTCATCTCGATGAAATAGAACTCGCCGTCCTGGAACAGGAACTCCATCGTGCCGGCGCCGCGATACTTGAGTTTGCGGATGGCGGCGGCGGCCAGTTCGCCGATGCGGTTGCGCTGCTCGGTGTTCAGCGCCGGGGACGGCGCTTCCTCCAGCACCTTCTGGTGGCGACGCTGCAGCGAGCAGTCGCGTTCGCCGAGGTGCACGCCGGCGCCCAGTCCGTCGCCCAATACCTGGATCTCGATATGACGCGGCCTCGGCAGGTACTTCTCGAGATAGACCGAGTCGTTGCTGAAAGCGGCCTTGGCCTCGGTCCGCGCCAGCGAGAAGGCCTCCGCCGCCGCGTCGGCGTCGTCGACCACTTTCATACCGCGCCCGCCGCCGCCGGCCACGGCCTTGATCAGCACCGGCCAGCCGATCTTGGCGCCCAGCGACACGACCTCTTCCAGCGAGTCGACAGGCCCGGGCGATCCCGGCACCAGCGGCAGGCCGAGTTCTTTGGCGGTCTGCTTGGCGACGATCTTGTCGCCCATCATGCTGATGTGCTCGGCCGTCGGGCCGATGAAAGTGAAGCCATGGGCTTCCACCGCCTCGGCGAACCGGGCGTTCTCCGACAGGAAGCCGTAGCCGGGATGAATGGCGTCGACGCCGGCGATCGTCGCGGCCGACAGGATCGCCGGGATGTTGAGGTAGCTCTCGCGTGCAGGCGGCGGGCCGATACAGACCGACTCGTCGGCGAGGCGCACGTGCATGGCATCGCTGTCTGCGGTGGAATGGACCGCGACCGTCTGGATCCCCATCTCGCGGCAGGCGCGATGGATGCGGAGGGCGATCTCGCCCCGGTTGGCGATCAGGACCTTGTCGAACATGCGTGGGGCCGGCCTATTCGACGATCATCAGCGCTTCACCGAACTCCACCGGCTGGGCGTTGTCGATCAGGATCTGCGCCACTGTTCCGGCCTTGGGCGCCTTGATGGGATTGAATGTCTTCATGGCCTCGATGATGAGCAGCGTCTGGCCGGCGGCCACTTTGTCGCCGATCGAGACGAAATTGGGCTTGCCGGGCTCCGGCGCGAGATAGGCGGTGCCGACCATGGGCGACGTCACGGCGCCGGGATGCTTGGCGAGGTCGGCGCCGCCGGCCGGCGCGGCAGCCGGC
>JAIETA010000092.1 GCA_019745575.1 Reyranella sp. | reverse complement strand
ACCTCGCCCATGGTGGCGCCGTCGCGCGGCACTTCCTTCATGGTCGTGGGATCCATCACCGTGACGCCGTCCTCGGCCGTGTAGCGCACACCCTGGCGTGCTTTCAGCCGCGCCCGCTCGTGCGAGGGCAGCGACTCCCACGCCTCGTGCCAGGAGCAGATCGTCGCCGGCCCATAGACCTCGGTGAGGCCGTAGACGTGGGTGACGCGGAAATTCTCCTTCTCCAGCGCCTCGAGCACGGCGGCCGGCGGCGGCGCGGCCGCGGTCATGAACTCGACCCGGCGCGGCAGCGGGCGCCGTTCGTCCGGCGTGGCGCCGATGATGAACTGCATGATGATCGGCGCGCCGCACATGTGGGTCACATGGCTGTCGGCCAGCGCATCGAAGATCGTCTTGGCCGAGGCGCGGCGCAGGCAGACGCTGGTGCCGGCGACCAGCGCCAGCGTCCACGGGAAGCACCAGCCGTTGCAGTGGAACATCGGCAGGGTCCAGAGATAGATCGGGTGCAGGCCGATCGGCCATTGCGTGGCGTTGCCGTAGGCCGACAGCGTGGCGCCACGGTGGCTGAAGACGACGCCCTTGGGATTGCCGGTGGTGCCGGAGGTGTAGTTGAGCGAGATCGCGTTCCATTCGTCGGCGGGGTAGGACCAGGCGTGGTCGGGATCGCCGGTGGCGATGAATTCCTCGTACGTCGTGTCGCCGATCTGGGCGCGGTCGTCGCAGGCCGGATCGTCGATGTCGACGACCAGCGGCTGCACCTTGGCGATCGCCAGCGCCTCGGTCATGACGCGATGATACTCGCGGTCGACCAGCAGCACCTTGGTCTCGCTGTGGTCGAGGATGAAGGCCAGCATCGCAGCATCCAGCCGCGTGTTGAGCGAGTTCAGCACCCCGCCGGTCATCGGCACGCCGAAATGCGCCTCGTACATCTCGGGGATGTTGGGCGCCATGATGGTCACGGTGTCGCCGATGCCGATGCCGACTTTCTCAAGCGCCGACGCCAGTCGGCGGCAGCGCGTGTAGGTCTCGGCCCAGCTCTGGCGGCGCGCGCCATGCACCAGCGCGATGTGATCGGGATAGACGCTGGCCGTGCGCTCGATGAACTGTAGCGGCGTAAGGGCGGCGTAGTTGGCTGGCGTCTTGTCGAGGTCGCGTTCATAGATGTTGCGCAACAGCAGCGGCGCCTTGTGCGGCGCGGGGCGGGCGCCGGGGATGCGCGCCACCGAGGCCCGGTTCTTGACCGGGCGGCGCAGCGCCGGCCGGGCGAGCGGCTTGGCTGCAGCCACCTTCTTCTTGGCGGCGGGTTTGGCGGCGCGCCGTACCGGCTTCCTGGTCTTTGCCGCGGCCTTGCGCGCGGTCGGCCGCCCGGTCTTCTTGCCGCCCTTGCCCGATTTGCCCTTGGCCATGCTCGCTTCCCGTTGCCCGCCCGATGCAGCGCACTTTCACATGAGTGGCCCGTCGGACGCCAGATCGTTCGTGTTCACACGGGACTGTTCGTTGCGCCATCCCGCTGCCTCCGATCCGAGCGCGCCGGGCGACCAGGGAGGGACGGCAGACGCGGAGCCCCGGGCCGGCCCGAGGTCCTTTGGTCGCCTCGCTCAAGGCAAGAAGGCTCCTCGGGACTCTTCCGTGACGTTTCCGCTCCTGGGACATCACGGCGCATGTCGTCGCATCGCAAGGAAAAGATCGACAAGGTTCGAGTAGGCGGGCCATTTTTCCGCCCTGGCACATCGTCGGCCCCAAGGTCGTCGGCGCCGCGTATCCCGTCGAAAGGCATCGCATCATGTCGTTGAATGCGCCGATTCCCCAGCCGCCCCTCAAACCCATCGTCGGCAACCTGACCGAACTGCAGGGCGGCTGCCCGGTTCAGAGCCTCATGGCGCTCGCCCGTACCTACGGGCCGTTCTTCAAGCTCACCATCATGGACCGCGACATCCACGTCGCGAGTTCCCAGGAACTGGTCAACGAACTGTGCGACGAGGCGCGATTCGGCAAACGCGTCCAGGGCGCACTGAAGGAGATCCGGGCGGTCGCCGGCGACGGGTTGTTCACGGCCTATGGGCACGAGCCGAACTGGGCCAAGGCCCATCGCATCCTGATGCCCGCTTTCGGACCGATCGCGATCCGCGGCATGTTCGACAGGATGCTCGACATCGCCGACCAGATGTTCGTGCGTTGGGAGCGCTTCGGTCCCGGCGCCGTCATCGACGTCGCCGACAACATGACCCGGCTGACGCTCGACACGATCGCCCTGTGCGCCTTCGACTACCGCTTCAACAGCTTCTACCAGGACGACATGCATCCCTTCGTGTCGGCCATGGTGGGCACGCTCAAGGAGGCCTCGGAACGCGCGCGCCGGCCGAAGCTGCTCAGCAACTTCATGCTGTCCAAGGCCCGCCAGTTCCAGGCCGACAAGGAGCTCATGGACCGGGTTGCGCGCGACCTGATCGCCGAGCGTCGCCGCGATCCCAGGGGCAACGAGAAGAACGATCTGCTCAACCTCATGCTCAACGGCGTCGATCCCGTCACCGGCGAGAAGCTGAGCGACGAGAATATCGGCTATCAGATGATCACCTTCCTGATCGCCGGTCACGAGACCACGAGCGGCCTGCTGTCCTTCGCGACCTATCTGCTGCTCAAGAACCCCGACGTCCTGCAGAAGGCGCGGGCCATCGTCGACGAGGTCCTCGGCGAGGAGGTGCCGCGCGTCGAGCATCTGGCACAGCTTCGATACATCGAGCAGATCCTGATGGAGAGCCTGCGCATCTGGCCGACCGCCTCGGTCTTTTCGGTCAGCCCGCACAAGGACACGGTGCTCGCCGGAAAGTATCCGCTCTCCACAAGCGACACCGTCCTGGTTCTGGAGCCGATGCTCCACCGCGACCCCAAGGTCTGGGGCGACGATGTCGAAGCGTTCCGGCCCGAGCGTTTCGCCCCGGAGAATGCCGGCCAGCTGCCGCCGAACGCCTGGAAGCCCTTCGGCAACGGCGCACGCGCCTGCATCGGACGTCCCTTCGCCATGCAGGAAGCCCAGCTCGTCCTCGCCATGATGATTCAGCGCTTCGATCTGGTGTTCGACGACCCGTCATACACGCTGAAGGTCCACGAGACGCTGACGCTCAAGCCCGAAGGGCTGCGCATCCGCGCCCGGGCGCGCCGGACGGGCATCTCCCTGCGGCGCAGTGCCGTGCCGGCGACGCCACAGAAGGCGCTGACGACGCGGGCCGGCCAGAGCGCGGCCAGGGACGCCACGGCCACGCCGCTGCTCGTCCTTTATGGCAGCAACACCGGCTCGTCGGAGGCCTTCGCCAACCGCATCGCCGATGAGGCGCCGGCCAGCGGCTTCGCGCCGACAGTGGCAGCCATGGACGACTATGCCGGCAACCTGCCGACCGACGGTGCGATCGTCGTGGTGACGGCGTCCTATGAAGGTCAGCCGCCGGACAACGCCCGGCAGTTCATTTCCTATGTCGAGGCGCTGCCGGAAGGCGCATTGTCCGGCGCGCGCTTCGCGGTGTTCGGGTGCGGCAACCGGCAATGGGCGCGGACCTACCAGGCGGTTCCCAAGCGCGTCGACGCCGCCCTCGCCAGGGCCGGCGCCGCACGCCTTGCCGAGCGCGGCGAGACGGATTCGGGCGGCGACTTCTTCGGCGCCTTCGACGAATGGTATGCCGCCTTCCTGCCGCGGCTTCGCGCGGCGCTGGGCAAGGAGGCCGCCGCCGTGCCCACGGTGGCCGGATTGCAGGTCGAGTTCGTCAAATCCGGCCGCGAGAGCGCGCTGCGGCTGGGCGACCTGCAGCGGGGCGCCGTGGTCGAGAACCGCGAGCTGGTGGACATGAGCGCACCCGATGCGCGATCGAAGCGGCATATCGAGCTCTCGCTGCCCGACGGCATGAGCTATCGGGCGGGCGATTACCTCGCCGTCCTGGCGACCAATCCACGCGAGCTGGTCGACCGCGTGCTGCGGCGCTTGGGCCTGGCGGGCGACACGCTGGTCGTGCTGCGTCGTGAGGGCGCTTCCAGCCTGCCGACCGGTCGGCCGATCAGTTGCGACGAGTTGCTGTCGAACTACGTGGAACTGGCCCAGCCGGCGACGCGGGCCCAGGTGGCGACACTCGCGGCGGCCACGGCCTGTCCGCCCGAGAAGGCCGAACTGGAGACGATGGCGGGCGACAGGTACGACACGCTCGTGCTCAAGCCGCGGTGCAGCGTCCTCGACCTGCTCGACCGCTTCCAGTCCTGCACGCTGGGCTTCGGCCCCTACCTCGACATGCTGCCGCCGATGCGCGCCCGGCAATACTCGATTTCGTCGTCGCCGCTGTGGAAGCCCGACCATGTCACCTTGACCGTCGCCGTCGTCGATGCGCCGGCGCTGTCCGGGACGGGCCGGTTCCGCGGCGTGGCCTCGTCCTACCTGGCGCATCTGCAGCCCGGCGACCGTGTCTCCCTCGCCGTGCGTCCTTCCAACGCCCGTTTCCATCCGCCGGCGGATCCCCGGACGCCGATCGTCATGATCTGCGCCGGCTCCGGCGTGGCGCCTTTTCGCGGCTTCCTGCAGGATCGCGCCGCGCAGAAGCAGGGCGGGCAGGAGGTCGGGCCGGCATTGCTGTTCTTCGGCACCAACCATCCCGACGTCGACTTCCTGTACCGCGACGAATTCGAGCAATGGCAGAAGTCCGGCATCGTGGCGCTGTTGCCGGCCTTCTCGCTGCAGCCCGAGGGCGAGGTGTCGTTCGTGCAGCATCGGGTGTGGGCGGAGCGCGCACGGGTCGTCGAGCTCTTCCGGCAGGGCGGCAGCGTCTATGTCTGCGGCGACGGCCAGTTCATGGCGCCAGCCGTGCGCGAGACGCTGGTGCGCATCTACCGGGAGGCGTCGGGCGCCAGCGATGCCGATGCCCAGAAATGGGCCGACACCGTCGAGCACGAGCATGGCCGCTACGTCTCGGACGTCTTCGCCTGACCTTGGGCGGCACAACCGCATTGCGAGGGGCGGAAGGCGGGGCTAAGCCTGTCGGCAAAAGGGAGGGGACGCCGTCATGGCCGTTGGCGACATATATCGTGCGCTGCATGCGCGTTCGTTGAGCGATCCGGAGGGCTTTTGGGCCGAGCAGGCGGCGGCGATCGACTGGACGAAGCGCTGGGACAAGGTGCTCGACAGCGCCAATCCGCCTTTCTATCGCTGGTTCGCGGGCGGCGAACTCAATGCCTGCCACAATGCCCTCGACCGGCACGTGGCGGGCGGCCGCGCCGACCAGACGGCGCTGATCTACGATTCGCCGGTCACCAACACCAAGAAGAGCTTCACCTATCGCGAGCTGCGCGACCAGGTGGCGCGGATCGCCGGCATGATCGCGGCGCAAGGCGTGGCCAAGGGCGACCGCGTCATCCTCTACATGCCGATGATTCCCGAGGCGGTGATGGCGATGCTCGCCTGCGCGCGGCTGGGCGCGATCCATTCGGTGGTGTTCGGCGGCTTCGCGGCCAAGGAGCTTGCCAGCCGCATCGACGATTGCGCCCCCAAGCTGATCCTGACGGCCTCCTGCGGCATCGAACCCAACCGCATCGTCCACTACAAGCCGCTGGTCGATCAGGCGATCGAGCAGGCCACGCACAAGGTGCCGCGGGTCATCCTGCTGCAGCGCCCGCAGGGAGAGGCCGCGATGGTGAAGGGTCGCGACCTCGACTGGAACCTGGCGCTCGACGCCGCGGCGCCGGCGCCGTGCGTGCCGGTGAAGGCGACCGATCCGCTCTACATCCTCTACACCTCGGGCACGACCGGCCAGCCCAAGGGCGTGGTGCGCGACACCGGCGGCTACTGCGTGGCGCTCGCCTGGTCGATGAAGAATCTCTACGGCGTAAAACCCGGCGAGGTCTACTGGTGTGCCTCGGACGTGGGCTGGGTCGTGGGCCACAGCTACATCGTCTACGGCCCGCTGATCCACGGCGCGACCACGATCCTCTACGAGGGCAAGCCGGTCGGCACGCCCGATGCCGGCGCCTTCTGGCGGGTGATCTCCGAGCACAAGGCGATGGCGCTGTTCACCGCGCCCACGGCCTTCCGCGCCATCAAGCGCGAGGATCCCGACGGCAAGCTGCTGGCAAAGTACGACCTGTCCAGGTTTCGCACGCTCTTCCTCGCCGGCGAGCGCGGCGATCCGCCGACCGTCGAGTGGGCGCAGAAACTGCTCGGCGTGCCGGTGGTCGATCACTGGTGGCAGACCGAAACGGGTTGGGCGATCTGCGGCAACTTCCAGGGCCTCGATCCCATGCCGGTGAAGCTGGGTTCCACGTCGGTGCCGTCGCCCGGCTGGCACCTCGACGTGCTGGACGAGAACGGCCATGCGATGAAGCCGGGCGAGGTCGGGGCGCTCGCCGGCAGGCTGCCGCTGCCGCCGGGCACCTTCCCGACCCTGTGGAACGCCGACGAGCGTTACAAGCAGAGCTATATGAGCGAGTTTCCCGGCTACTACAAAACCGGCGACGCGGGCTTCATCGACGCCGACGGCTATGTTTCGGTGATGACGCGGGTCGACGACGTGATCAACGTCGCGGGCCATCGCCTCTCGACCGGCCAGATCGAGGAGGTGCTGGGCGCCCACAACGATGTCGCCGAATGCGCGGTGATCGGTGTGGCAGATGAACTCAAGGGTCAGGTGCCGCTCGGTTTCCTGGTGCTGAAGGCCGGCGTCAACCGGCCGCCGACCGAGATCACGAGCGAAGTGGTGCAGATGGTGCGCGACCGCATCGGTCCCGTCGCCTTCTTCAAGAGCGCGCTGGTCGTGCAACGCCTGCCCAAGACGCGGTCGGGCAAGATCCTGCGCGGCACCATGCAGAAGATGGCCGACAATCAGCCGTGGACGCTGCCGGCCACCATCGAAGATCCGGCCGTGCTCGACGAAATCAGGGACGGCCTCAAGACGGCCGGGTTTGCCGCGAAGGGCTAAACCGACGGTTGGTTGTCGGGCAATGTGACAGCATATATGCTGTCATTGATGATTCGCATCGTCGTTGACACCAATGTCGTCGTGGCCGCCCTGCGGTCCGGCGGCGGAGCGGCAAGGCAGGTCGTGCGAGGGTGTCTTACAGGGGCCTATGAACCTCTCTTCGGGCCGGCGCTCCTGGCAGAGTACGAGTACGCTGCCGCCTCGGCGGGGCCTCCCGACTGGAGGGACTTCCTCGAGTCGCTCGCTTCGGTGGGGCGTTGGGTGAATGTCTACTATCTCTGGCGACCCAATCTTCGCGACGAGTCGGACAATCATCTGGTCGAGCTTGCTGTCGCCGGTGGGGCAGCCGCCATTGTCACGCACAACATTCGTGACCTGAGGAGTGGAGAATTGTTGTTTCCGCCGTTGCGGGTTCTTACGCCGGCGGCGTTCTTGAGGGAGTATCCATGTCCACCTTGACCATTCGGATGCCTGACGACACCCACGCCCGACTGCGCGACCTGGCGCGCGCGCGCGGCGTAAGCATCAACAAGCTGATCGAGGAAATGGCGGCGGCAACATTGTCCGCCCACGACGCCGAAGTGCGTTTCCGACTCATGGCGGCGCGTGGCAAGCCTGAACGGGGGATCGCCATACTCGACCGGTTGGACAGGGCCGATCGTCGGAAGGGCGTGGCCGAGGCGGCGAGGCCTTTCAGGGCTCGGCGGCGCGTAACAGCCAAGAAAAGCAAGTAGAAGGAACGCAGCATGACTCTCGACATCAACCGCCCCGACCTCACGGTGGGCGTTGTCGGTACCGGCGCCATGGGCCGTGGCATCGCGCAGGTGACGGCGCAGGGTGGCATGAAGGCACTCATGTTCGATGCCGCGCCCGGCGGGGCGGCGAAGGCCAAGGCCGCGATCCTGGAGACGCTGAAGGGGCTGGTCGCCAAGGGGCGGCTGACCGACGCCGACCTCGCCAAGGTCGATGCCAACCTCGGTGTCGCCGAGAGCATGGCCGATCTGAAAACCTGCCACGTCGTGGTGGAGGCGGTGTTCGAGAATCTCGAAGTGAAGCAGAAGCTGTTCGGCGAGCTGGAGGCCGTGCTGGCGCCCGATGCGATCCTGGCGTCGAACACCTCGTCGATCCGCATCGCCTCGATCGCGCGGGCGCTGAAGCACCGCGACCGCGTCTGCGGCATGCACTATTTCAATCCCGTGCCCTTGATGAAGCTGGTCGAGGTCATCCGCGCCGCCGACACCTCGCAGGCCACGGTCGATGCCATGGTGGCGCTGGGCAAGCGCCAGACGCGTGTGCCGGTCGTCGTCGGAGACACGCCGGGCTTCCTGGTCAATCTCGGCGGCACCGCGATCGGCACCGAGGGCCTCAGGATCTATCAGGAGGGAAGGGCGAGCCCGAGCCAGATCGACGCCGTGATGCGCGACAGCTGCGGCTTCCGCATGGGGCCGTTCGAGCTGATGGACCTCACCGGCATCGACGTGAACTTCCCGGCCCGCAAGATCATCTACGAGGGCTTCTTCCACGACCGGCGCATGACGCCCAGCCCCTATCACGAAAGCCTTTATGCAGCGGGCCGGCTCGGCCGCAAGACCGGCGGCGGCTGGTACGCCTACGACGCCAAGGGCGCAAAAGTCGATCCCGGCGCCGACCATCCGACCTCCGTGGTGCCGGCCTCGAGCGTCGTCATCATGGACACGCACAACACGAAGCTGGTGAACCTGATCGCGGCCGACGGCGCCAAGCTCCTGGGCGCCGACGACGGCAAGAGCCCGATCCTGGTGGCGCCCATCGGCAAGGATTGCACGACGACGGCGATCGAACTCGGCCTCGATCCCCGGCGCACCATCGCGGTCGACCTCACCGGCGATACGGCCAAGCGCCTCACCGTCATGACTGCGCCCGGCGCCGATCTCGCCGTGCGCGATGCCGCCGTGGCGCTGCTCGCGAAGTCAGGGGCCAAGATCACGGTGATAAAAGACTCGCCCGGCTTCATCGCCCAGCGCATGTGCGCCATGATCGCTAACCTCGGCTGCGAGATGGCCATGATCGGCATCGCCTCGGCCGCCGACGTCGACACCGCCATGACGCTCGGCCTCAACTACCCGCGCGGGCCGCTGGCGCTCGCCGATTGGCTGGGCGTCAAGGAATGCCACGAGATCCTGATCCAGCTGCAAGCCTTCACCGGCGACGACCGTTATAGGCCGAGCCAGTGGCTGCGCCGCCGCGCGATGCTGGGGCTGAGTGCCACGACGGTGGAGTGAGTTTGGCAGTGCCCGTCACTCGGAAAGGAAATTTTCGAATGAGGCAAGCGAGAGGCTCATGGACGAGGAAGTTCAACTAGACCTGTTATCCCCTCTCAAAGATCTTGATCTTGTGCGCTGGCTCTTGGCGGACTTGCACGATGATTTGTTCGGAAAAGCGGCACGCTTCCGGCAGCTTACTGACCTCTCTGGTTCACTTGGTTCTTATGGAACAATGTTGCCAGGCGGCGAGACAACACTGGCGGCCTGGAACGAGGCTCGAACTAGTTTCGTTCATGGCAACTATGTTGCTACGGTATTGCTGTGTCAGGGTCTCGCCGAGCATATGCTTGCCGCTCACATCTCGGTCAGTTTGGGGGGTGAAGAACTCCCTAAACGAATCTCCTTTCAGGATGACCTGCCCCCGGGTTTTCGGACCGCGGATAAGTTGAGAGAGTGGCCTCCGTATTGGAGGCAGATATGCGCAAGT
>JAIETA010000159.1 GCA_019745575.1 Reyranella sp. | reverse complement strand
ACCTGCCACAAAATTCCGTCATCATGAGTCAACCCGACGCACGATGTGTGCATCCCCTAGCAGCAAAGCTGGGGAGGAGAGTTAGGTGTAATGTGACGGCGCGATGACACTCGCCGTCTCCCCGCCCTCCTCCCGCCGGACGCTCGCGGTGTGCGGCGGGGCGCATGCCCTGCACGACGGCTTCACCGACCTGCTGAACGTCCTCTATCCGCTGCTGCAGGCGCAGTTCGGCCTCTCCTATGCCGCTATCGGCGCACTAAAAGCCGTCTATTCCGGCGCCATGGCGAGCGGCCAGATTCCCGCCGGCCGGCTGGCCGAGCGCTTCGGCGGCGTGCGGGTGCTGGCGCTCGGCACCGCGCTGATCGCCGCCGGCTACTGCCTCGCGGGCTTCACCGGTTCGCTCTGGGGCGTGATCGCCGGCCTCCTGCTGGCGGGCCTGGGCGGCAGCACGCAGCATCCCATCGCCTCCAGCCTGGTGGCTGCGGCCTATCACGGCCCGCGCTCGCGCACCGCGCTCGGCACCTACAATTTCTCCGGCGATCTCGGCAAGATGGCGCTGCCGGCCCTCTTCGCGCTGGTTGCCGCCGCACTCGGCTGGCAGCAGGCCATGGTCGTCCTGGCGGCGGTCGCGGTGCTGGGCGCGGCCGTGATCCTGGGCTCGCTAAGACCGATCGTGACGCACGGCACCGCCGAGCCCACGAAGTACATCGCCGGCCAGGATCGGCCGTGGGCCTACTGGCTGCTGTTCGCGATCCACATCGCCGACGACCTGGTGCGCACCGGCTTCCTGATCTTTCTGCCGTTCCTGCTCAGGGACAAGGGTGCCGACCTGCCGACCATCGGGCTCGGCCTGTCGCTGCTGTTCGCCGGCGGCGCCGCGGGCAAGCTGGTGATGGGCTGGGTCGGCGACAGGCTGGGCGTCGTGCCCTCGGTGGTGCTGACCGAGGTCGCCACCATGCTGCTGATCATCGCCATCCTGCCGCTGTCGCTGCCGCTCGCCCTGGTGCTGCTGCCGGCGGTCGGGCTGATGCTGAACGGCACCTCCTCGGTGCTCTACGGCACGGTGCCCGAGTTCGTGAGCCCCGAGCGCCGCACGCGCGCCTTCGCCGTCTTCTACACCGGCGGTTCGGTGGCCGGCGCACTGGGCCCGCTGCTGTTCGGCCTCTTGGGCGATGTCATCGGCCTCACGGCGGCGCTCGCCGTCGTCGCCTGTGTCGCGCTCACGACAGTGCCGATGGTGTGGGCGCTGCGGCAGGCATTCCGGAACGCGCACGCGCCCTAGCGACGACGCGGGCCCTTCCAGCTCACCTCGTAGTTGAGAACGACTCGGTACTCGGTCTGGGCGTTGCTGAGCGTGTTGTTGAGGTACTGGTTGACGAAGGCGACACGCCCCCGCAGCTGCAGCGGTTTCAGGAAATCCGGCAGCGGCAAGGGTTCGGCTTGGAACCGCAGGTCGAGATCGTATTCCCAGTTGTCGGAGAGCGCCCGGCCGGTACCCGTGTCGACGGCATTGCCGCCATAGGTGGCGGAGGCCAGGAACATCACCCCGGGAAGACCGGCGCCCTTGAAATCGTAACCGCCGCCGATGGTCAATGCTCTTTCGCCGGCCCGGTTGAAGTCCAGGACCTGCATCTTGTTGTAGCCGATGAAGATGCCGTAGGGAGCGCGCCAGGCGGCGGCGCTGCCGACCTGGGTATAGGCCAGCCACAGGAACATCGGGCCCCACAGGGCATCGGCGCGCCCGCCGCCCCAGAAAGTACTGAAGGGTTGGCCGGTCAGGAGATTGAGTCCGTTGCTGCCCTGGGCCGCGAACTGGCCCGCCAGCCGGAGCGTGAAGTGTTCGTCGATCTTGATCGTCCCGCCGGCGTCGCCGTAGCTCGACCACAGGATATCCGGCACGTAGTAGGTCGAGGCGCGCAGCTGGAAATTGTCCATGCTGCCGTACTTCACGCTGCCCAACGCCATGCCGGCATTGACGTTGGGCGCGCCGCCGGCCTCGCCCATGTTGATGAAGTCCGAATAGTCGCGCGGCTTCATGGCGGCGACGTAGCCGGCGAAGTAGTTGACCGGACCCAGTGCACCGCGCAGCGCGTAGGCCTCGAAGGTCTGGGGCAACTCGCGGTCGTCGTGCGGGTTCACTTCCAGTTCGTCGACGTACTGGCGAAAGCCGGTGAACGCCTGGCCGCTCCATCGGGCGGAGGCATAGGCCTGGCCGAGCGTGAAGAAGCCATAGCCGCCCGGCTTCAGGAGCAACGTTCCGTCGGAAGTGTCCCAGCGATTTTGCGGCGCCCAGACAGGCTGCGTGGTGTAGCCCACGGCCCCGATCTGAAAGGTGTCGTAGAGCCAGCCGCTCTGAAGACCTACCCAGCCACCGGTCACCAAGGCGGCATTGTTCGGGGGACTCTGATTCTGACGATCGAGGAAGTAGCTTCTGCTGTGGAGGGTCGCCGTCGCCTCGTCGTGCAGGAAGCGGCGGAGTTCATCTCCCAAGGCGGACGGCGGCGGCCCCTGTTCCGGAACCGCTCGTTCCTCGGCCGATGTCGGTTGCGCGAACGCGATCAGCAGCACGCCCAGAAGGGCCGCAGGGCCCTGCCAGGCCCGTCCGCGATCGAGCCATCGCCCCCATCTGCCCCTCTTCCCCGGGGCCGACGATACGATCCAGACATGACGGTTTTACTGGGATGCGATTCCGTGGCGGCGACGCTGGACGCGCCGCTGTTCGGTCGGCCGGGTGACGCGATCGGCCTCACCGTAGCGCTTGCTGTGGCGCCGATGATGGGACGCTGCCGCCCACGTTCAGGAGCTGATGTCGCTCCGGCACCAGGCTCGTCAGTTGACCAGCACGGGCGCCTTGCGCAGCCAGGTCCGGTCCTCGATCTGGCGAACCAGGAAGTCCGCGACATCGGCGCGGGAGATGATGCCGTTCCGCCAGTCCGCCGGCTCGTCCAGGATCCTGTACCGGCCGGTGCGCCGGCCGTTCGTCAGGACCCCGGGGCGGGCGATCGTCCAGTCGAGCGAACTGTCCTTGATCAATTGCTCCTGCACGGACTTGTCGGCGTAAGCCCGGCCGAACACCATCTGGAACGGAAGGCGTTGCAGGCAGCTGATGCTGGCCCGGCTGTCGCCGGCGCCAAAGCCGGTGACGCTGATCAGCCGCTTCACACCCCTGGTTTCCATGGCAGGCACCAGGAGGCGGGTCGCGTCGGAGAACAGACTGATCGGCCGAAAAAGATCTCCCAGGGATGACACGCCCAAGGCCTGGATGACGACGTCCACGCCGTCGAGCGCCGCGGCCATGTTCCCGCCATCGAGCGCGTCGCCCCTTATCTTCTCCAGGTTTGGGTCGGCTAATCCCCGCACGGCCCCGGAACGGGAGAGAGCACGGACTTGATGTCCCGCCTCGAGCGCCTGGCGCGTCGTTTCGAGACCGATGCCCCTGCTGGCGCCAATGATCAACACGCGGGCCATGTTCGTGCTCCTTGAAATAAGGCACGTCGCCACGCCGACGACTCGTCCGACTGCAGATGTGCATCAACCCGGAGCAAACAAGGGGCATGGCTGCGGGGTCTCGACCTGCATCGCGGCACGACAGCCGGCGGTTGCGTCGATTCCGGGACCGCGCGGTGATCCAGAAGACGACGGCGCGTGTATCAGCAGCACGTCAACCTCATGGAGACCCACAAAAATGATGCGTAAGACTTTCGTCGGCCTCGCCGCCGGCGCGCTCATCTCGCTTGCCTCCTTCAATGCCAATGCGGCGGACATCGTCGACACGGCGGTGAAGGCGGGTCAGTTCAACACGCTGGCCGCCGCCCTGAAGGCGGGCGACCTCATCGTCGTGCTGAAGGGAAACGGTCCTTTCACGGTGTTCGCGCCGACTGACGAGGCCTTCAAGAAGCTTCCCCCGGGCACGGTCGAAAACCTGCTGAAGCCCGAGAACAAGGCCCAGCTCGTCAAGATCCTGACCTATCACGTGGTGCCCGGAAAAGTCATGAGCTCGGCGCTCGCCGGCAAGAAGACCGATGCCAAGACCGTCCAGGGCGACATGGTCATGGTCGATGCCACGATGGGCGGCGTGACCGTCAACGGCGCCAAGGTCGTGACCGCCGATGTCACCGCCGACAACGGCGTCATTCACGTGATCGACACCGTCCTGATCCCGAAGTAACCGAGGGAGTGGGTCTGTCGCGCACGCCCGGCTTGCTTTTGGCCTGCAGCGCGGCAGGTAACGCTCACAACCGAGCAGTGTTGCACCGATTCGAAAAGGGGCCGGACCAAGGCAGGTCCGGCCCCGCGTTATTGGGCCGCCCGCATGCGCGCCGGTGCGCCGACAGCTTCTTGCGCTGGCGCACGCGGCGGAACCGGATCGCCATGAACCGCGCGGCGCCCTCCTGCGTAGCACTGGCGTGTTCAAACCCAACCTCGATCAAGGCGCCGACGCCTTTCCCGCCGACGGCCTGGCGATCGTCGTCGGATCGTCTGGCGGCATCGGCCAGGCGCTGCACGGCCGCCTCGCGACCCAGCCGCGGTTTCGCAGGGTGCTGGGTCTGGGGCGTAACAGCTCCCCGCCCCTCGACCTCTGCGACGAGAGCAGCGTCGCACGGGTTGCCCGTCATGTGCGTGAGATCGGGACCGAGCTGCGGCTGGTGATCGATGCCACGGGCTTCCTGCACGGCGACGGGCTGGCTCCCGAGAAGAGCTGGCGCGACCTCGACGCCGCCCACATGGCCAGGGCCTTCGCCGTCAATGCCATCGGGCCGGCCCTGCTGATGAAACATTTCCTGCCGTTGCTGCCGCGCCAGGGAAAATCGGTGTTCGCGACGCTGTCGGCGCGGGTCGGCAGCATCGGCGACAACCGGCTGGGCGGCTGGTACAGCTATCGCGCCTCGAAGGCGGCTCTCAATCAGTTCGTGCGGACGGCGGCCATCGAACTCGGCAGAAGCAGGCCCGCGGCGTTCTGCGTCGCGCTTCATCCCGGCACAGTGGCCACGCCGCTGTCGGCGCCCTTCATGAAGGCGGGCCTGGATGTCCAGACGACCGGCCAGGCGGCCGACCGTCTGATCGAGACCATCGACCGCCTGCAGCCCGGCAACAGCGGCGGCTTCTTCGATCATCGCGGCGACGCGGTGCCGTGGTGACAAGTGCTGCGAACGCCGCCGGTGGGTCGACGCCCGACGGTCACGACCTTTCGCTTCCGGGGAACAGGCCGACGCCGTAGGCTGATGTCTCCCGACAGGAGAACGTCTCATGCCGACATCGACCAGCCTTTCCCTGCTCGACGAAGTGAAGCTGCAGGCCGCCGTCATCTTGCCGATACTGCGCGCGCTGCGCGCCGAGATCGGCAAGGAGAAGGCCGACCGCCTCGTGGGCGATTCGTTGCGCACCTGGGCGCGCGATCTCTACCACCGCATCGGCGAGGCCAAGCCCGGCACGCCGCGCCAGAAGTGGGACGCCGTTTGGGCCGAGGACATGCGGCCGCGCATCGGCGACGCGGTCGAGCGCGAGATGCTGAAGGACGACGGCACGGTGCGCGAGTACAACATCACGCGCTGTTCCTACGCCGAGTTCTTCAAGGCGCTGGGCGAACCGGAGCTGGGCGGCATCCTGCTCTGCGATTCAGACTTCCACATCGCCGATGTCGGCGGCCCCGACGTCGAGTTCAAGCGCACCCAGACCATCATGCAGGGGGCGCCCTACTGCGACTTCCGCTACCGGTTCAGGTAGCGTCCGGCTGTCCCCCTCGATGCGTCGTCGCCGTCAGCCGAATGTTCAGCGACAGATATTCGTAGCGGAACACGTAGATGTAGACCGGCACGGCAGCGCCCGGCTTTCGGTCGATCATGAACGTCGCAGTCAGCTTGCCCGAAGCGTCGGTGGAGCGGTCCGGCCCCTTCCATGAAACGATCTGCGCGCCGCCCGAACCGTCGTGCTTTATGCGGATGGTCGCACCGGCCGGGAGGCCGGTCCACGACACCGTCAACGTCGTGGTCAGGATGCCCGGCGTGAAGTTGTCGTAACCCAGCAGCACGCCGGCGGGCGACACGGCGACCGGCTGATCGACCGACGCGCTCATCTCGACGGTCGGCGGCCAGCCGGCATGGCGAGGCGCCAACCCGACCCGAGTGCCGGCATAGTCGATGAGGAGGCGATTGAACAGCATCGAAAGTCCGCCGACATTCATGCCCTGCTCGCCCATCATGTATCCGTTCGTTTGGCACATGACGGCCGTCAGCCCGCGGACTGGCCGCGGCATGCCGCCGGTGTCGATCGCGTAGCTGTACGAACCCATGCCGTTCGCACCGCCAAGGCCGATCCCCAACCGGTCGCTGATGCAGGTACAGTTGGTCGAAGGATGAGAGGGATCCGAGATCCAGCTCGGGCACGTGACGGGATCAGGCCACGTCTTGGGATACACATAGCCGTTGGGATCGCTCAGGGAGGCGGGACCGCCGCCGGTGTCGATCATGGCGATCGGCGAAGCGACACTGCCCGGCCATCCGGTCGTCGTTGTGCCGATCGCAAGTGACGCGGGCACAACCGACATCCATTCGACGTTCGGAATGATTCCCAGCATCGTGTAACCCGACGGCATGTAGCTGTTCAGGATCAACAACGATCCGTCCGTCACCAAAGGGTCGGCATTGTAGGGATAGGGAAGCATCGCCACGGCAGGCCCGTAGACGAATTCCGCGAACGTGTAGCTGCCGTAGGAAAGCGGACTCTGGATAACCTTCGGTGCGGGAGCGGACATATCCGTTGGCGACCACGGATCAACGCGCCCCGTACCGAAGTTGGCTGTCCGCCCGCCGCCGTTGGGATTGTCGGCATAGCAGGCATAGAACAGGCAATTCTCGATCACGTAGAGACTGCCGTCGAGCGTCGGAATCCGGAGTGGCCCCTGCAGGAGGTAGGCCGGACAGCCCCACGGCTCGGTGGTGGCGCCGAAATCGCGGTAGAGGCCCGTATTCACCATCTCGCTATGCGGGACGACCATGCAGGTATTGCCCGAATCCACGAGGAGCGGATAGCTGAACGGCGCGCCGCCGGGGTTGGGGAACTGAACGTGGATGTACGAGTCGAAATTCCCCGACAGTGCCACTGTGGTCAGAGGAACGACGAGGCGCGAGCCGGCGGCCACGCGTTCGTCGGCTTTCGGCCGGCTCGCCGCGAGCGCCTCCACCTTGTCCCGGACCAGAGTGCGATGCTGATCGCTCGTGACCACAGGTGGATGCAGCTTCGGGCGTGAGAAATGCATGACAGGCTCCGTTCGCGGATCAAGGCGCACGGAAGCCTGACTTGCCTGGCGAGCCGGTGTCCATTGCCTATTCGTGCATAGGTCCCATAGGTCGAAGCTTCATTCCCTTGCGCAGGAACTTGTAGGGCATGTCGACCGGATCGGTGATGTGGGCGCCGGGCGACTGCACCACCAGGATGGTCTCGGCGATGGGCTGGAAGTCGGCACGGAAGTGGACCGTCGACTTCAGCGCCAGGATCGGCACCTTCGCGGGTTCGACGCCGACGGTGCGGAACATCTCCTGGTCGGCCGCCTGGATGCGCTTGCAGGCGAGCACGGCCGAGACGCCCGACGCCTCGTCGGTCACCAGCGCCATCGGCCCGATCTGGAATTTGGCGCCGCCGTAGAACGGGCCGGTTCCGGTGAAGATGCCGTCGCTCAATTTCACCACGCGCCAGTCGGCCACGACCGGCGTCTCGCCGGCATAGCCAACGACCGCGCCGATGCCGCGGCGCATGATCTTGCCCTCGCCGGTTTCGACGGCGGCCTTCGCCGCCGCCTCGTCGACGATCATGCCGATCACCGCCCCCTTGGCCTTGTGGCGCATCAGCGCCGCCAGCAGCCCCACCGTGTCGGACGTGCCGCCGGCGCCGGGATTGTCCTGTACGTCGGCCAGCACGATCGGCTTCTTGGCCGTCTTGGAAAGCTCGATCGCGCGCAGCGCTGCTGCATCGGGATCGAGCAGTTCGCCGTTAAAAGCTTTCTCCTGGGCCTTCACCGTGGCCGCGAGCTTGTCGGCAGCGGCCTCGACCGCCTCCTTGTCGTGGCCGTAGACCACCAGCGCCGGGCCGCACTGCGCGATGTCGGCGGGCGGAAAGCCCGGTGTATGGGTCACGCTGACGATGCCCTGGTTGTGGCTCTTCTCGCCCGCTTCCAGTTCGCCCACGAGATCGAAGATCGCCTTGGCCGGCTCGATGAAGGTGCACTGCCAGACCAGCGGAATGAGGAAGTCGAGCTGGCGGTAGGCCTTGTAGACCGGCCGCTTTTCCTTGAGCAGCTTGTCCAAAAGCTCGACGGCGCGCCTGCCCGTCACCGCCATGTCGATGTGCGGATAGGTGCGGTAGCCCACCAGCGCCGTGGCGAGCTTCGCCATCTCGGGCGTCAGGTTGGCGTGATAGTCGAGGCTGGCCACGATCGGCAGCTCGTGGCCGACGATGCCGCGGATGCGGGCCATCAGTTCGCCTTCGCCGTCCTCGGTGTTCTCCGCCACCATGGCGCCGTGCAGGTCGAGATAGACCGCATCGAACGGCCCGTGCTTCCGCAGATCCTCGTCGAACAGCGCCCACATCTTCTCGTAGGCATCGGCGGTGACGTAGGACGCGGGCGCCGCCGCCGCCCAGGCCAGCGGCACGATCTCGTGGCCGAGTTCGGCCAGCCGCTTCACCGCGCCGGCGATCGGAATGTTGAAGCCCTCGACGCCCGCGATCATCTCCGGGCCGCGCAGGAGAGGCGGCCAGGCGTCGGCACGCACGAACTCCTCCCACGTCGCCTGCTGCGGCGCGAACGTGTTGGTCTCGTGCTGGAATCCACCCACAGCAATACGCGCCATCGCCTCTTCTCCCTCTTCCCAATCCCGTCAGCCGCGGCGACCATATCACCGCGGTGCCCAAATTCCTGCCTGTCCTGCCCTGCCTGGCGTCGATGCTTCTGCTCGCGGCCTGCGACCTGCCACCACCGTGGCAGAAGGCCGGTGTCGAGCGCGCCGTCCTGGAGGGCGACGTCCTGTACTGCCGACACGCCGGACAGCAGGAGTCGCTCCGGGCCTATGCCGCCCAGATCGACTTCCCGTTCTACAGCCCGCCCTTCTGGGGCGGTTCCTGGCAGCTTACCCGCGAGCTGTGGAACCGCAGCGTCGAATCCGACCGGGCGCGCGCCGAGAGCCGCTTCACGGCCGACTGCATGCGCGACAAAGGCTACGAGCCGGTGCGGTCGGTGGCCGCGAAGGCCCGATAGCCGCCCGGGACGGAGGGCTATCGCATATGAAGAATCGGACTCCTCCCTGGCGAAGCCGGGGAGGTGCCCCCGTAGGGGGCGGAGGGGTCGAGAGCACCAGCCGGTGATTCATGACCCCTCCGCCAAAGGCGCTGTAAACAGCGCCGGTTCGGGGCACCTCCCCACTGCGTGCAGGGCTGTCCGGAGAATGATTCGACGTGTCGCGGTGCATGCTTGGCCCGGTCGGCGTAA
>JAIETA010000027.1 GCA_019745575.1 Reyranella sp. | reverse complement strand
ATCTCGGTGTCGCTGACGCCGCGGTCGCGCAGCCAGACCGGCCAGTAGCTCATGAAGGCGCCGGCGGCGAAGAAGTACGCGCCGCCGTAGCCCGCCAGCCTGAGGCCGGTGAGCCAACGCGCCATCAAGCGAACTCGCGCCGCACCTGCTCCGTGTGCTGGCCGAGCGCGGGCACGTCGCCCAGCCGCTCGGGTTCGCCTGCGTAGGAGGCGGCGAGCGCCGGTATGGAGACTTCGCCCTTGGCCGAGGTGAAGACGGTGCGGCGGAGCTGCGGATGCCTGGAAAGATCGCCGATCGAACTCACGCGCGCCCAGGCGATCTGCGCGGCGTCGAGTTTCGCCGCCAGCGCCTCGAAGCTCTGCGCGGCGAAACTCTTTGCGACGATGGCATTGGTGTCGTCGCGTCGCGCGTTGCGCGCCCTGTTGGTGGCATAGTCGGGATCCTTCTCCAGGCCCGGCCGGTCGAGCACGCCGTGGCACAGGCGCTCGAACTCGCGGTCGTTCTGGATCGAGATCAGGAGCGGCACCTTGTCGGCGCTGGGATAGACGCCGTAGGGCGCGATGAACGGATGGGTGAGACCGAGCCGCGGCCACTCGTAGGCGGCGTAGTCCATGGCGAGCAGCGGCACCGTCATCCACTCGGCCATGGAGGAGAACAGCGACACCGAAATGGCGCGGCCCTCGCCGGTCTTCTGCCGCGCCAGCAGCGCCTCCAGCACGGCGGCATGGGCGTACATGCCGGTGCCGATGTCGGTGGCCGAAATGCCGACGCGACCCGGCGCGTGTTCGGTGCCGGTGATCGAGGCGAGGCCGCTCTCGGCCTGCACCAGCAGGTCGTAGGCGCGGCGGTTCTTGTAGGGGCCGTGGTCGCCGTAGCCCGAGACGTCGACCGTGATGAGCTTCCTGTGCTTGGTCCGCATTGCGGCAGAGCCGAAGCCCGCGCGCTCGGCGGCACCCGGCGCCAGGTTCTGGATCAGCACGTCGGCCCTGGCGATCAGGCGGTGCAGCAGCGCCAGATCCTCAGGCCTCTTGAAGTCGAGCGCGACCGATTGCTTGCCGCGGTTCAGCCAGACGAAGTAGCTCGACTCGCCTTTCACGTAGCCGTCGTAGGCGCGTGCGAAGTCGCCCTCCGGCCGCTCGATCTTTATAACGCGGGCGCCGGCGTCGGCCAGCCGCGCGGCACAGTAGGGGGCGGCCACCGCCTGTTCGACGCTCACCACCAGCAGACCGTCCAACGCTCCACCCATCTACGCTCCCCCGCTGCTCACGGTCATCCTTGCCCCATCATGCCTGCTGAGACGAACTACTTCTATCTTTTGGAGCGCCCCCCACTAGAATGCCGCGACCTGTCGTCCTGGAGTATGCAATGGAACGCGCAGCTTTGACGGAGATGTACGCGGCCAAGCTCACGACGGCCGACAGGGCCGTCGCGGCGATCGCCGATGGCGAGACCATTGCCCCCGGCATGGCGATCGGCCAGCCGCCGGCTGTCCTGGCGGCCATCGCGGCGCGGCTGCGCGCCAACGACCTGAAGAAGCTCCGCCTCTACTACAAGATCGCGATGGAACCGCTCGCCAAGTCGCTGCTGGCCGAGGACGTCATCGGGAAAGTCGATGCGCACAGCTTCTTCATCGGCGCTCCCGACCACGAAATCATCAAGCGGCAGGCCGCGACGGGGCGCAAGCTGGTGAGCTTCGTTCCCGTCAACTTCAGCCAGATCCCGCGGCTGTTCGAAGAGATCATCGCGCTCGACACTTTCGTCGTGACGGTTTCGCCGATGGATTCAGGCGGCTTCTTCTCGCTCGGGACGAACAACGACTTCGCTTCGGTCGCCGCGCGGCGGGCCAAGAGGCTGATCGTCGAGGTCAACCGCAACATGCCGCGCGTGTTCGGCCAGTCGCAGATCCACGTGAGCGAGGTCGCGGCCGTCGTCGAGAACCACGTGCCGTTGATCGAGGCCGGCGCGGCCGAACCCTCGGCGGAAGGGCGGACGATCGGCGGTCTGGTGGCGCCCATGGTGCCCGATGGCGCCACGATCCAGCTCGGCATCGGCAAGATTCCTTCGGGTGTGGCGCAGGCGCTAGGCAACCACTCGGACCTCGGCATCCATACCGAGCTGTTCTCGCCGGCCATGGCCGACCTGATCCAGAAGGGCATCGTGAACGGCAGCCGCAAGGGGCCGCACCGGCACAAGCATGTCTTCACGGTCGCCTTCGGAACGACGGAGTCGTACGCCTTCATGAACGACAACGCGGCCTTCGAAAGCTATCCGTCGTCCTACGTCAACGACGTCCGCACGATCGCCCAGCACGACGACTTCATCTCGATCAACACCGCGATCGAGGTCGACCTTTACGGCCAGGTGAACGCCGAGTTCATCGGCGAGCACGAATACAGCGGATCGGGCGGCCAGTTCGACTTCGTCAAGGGCGCCTCGCTGTCGCGCCGCGGCAAGTCGATCATCGCCATCCAGTCGACGGCGAAGAAGGGCACGGTTTCCAGCATCGTGCCCAGGGTACCGATGGTGACCGACCTGCGCATGGACGTCGAATGGGTCGTGACGGAGCACGGTGCCGTCAACCTGCGCGGCAAGTCGACCAAGGAGCGCGCCGAAGCGCTGATCGCCATCGCCCATCCCGATTTTCGCGGCGAACTGACCGCGGCCGCCCGCAAGATCACCCTGATCTGAGGCCACGGGGCATGCCGCTCATCAGGACCTCCTTCGCCGAAGCCATCGGCACGATCGCCTTCGACCATGACGCGAAGCGCAACGCGCTCAGCGCCGGGCTGATCGCCGAGACGGTCGCCGCCTTGGACGACTTCAAAGCCAAGCATGCCCGCGTCGTCGTGTTGCGCAGCGCGACGGGCGGCAAGGTCTGGTCGGCCGGTCACGATATCGACGAACTGCCCAGGGCCGACATCGACCCGTTGCCCTACAGCGATCCGCTCGAGCAGCTCCTGCGGGCGGTCAAGGCGTTCCCGGCGCCGGTCGTCGCGATGGTGCACGGCTCGGTGTGGGGCGGTGCGTGCGACCTCGTGATGGCGTGCGACCTGGTCTACGGCGACGAGAGCTGCGCATTCGCCATCACGCCGGCGAAGCTCGGCCTGCCGTACAATGTCGGTGGGCTGCTGAACTTCATGAGCCGATTGCCGCTCAACGTCGTGAAGGAGATGTTCTTCTCCGCCGAACCGATTGCCGCGGCGCGGGCGGAACGGGTCGGCATCGTCAACATGATCGTGGCTGCGGCCGATCTCGAGAAGACGACCTATGACATGGCGCGGACGCTTGCGACCCGCTCGGCGGCGTCGATTGCCGCCTCGAAGGAGTCGATCCGTGTGCTGAGCGAGTCCGTGCCGATCAACCCCAACACCTTCGAGTACCTGCACGGGCTGCGCCGCGACGTCTACTTCGGTGCCGACTATCACGAGGGCACGGCGGCTTTCCTGGAGAAGCGCAAGCCGAAGTTCTGAACGACGCCATGGATGTCATCACGCCAGAATCAGCGAGGAAAGAAATGCCGGGGCCGCTTGCAGGCGTAAGAGTGATCGATCTGACGGCGGTGCTGCTGGGCCCGTTCGCCACGCAGCATCTCGCCGACATGGGCGCCGACGTGATCAAGGTCGAGCCGCCCGAGGGCGACCTGCTGCGCCTGTCGGGTGGCGTCATGGGTCGCGACAAGGGCATGGGCCCGATCTACATGGCGGCCAACCGCAACAAGCGCTCGCTCTGCCTCGATCTCAAGAAGCCCGAGGCCGTGGAAGTGCTGAAGGGCATGATCGCCAGGGCCGACCTGTTCATCCACAACAGCCGGCCCGCCGCCATAGAACGGCTGGGGCTGGGCTACGAGGACCTGAAGAAGATCAACCCCGCGATCGTCTACGCCTATTCGCTGGGCTACGCGCGCAAGGGCCCCTACGGCCACAAGCCGGCCTTCGACGATCTCGTGCAGGGCGTGAGCGGGGCGGCCTCGCTGCAGAGCCGCGTCGACGGCGAGCCGCCACGCTTCATGCCGAGCCTGATCGCCGACAAGACCACCGGCCTGCATCTCTGCATCGCGGTGCTGGGCGCGCTCTACCACCGCCAGCGCACCGGCGAGGGCCAGATGATCGAGGTGCCGATGCTGGAGACGCTGGCCTCGTTCTGGCTGACCGAGCATCTGTTCGGCGCGACCTGGCGGCCGGAACGCGGCGCGATGGGCTACGACCGCATCATCAACAAGTACCGCCACCCGTTCCCGACCAAGAACGGCTACATCTGCGCGCTGCCCTACACCGACCAGCACTGGATCGCCTTCTTCAACCTGGCCGGCCGGCCCGATCTGGCGACCGAGAAGAAGTTCGTCGACAAAGTGGAGCGGCCGAAGCACTTCAGCGAGCTTTATCAGGTGCTCGACTCGCTGCTGCAGCACCGCACGACGGAGGATTGGCTGGAAATGTTCGACAAGGCCGACATTCCAGCCATGCCGGTGCGTACGCTGGAGGAGCTGCTGGACGATCCGCACCTCAAGGCGACCGGCTTCTTCACCGAACGCGAGCATCCGACCGAGGGACCGATCACCACCTTCGCCAGCCCGCTCGATTTCGAGAAGACCAAGACCGAGTTCCGCCGCCACGCGCCCCGCATCGGCGGCGACGGCGTGGACGTTCTGCGCGAGGCCGGCCTGAGCGATGCCGCCATCGAGAAGCTGAAGGCAGACAAGGTGCTGATCGTTCCGTCTTGACCGCGGCTTCCGACATTCCGGCGGCGACGCTCTGCTCCTATCCGGCGCGTGCCGGCAATCTCGTGCGGCCGATGGCGGATGGTCTGGACGCCTTCCGGCGCATCGCCGAGGCCGTCGAGGCCGCGCGCCACAGCGTCTGGCTGACCGTCGCCTTCCACGCCGACGACTTCCGCTTTCCCGACGGCCGCGGCGCGTTGTTCGACGTGCTCGACAGCGCCGTCGCGCGCGGCCTGGACGTGCGCCTGCTGGCGTGGCGGCCCAATCCGGAGACGGAGCACTATGGCCGTGTCCTCGGCGGCGCGCCGGCCGGTTCGCGCGTGCGTATTCGTTGGGACCGGGCGGCGACGGTCTTCTGTCAGCATCAGAAGAGCTGGATGATCGATGCCGGGCAGCCGTCGGAGACGGCCTTCGTCGGCGGCATCAACCTCAGCACCGAAGCGCTCCGGCGCCACGATGCCTACGTCGAGGTGGCCGGACCGTCGGCCACGGACGTCCACCACAACTTCGTCCAGCGCTGGAACGAGGCGAGCGAACGGACCGCGGCGGACGGCAACTGGGCGTGCGACGCGACCGACGCACTGCCGTTTCCGCAGGTCGCCTCCGGATCGCGGGGCACGAGTGTCGTGCAGATCCAGCGTACGCTGCATGCCGACCGTTACACCGACGGCCGGGCCACACCCGGCCATGCCGCCTTCGACGTGGCGCGCGGCGAGCGGTCGATCCTGGAGCAGTACAAGCGGGCAATCGATGCGGCCCGGCGCACGATCTACCTGGAGAACCAGGCCATCCCGATACCGGAGATCGCGCACTGCCTCGAGCGCGCGCTCGAGCGTGGCGTCGAAGTCGTCCTTCTGGTTCCGGCGATTCCGGAACCCCATGTCTATGAGGCCCGCCGCAACCCGGCGCAGCGGGCGCGCTTCGACGGCCTGGAAGCGCTGGGCCGCCATCCCAACTTCCTGCTGGCCGGAGTCGCAGCGTCGGAGGAAGGAGAGCGCCGTCCGACCTATGTGCATGCCAAGCTGATGGTGATCGACGATGCCTGGGCCACGATCGGCTCGTGCAACCTGCATGCGCTGTCGCTGTCGGGGCATTCGGAGATGAATGCGTCGGTGTGGGACGGCTCGGTGGTACGGCCGTTTCGCTGCACGCTTCTGGCCAAGCACCTGGCCGTGGATACGGCCGCTCTGGACGACCTTGCGGCCCTTCGTCTCTATCGGAGGCTCGCCCACGCGAACCGGCGCAAATGGCAAAGCGGCGATCCCGACTGGCAGGGCTCGGCGTTCGCCCTGTCGCCCGCCGCCTATGCGACGACCCCCGGCAAGGCGGTCTGACGTAACGGATTTCCTACGTAAACTCGTTCCGCTTCGCGGCGCTGCGATCCGCCAGCCGATAGAGTGGCGCTTGTCCGAAGCGGACGCGTGGCTAAACTCCGGCAACTCGAAAACCCGGCCCGGGAGGGACGCATGGACCTCGCTTTCACGCCTGAAGAACAGAAGTTCGCCGACGACGTGCGCGCGTTCGTCAAAGCCAACCTGCCGGCCGACGTGCGCGACAAGGTCAAGAACGGCAAGCATCTTGGCCGCGACGACTACATGCGCTGGCAGCAGGCACTCGGGAAGAAGGGGTGGCTGGTCTACACCTGGCCCAAGAAGCACGGCGGCCCGGGCTTTACGCCGGCCGAACGCTACATCTTCGAGAATATCTGCGCCGAGGAATACGCGCCCGGCATCATCCCGTTCGGCACCAAGATGGTGGGGCCGGTGATCTACACCTTCGGCAGCGAGGAGCAGAAGCAGAAGTACCTGCCGGCGATTCGCGAAAGCTTGGTGTGGTGGTGCCAGGGTTACTCCGAGCCGGGCTCCGGCTCCGACCTCGCCTCGCTCCGGACCAAGGCGGAGAAAGACGGCGACCACTACATCGTGAACGGATCGAAGACCTGGAACACGATGGGCCACTGGGCCGACTGGATCTTCTGCCTGGTGCGAACCGATTCGAAGTCCAAGCCGCAGGAGGGCATCTCCTTCCTGCTGATCGACATGAAGACGCCAGGCATCACCGTGAAGCCCATCATCATGGCCGACGGCGGCCACGAGGTGAACGAGGTCTTCTTCGACAATGTAAGAGTTCCCGTCGCCAACCTGGTGGGCAAGGAGAACGAGGGCTGGACCTGCGCAAAATTCCTGCTGGCCAACGAGCGGCTGGGCATTGCCGCCGTGCCGCAGTCCAAGCGCGGCGTCGAGGCGCTGAAGGACATCGCCCGCGCCGAGCAGGACAACGGCCGGCCGCTGATCGAGAACCAGAGCTTCGCCGAGAAGATCGCCGATCTGGAAATCCAGGTGACGGCGCTGGAATACACCGAGCTGCGCGTGCTGTCGCAGATGGCGCATGGCGGCCAGCCCGGGCCGGAAGTGTCGGGCCTGAAGGTCCGCGGCTCGGAGATCCAGCAGCGCCTCACCGAGCTCACGATGGAGGCTGTCGGCGAATATTCGGCGCCGTATCTGCCCGGCTTGCTGTGGCAGGGCACCAACGAGGCGCCGGTCGGGCCTGAGTACGCCCATCTCGCGGCGCCGCGCTATTTCAACACGCGCAAGACCACGATCTACGGCGGCAGCAACGAGATCCAGAAAGGCATCATCAGCAAGATGGTGCTCGGGCTGTGACAAGGGGCTTCTAGGATGGATCTCGCGCTGAAATCCGAACACAAGGCGTTCGCCGACGAAATCCGTGCCTTCGCGCGCGAGAATCTCTCGCCGGCGACCAAGGAGAAGACCTTCTCCGGCAAGCACTACGACCGCGACGACCACATGGTGTGGCAGCAGGCGCTGGGGAAGAAGGGTTGGCTCGCCTATACCTGGCCGAAGAAGTATGGCGGGCCGGGCTGGGACGTCACGCAGCGCTTCCTGTTCGAGAACGTGCTGGCCGAGGAGGGCGCGCCGCGCATTCTGCCGTTCGGGCCCAAGATGGTCGGGCCGGTGATCTACACCTTCGGCAACGACGAGCAGAAGGCGCGCTTCCTGCCGGGCATCCGCGAATCGACGGTGTCGTGGTGCCAGGGCTATAGCGAGCCGGGCGCGGGATCGGATCTCGCCAACCTGCGCACCAAGGCCGAGCGAGCCTCGGACTCCGGGGGGGACCACTACATCGTGAACGGCCAGAAGACCTGGACCTCCTACGCCCATTGGGGCGACTGGATCTTCTGTCTGGTGCGGACCAACGCGGAGGCCAAGGCACAGGAGGGCATCTCCTTCCTGCTGATCGACATGAAGACGCCCGGCGTCACCGTGCGGCCGATCATCATGCTCGACGGCGCCCATGCCGTGAACGACGTGTTCCTCGACAACGTCAAGGTCCCTGTCGGGAACCTGATCGGCAAGGAGAACGAGGGCTGGACCTGCGCCAAGTTCCTGCTCGCCAACGAGCGGCTGGGCATCGCCGAGGTGCCGTCGTCCAAGCGCGGTGTCTCGATGCTGCGCTCGATCAGCGACGATCCGTCGATGGCCGAGAAGATCGCCGACGTCGACCTGCAGGTGCAGGCGCTTGAGATGAGCGAGCTGCGCGCGTTGTCGACCATGGCCCTGGGCGGTGCGCCCGGACCGGAGGTCTCGACGCTGAAAGTCCGGGGCTCCGAGATCCAGCAGCGCATCGCCGAACTCGCCATGGAGGCAGTGGGCGAATACGCCGCCCCCTACCAGCCCGGCATGCTGTTCCACGACACCAACGAGACGCCGGTCGGTCCCGACCACGCGCCGCCGGCCGCGCCGCGCTATTTCAACATGCGCAAGACCAGCATCTACGGCGGCAGCACCGAGATTCAGAAGAACATCGTGTCCAAGATGGTGCTTGGCCTCTGACGGGGGCTATAAGGCATCAAGGAATTCCGGAGGAGAACCATGGATCTGTCCCTTTCCGACGAACAGAAGCAGCTGCAGGAGCAGGCCGAGCGTTTCGTGCGCGACAAGTACGCGTTCGACGCCCGCCGCAAGATCGCGGCGACCGACCGCGGCTGGCTGCCCGAGAATTGGGCGCAGTTCGCCGAGCTGGGCTGGCTCGGCATGTCGTTTTCGGAAGAGGACGGCGGCTATGGCGGCGGTCCGATCGAGACCATGATCGTGATGGAGCAGTTCGGTAAGGGATTGGTGCTGGAACCGTTCCTGCCGACCGTCGTGCTGGGCGGCGGCATGATTGCCCGCGTCGGCACGGCGGCCCAGAAGGAGGCGCTGCTGGCGCCGATGATCGAGGGCAAGAAGCAGTTCGCGTTGGCCTGGCTCGAGCGCCAGAGCCGCTACAACCTGGCCGACGTGTCGCTCAAGGCTACCAAGGAAGGCGCCGGCTGGTCGCTCTCGGGCCACAAGGGCGTGGTCTACAACGCGGCCTCCGCCGACCACATCATCGTGCTCGCCCGCACCGCCGGCAGCGCGCGCGAACCCAAGGGCCTCACGCTGTTCATCGTCGACGGCAAGGCCAAGGGTCTTTCCCGCCGCGACTACCCGACCCAGGACGCGCTGCGCGCCTCCGAACTCACCTTCGACAAGGTCTCGGTCGGTGCCGACGCGGTCCTCGGCAAGGTCGACGAGGGATTTGGCATCGTCGAGGACGGCGTCGACCGCGCTATCGTGGCGCTCTGCGCCGAGGCCACGGGCTGCATGGACGCCATCAATGCCGCGACGCTGGAATACATCAAGACCCGCAAGCAGTTCGGCGTGCCGATCGGCAAGTTCCAGGTGCTGCAGCATCGCATGGTCGACTGCT
>JAIETA010000098.1 GCA_019745575.1 Reyranella sp. | reverse complement strand
GCATCGGGCGCGCCGCGCAGCGGCGGGCCATACTTGGTGCCGTCCTCGCTTACCGAGCGTTGCGGCTCGTCGTAGTCGACGGCGTAGGGATCCTTGTCGCCCTCGCGCTCCTTGCAGATGGCGCGACCGCGGAAGGCGCGCCACATGGCGCAGTCCTTCTGGGATACCATCGAGGCAAAATGGTCGGTCGAGGTCTTGTTGCTGGCGGCGAGCAGGCCGCCGTCGGCGGCATAGCTGCCGGCCGACACCGCCAGCGGCACGCCACAGGCGCCGGTCAAGAGGGCCATGCCCGAGACCAAGGGAAGCACAATCGCGAGGCGCCGAAATGAGTTCATAATCTTCTTTATAAAAAGACTATAACTCTTTGAATATAGTGTATTTTATTCCTTCAGTCAATTCCCACGACGGCTACCACCCCTAGTCCTTCCGGGGTGGCGGCAACCGCAATGCCAGGTGAAGCTCGCGCAGCTTCTCGGCCGGCAGTTCGGCTGGCGCGTCCATCATCAGGTCGACGGCCTGCTGGTTCATCGGGAAGCAGATGACCTCGCGGATGTTGGGCTCGTCGGCCAGCAGCATGACGATACGGTCGACGCCGGGCGCGGCCCCGCCGTGCGGCGGCGCGCCGAACTTGAAGGCGTTCAGCATGCCGCCGAAGCGTGCCTCGACCTCTTCCCGGCTGTAGCCCGCGATGCCGAACGCCTTGTACATGATCTCGGGCTTGTGGTTGCGGATGGCGCCGGAGCACAGCTCGATGCCATTGCAGACGATGTCGTACTGCCAGGCGTTGATCGTCAGCGGATCCTGGGTCTCGAGCGCTTCCAGCCCGCCCTGGGGCATCGAGAACGGGTTGTGGCTAAAGTCGATCTTCTTGGCCTTCTCGTCGTACTCGAACATCGGGAAGTCGACGATCCAGCAGAAGCGGAACTCATCTTCGGCGATCAGGCCCAGTTCCTGGGCGACCTTGGTGCGCGCCTGGCCAGCGAACTTCCATGCCAGCTCCGGCTTGTCGGCAACGAAGAACACCGCGTCGCCATCCTCGGCCCCGGTCAGCCCCTTCAGCCGCGTCAGCCGCTCGCCGGCGACGAACTTGGCGATCGGCCCCTTGCCCGCGCCGCCCTCGAGCACGATGTAGCCGAGGCCGGGCTTGCCCTCGCCCTGCGCCCAGGAATTGAGCTTGTCGAAGAAGCTGCGCGGCTGGCCGCCTGCCTTGGGCGCACGCAGCGCCCGCACGACGCCGCCTGCCGCCACGATGCCGGCGAACACCTTGAAGTCGGAGCCGGCGAAGACCTCGCCCGCATCGACGATGCGCAGCGGATTGCGCAGGTCGGGCTTGTCGGTGCCGTAGGCGAGCAGCGCCTCGGCGTAGGGAATGCGTGGGAACGGAAACGGCGTCACCTTGCGCGGCGTGTCGCGACCGAAGCCCGCGAACTCCTCGAACACGCCGCCCAGCACCGGCTCGATGGCGGCGAAGACGTCCTCTTGCGTGACGAAGCTCATTTCGAAGTCGAGCTGGTAGAACTCGCCCGGCGCGCGATCGGCGCGCGCGTCCTCGTCGCGGAAGCAGGGTGCGATCTGGAAGTAGCGGTCGAAGCCCGACACCATCAGGAGCTGCTTGAACATCTGCGGCGCCTGCGGCAGGGCGTAGAACTTGCCGGGATGGAGCCGGCTCGGCACGACGTAGGAGCGGGCGCCTTCCGGACTGTCGGCGGTCAGGATCGGCGTCTGGAACTCGATGAAGTCCTGCTCGATCATGCGCCGCCGAAGCGACGAGATGACCTGGCTGCGCAGCACGATGTTCTTGTGCAGCTTGTCCTTGCGCAGATCGAGGAAGCGGTATTTCAGCCGCAGTTCCTCGGGCGTCGTGTCGTTCTCGATGTGGACCGGGATCGGCAGCGGCTCGGCCATCGACTGCACGACCATCTCGGCGGCATCGAGCTCGACCTGCCCCGTGGCGAGACGCGGATTGACCGTGGCGGCGTCGCGGGCCACGACCTTGCCGCTGACCGTGATCACGCTCTCGCTGCGCACCGCCTCGGCGGTCTTGAAGACCGGGCTGGCAGCATCCACCACCACCTGGGTCACGCCATAGTGATCACGCAGGTCGATGAACAGCAGATTGCCGTGGTCGCGCTTGCGCTGGACCCAGCCCGACAAGCGGACCTGCTGGCCGACATGTTCCGGCCGCAACTGGCCGCACGTATGGGTTCGGTAGGCAGAAGACATCGCGTATTTTCCGGGTTTTCAGGCCCGGCAAAAGGCACGGATTGAAGGGCCAAGTCAAGGGAACGGGCCCCTGCCGCAGGGTTGGCTTTGCCGGCAGCGGCGGCGCCCGCTATAGATCGGCCCAATGAAGCTCATCACCACGACCGACGAACTCGCGTCTTTCTGCAAGCCCTTGGCCGAGGCCGAATTCATCGCCGTCGACACCGAGTTCATGCGCGAGCGCACCTATTGGCCCAAGCTCTGCCTGGCCCAGGTGGCGGGGCCGGAGGAAGCGGCGGCCATCGATACCCTGGCCGAGGGCATCGACCTCGCGCCGCTCGACGAGCTGATGGCCAACTCCAAGGTCCTGAAAGTCTTTCACGCGGCCCGGCAGGATCTCGAAATCTTCTACCTGCGCATGACCCAGGTGCCGCAGCCCCTGTTCGACACCCAGGTGGCCGCGATGGTGTGCGGCCACGGCGAGGCGGCCTCCTATGAATCGCTCGCCACCAAGCTCGCCAAGGCCAAGATCGACAAGTCGAGCCGCTTCACCGACTGGAGCCGCCGGCCGCTCAGCGAGCGGCAGATCACCTACGCGCTGTCGGACGTCACCCACCTGCGGGTGGTCTACGAGAAGCTGCGACGTCAACTCGAGAAGTCGGGGCGCCTGCCCTGGATCGCCGAGGAGATGGCGGTGCTGAACGACCCGGCAACCTATCGGGCCGATCCCGAGCAGGCGTGGCGGCGGCTCAAGCCGCGCGGCGCCTCGCCGCGGCTGCTGGCGATCCTCAAGGAAGTGGCGGCGTGGCGCGAGCGCACTGCACAACGCATCGACATTCCGCGCCAGCGCCTGTTGCGCGACGAGCAGCTGCTCGAGATCGCCAGCCACGCGCCCAAGAGCATCGAGGAGCTGGCCATGACACGGGGGCTCGGCCGCGGCTTCGCCGAGGGCTGGCAGGGCCGCGAGCTGATGGAAGCCATCGAGCGGGCCCGCAGCCTGCCGGACTCCGAACTGCCGACGCGCGACAAGCCGCCGGAGCAGCTGCGCGCCCCCAGCGCCGTCGTCGACCTGCTGCGCACGCTGCTGCGGCTGAAGGCCGAGCAGGCCGGCGTCGCCGGCCGGCTGGTCGCCGGCGCCGACGAACTCGATCGCCTGGCCGCGGGCAAGCGCGACGTCCCGGTCCTGAAAGGCTGGCGGCGCGAGGTGTTCGGCGCCGACGCCGTCGACCTGATCGAGGGCCGCCTGGCGCTCGCGCTGTCGGGCGATCAGCCGCGGCTGATCCCGGTGTCGCCGCCCGCCTAGGCCGTCACGATCGCCGACTTGAGGTCGAAGGCGTCGGCCGCCGTCTGCAGGCGCCGCGCCGTGACGTCGCCCAGCCGGCCCCGGAGCTCCGCCGGCACGACGAGGCGGAGATCCCGCTCGGTACGCTGCAGCGAGATCCGCGGCAGCAGGCCCGGCGCGCCACCGGACAGGTTGTAGGCCAGCCTGAGGCAGGCGCCGAGGCGGCGTGCGTACGACCGGCCCTTGCCGTCGCACAGCCTGAGCGCCGTATCCATGGTCGCCGACTTCGGCTCGCTCTTGTAACGGTAGGTCAGTGCCATGGCGAGCAGCGCCCGCTCGCGGTGGCTCATGCCCGGCGCCGGCAGGTGCAGGACGCGGACATAGGCCTGCTCGGCGCGGTAGTCGGGATGGTCGTTCCACGAAATGTCGCTGAGATGGCAGGCCGCGCTGCGCAGAATGCGGTCGCCCGGGCCTTCGCCGGCGAACGCCGGCGTCAGCCAGTCGAAGATCTCGTCGGGCGACAGATCGAAGCGCCGCCAGCCCGCGCCCTGCTCCTCGGTGAAGGCGATCAGCGGGTGGCGGGTGCGCTCGGCCTCGCTCAGGCGCGAGTAGTAGAAGCCCTCGCGCAGGCCGAACGCCGAGAACACCACGGTCCTGGGCTTGAGCGCTGCCAGCAGGCGGTCCAGCGCCAGGCAGGCCAGCGGCAGGGTATCGACGCGCCGGCGCGACACGCCCGGCATCTTCTCCAGCGACTTGGCGCTCTGCACGGCGATCAGGCGCGCCACCGCGCGGGCCTCTTCGGCCGCGATCTCGTAGTGATGGATGATGTGCAGCGGATAGCCCGCCTGCTCCATGTGCAGGCGCGCGAAGGAGCGCCAGGCGCCGCCCACGGCATAAAACGTCTTGCCCGTCTGCTGGCGCAGCCAGGGCACGCTTTCTATCGCCTCCAGCACGGTCCGTCGCGGATCGGCCTTGCCCGAGGACATCAGGCGCAACGGCCCGACCGGCAGCGTGCTCGACTCGCCCAGCCGGCCTTGGCCCAGCGCCACCAGCTCGAGGCTGCCGCCGCCTAGGTCGCCCATCACCCCCTCGGCCTCCGGCATGCCGCAGATGACGCCGAAGCCCGAGAAGCGGGCCTCGTCCTGGCCGCTCACCACATGGGCCCGGATGCCGGGCCGCCGCGCGATCTCGCGCATGAAGTCGGCGCCGTCGGCCGCGTCGCGGACGGCTGCCGTGGCGAGCAGGTCGAGCGACGTCACCTTCATGTTCTGGGCCAGCGTGACGAAGCGATCGATGTTCGACAGCGCCATCTCGACGCCGGCCGGATTGAGCCGTCCGGTGGCGTCGAGCCCGCGGGCCAGGCCGCACAGCACCTTCTCGTTGAACACCGGCAGAGGGGCGCGGCTGGCCCGCTCGTAGACGACGAGGCGAATGGAGTTCGAGCCGACGTCGATGATGCCGACGCGGCCCTTCTCGGGGATTCCCCGGGAGGTCGTGGCGCCTGCGTTGGGTTCGCCGTCCATGCGCGCTCCCTCTAGCCTAAACCGCAGGGAATTACAGCGGTGCCGCGGGCGCGACGAGGCGACGCGGACGCCGCTGGCGGGATCAGGCCCGGAGGACCAGTCTCGGCACCGCGCCGCTCAGCTTGAGCGCGCTGCCGCGGCCGGAAAGCGACGGGTTGGTCATGAAGTAGTGGTGGGCGATGAACGGTTCCTTGCCCGGCTGCGGCCGGCCGTAGGAGCCGTCCGGCATCATGATCCAGCTCTGCCCGTCATCCTTCAGGTTGGCGACCATGATCTGGTCGAGCACCTGCTCGTGCACCGTCGGGTTCTCCACCGGACAGAGAAGCTCGACGCGGCGATCGAGGTTGCGCGGCATCCAGTCGGCCGACGACAGATACACCTTGGCGTTGGGCGACGGCAGCGGCCGGCCATTGCCGAAGCAAATGATCCGGGCATGTTCGAGGAAGCGCCCGATCATGCTGCGCACGCGGATGTTCTCGCTCAGTCCCTTGACGCCGGGCCGCAGGCAGCAGATGCCGCGCACCACCAGGTCGACATGGACGCCCGCCTGCGAGGCGGCGTAGAGCCGGTCGATCAGCCCCGAATCGACCAGCGAATTGAGCTTGATCCACATGCCGGCGGGCTTGCCCGCGCGGGCGTTGGCGATCTCGGCGTCGATCAGGCCGTAAAGCGTGGGCCTGAGCGTCACCGGCGCGAAGGCGATCTTCTCCATCTGCTCGGGCCTTGCGTAGCCGGTCATGTAGTTGAACAGGCGCGCGGCATCGCGGCACATCGCCGGGTCGCAGGTGAAGAACGACAGGTCGGTGTAGATGCGGGCGGTGATCGGATGGTAGTTGCCGGTGCCGAAATGCACGTAGGTGCGGATCGACTGGCCCTCGCGGCGCACGACCATCGAGACCTTGGCGTGGGTTTTCAGGTCGATGAAGCCGTAGACCACCTGGACGCCGGCGCGCTCGAGGTCGCGCGCCCAGCGGATGTTGGCCTCCTCGTCGAAGCGCGCTTTCAGCTCGACCAGCGCCGTCACCGTCTTGCCGGCCTCGGCCGCCGAAATCAGCTCCTTCACGATCGGCGAGTCGTGGCTGGTGCGGTAGAGCGTCTGCTTGATCGCCACGACGGCCGGATCGCGCGCCGCCTGGCGCAGGAACTGCACCACGACGTCGAAGCTCTCGTAGGGATGGTGGACGACGATGTCCTTGGCGCGGATGGCGGCGAAGCAGTCGCCGCCGAAGTCGCGGATGCGCTCCGGGAAGCGGGCGTTGTAGGGCGCGAACTTGAGGTCGGGCAGGTCGTCGACGATGACCGCCTTCACGTCGCCGATGTTCAGCATGCGGTCGAGGTGGAAGACGTGCACCGTCGGCGTCTGGTCGGGAACCTCGAGCTGGTCGAACAGGAAGTCGCGCAGTTCGGCCGGCATCGCGCTGTTGACCGAGATCGAGATCAGGTCGCCGCGGCGGCGGCGCTTGAGCGCGCTCTCGTAGAGCAGCACGAGATCCTCGGCCTCCTCGTTGATCTCGACGTCGCTGTCGCGGATGACGCGGAAGAAGGCGCGTTCGATCACCTCGTAGCCGGGAAACAGCCGCGGCAGGTAGATGTCGACCAGGTCCTCGAGCGGCAGGAAGCGGACCGCCGCCCCCGGCAGCCGCACGAAGCGGTCGACCTGCGGCGGCAGCGGCAGCAGCGCCATCAGCGGCCGGCGGTCGTCCCGGCGCTGCAGCTTCAGGATGGCCGAGAAGCCGCCGTTGGGGATGAACGGGAACGGATGCGCCGGGTCGATCGCGAGCGGCGTCAGGATCGGGAAGATCTGGTCGATGAAGTACTGGTCGAGCCAGGCACGCTCGCCGGCCGTGAGTTCGTCGGCATCGAGGACTGCGATGCCCGCCGCGCGCAGGTCGTCCTGCAGCGCCGCCCAGACGTCCTGCTGGCGGGCCATCAGGCTGGAGGCGCGGTCGCGGATCGCCAGCAGCTGCTCGGCCGGGGTCATGCCGTCGTCGCTCAGCAGGGTCGAGCGCGTCTGCAGCATGTCGACCAGGCCGGCCACGCGGACCATGTAGAATTCGTCGAGATTGGCGGCCGAAATCGACAGGAAGCGGACCCGTTCGAGCAGCGGGTGGCGCGTGTTGCTGGCCTCCTCAAGCACGCGCATGTTGAACGCGAGCCACGACAGTTCGCGGTTGATGAAGCGTAGCGGGCTGTCGGGCGTGATCCCGGAGGCCGGCGTCGGATTGCCTGTGGTGTTGAGCGCGTCCATGGTTGGCCCCGACCAGGGGCTTTTCTCCGGGTTATGCACAGGAACGGTAACGTCTCTACATGACGGTGTCATGGCATTTAACTAGTGGCTTGTTTTCAAAGCGTTTTTTAGGTTAGGCCCGGTGAAGGCAATTCTCCTCCTGCGACATGCAAAATCGGCCTGGAGCGACCCCCGGCTGAGCGACCACGACCGCCCGCTCAACCGGCGGGGCGAGCAGGCGGCCAAGGCGATGGCCGACGAGATTGCCCGCAATGCGCCGCATCCCGACCTGATCCTGTGCTCGACGGCCACGCGGACCCGCCAGACGCTGGCACCCCTTATCGCGCGGCTGGGCGCGCCGGCCCCCAAGATCTCTCTGGAGGACGAGCTTTACCTGGCCGCCGAGGACGCCCTGCTGGCCCGCTTGCAGGCGGTGGACGATGCGGTGGGCAGTGTCCTGCTGATCGGCCACAACGACGGTATCTGGGAACTCGCGACGGCACTGGCCGACCGCGGGCCGGCGCCCGCCCTCGCCGCCCTGCGCGAAAAATATCCGACCGGCGCACTCGCCGTCCTGCGGGCCCGCCCCGACCGCTGGTCCGACCTCGCGGCCGGCACCGCCGAATTGGCGGCCTTCGTCCGGCCGCGCGACCTCACCCGCCGCTGAGGCTAGTAGGTCCCGGGATATTGCCCGCCGTCCATCAGGATGTTCTGGCCGGTCATGTAGCCCGCGTGCACGCTGCACAGGAACGCGCACATCATGCCGAACTCCTCCGCGCTGCCGAAACGGCCGGCGGGATGGGCTTTGGCCGCCGTCTTGTACTCCTCGTCGAAGCTGCGCCCGGCCTTGGCCGCGCGCGCCTTCATCGTGCCGCGCAGGCGGTCGGTGTCGAACGGACTCGGCAGCAAGCCGTTGATGGTGACGCCGTGGCGGATCGTCGTGCGCGACACGCCGGCCACGAAGCCCGTAAGTCCGCTGCGGGCGCCGTTGCTGAGGCCCAGGATGTCGATCGGCGCCTTCACCGAGCTCGATGTGATGTTCACGATGCGACCGAAGCCGCGCTTCATCATGCCGTCGACCGTGGCCTTGATGAATTCGATCGGCGTCAGCATGTTGGCGTCGATCGCCTTGATCCAGTCGTCGCGGGTCCAGTCGCGGAAGTCGCCGGGCGGCGGGCCGCCCGCGTTGTTGACGATGATGTCGGGCTCCGGGCAGGCCGCGAGCACCGCGTGGCGGCCGGCGTCGGTCGTGACGTCGACGGCGATCGCCGTCACCTTGACGCCCGTCGCCTTGCGGATCTCCTCCGCCGTGGCGTCCAGCTCCGCCTTGGTGCGGGCGTTGATGACGAGGTCGACGCCCTCGCGGGCCAGCGCCATGGCGCAGCCCTTGCCCAGCCCCTTGCTCGCCGCGCAGACGATCGCCTTGCGACCCTTGATCCCCATGTCCATCGTCGTTTCCCCTATTTCACGCGCGTCCAGACCTGGGTCTCGCCGAACATCGGCGAACCGACATAGCCCCGCAGCCGGAGCGTGCCGTCGGGCTGCAGAGTGATGTTGGCCGAGTAGGTCTTGCCGTTCTCGCCATTGTAGATCTGGCCGCCTTCGAAGGCGTTGGCATCGGCCGTCTTCTTGAATCCCCAGATCAGCGGCATGCCCAGCACCTTGCGGCTGCGCAGCGCCGGGTTTTCGTTGCGGTAGTCGGTCGCCGCCTCCGGCGCCACCGCGACTCCGTTCGGTCCCTTGGGATTGATGAGGCCGACGATGAAGCCGCAGAGTGGCCCGTTCGCCGGATCGGGGCACGGTTCGATCCTGACCTGGGCCACGCCCGAGGCCGAGAGCCAGGTGCCCATGACCGGCGACGTCTGGGCGGACGCCGCCGGGGCAAGAGCGACCAGCAGGGCCGCCAGGAGCATCTTTCGCATTACTTCCTCCTCAAGGTCCCGGCGATGTGCCGGAAAGTTCCGCCAGGACGTCGGCGGCCAGCCGCCGGTCGATCTCCCGCCGCTCGACCAGCGCGCGGCGGTCGAGCGCCGCCACGACGCGGCGGGCGGCTTCCGCCGACCGCTCCATGTGCGACACCAGATACTGCACGACGCCGGCGCCGGCATGCAATTGCCGGTCGCCGAGCTGCTTCAGGATGATCGATCCCAGCAGTTCGTCGTCGGGCGGCGCCACGGCTACCGCCGGCGCTGCGCGCAGGCGCGA
>JAIETA010000202.1 GCA_019745575.1 Reyranella sp. | reverse complement strand
GCACGCGCAGGATGCGCTGGCGCACCGCCTTGGCGATGTCCTTTACCTCGGCAGGCGAGAAGCCGTCGGATTCGAAGGCCCAGATCAGGCTATAAGTGTCGCCGTACTCGTCGTTGAAAAACGGACCGATGACGCCTTGGGGCAGGCTGCCGCGGATGTCGCCGACCTTCTTGCGCACCTGGTACCAGAGGTCGGGCACCTTGGCCGGCGGGACGTCGTCGCGCAGCGAGACGTAGAGCACCGTCTCGCCGGGTTTGGTGTAGCTCGTGACGTTGAAGAAGTAGGGCAGCTCCTGAAGCTTGGTCTCGATCTTGTCGGTGACCTGCTGCTCGACCTCGCGCGAGGTGGCGCCCGGCCACGCCGCCGACACCACCATCTGTTTGATGGTGAAGGGCGGATCCTCGGCGCGCCCGAGGCTGAAGAAGGCGAAGACGCCGGCCGCCGTCAGCGCCATCATGAAGAACACGGTGAGCGTGCCGTGCTTCAGCGCCAGCGCCGAGAGGTTGAACCGGCCGTTCACGGCCGCGCTCCCGGATGCAGCGGCTTCACCTTCTGGCCCGCCTCGAGTTTGTGGACGCCGGCGGTGGCGATCAGCTCGCCGTCGCTCACGCCCGAGGCGATCGCCGCGCTGTCGTCGCGCCAGCGGGCGATCGTGACGGGGCGCAGGCCGACCGTGCCGGTCGTGCGGTCGACCACCCACACGGCGGGCTGGGTGCCGCGCTGGAAGATGGCGGCCAGCGGCACCTCGGCCACCGGCCGGGCGTCGGGGCGCGTGAAGCTCAACGTCGCCGTCATGCCGAGGCCGATGAACTCCGGCGGATCGATGACGCTGAAGCGCGCCGGATAGGTGCGGGTCGCCGGGTCGGCGCTGGGCGAGAGCTCGCGCAGGGTGGCGGCATGGCGGCGGCCGGGGTCGGACCACAGCTCGAAGCCGGCCGCGGCCGACTCGCGCACGACCTTCAGTCGGTGCTCGGGCACGCCCACCAGGATTTCCAGCTCGTCGAGGCGCGCCAGGCGGATCACGCCCTGGCCCTGCGCCGTCACCTGGCCGACCTCGGCCTGGACCGCGGTCACGATGCCCGCGACGTCGGCGCGCAGCTCGGTGTAGGCGAGGTTGTTTTCGGCCGAGGCGAGCTGGCTGCGCGCCTGCTCGACCCGCGCCTGCGCCGTGGCGGCCAGCGACTGGCGCTGGTCGAGGGTCTGCGGCACGAAGGCCGTGCCGCCGCGCAGGGCGAGGTAGCGGTCGTGGTCGGCCTTGGCGCGGGCGTAATCGGCGTCGGCCGAGGCAAGGGCTGCACGGGCGTTGTCGACGGCGAGGCGGTAGTCGGCCGGGTCGAGCTGGGCGATCAGGTCGCCGGGCTTGACCGGTGTGCCGACGTCGACGGCGCGGCGGACGATCTTGCCGGTGACGCGAAAGCCCAGGGTGGTCTCGATGCGCGGCACCACTGTGCCGGCCAGGACCAGGGTCTGGGACTGCTGGCGGTAGGCGATTTCCAGGACGCGGGCCGGCTGGACCACGGGTTCGTCGGCCGGGGCGCGGGAGGCCAGGGCGGTGAAGGACGGCGCCGTGAAAAACAGGGTGAGGAGGCCGGCCGAGGCGATGAGGGCAAGGCCGGCGGCCGCGGCGGCTAGAAGCTTGTTGGTGGGACGCTTCCCGGGCAGGCGAAAGCTCGGAACACGCATGGCGGGCCTCTCTTCCGAGGGTTACAATGGTCTGTAATAACTGACCAGTGGTAACTTACCGTTGATAACTTATCTACGTTAAGGTAAGAGTCAAGGGCAGGGAGCTGACATTTGACCGCGCTATCGACCGCCGCGACGTCCGGCCGCAAGAAACGCGGCGAGGGCCACACGCGCCGCGACGAGATCCTCCAGGCCGCCAAGGACCTGTTCCTGGAGCAGGGCTACGACGCCACGACGATCCGCAAGATCGCCGACCGGGTCGGCGTCTCAGCGCCCGCGCTCTATCTCTACTTCCAGGACAAGGAAGCGATGATGCTGGCGCTCTGCGACCAGACCTTCGCCCTCCTGATCGACAGCATCGACCAGATCGAGAAGGGCCCCGGCATGCCGGTCGAACGGCTGAACCGCTTCGGCGACGCCTACGTGCGCTTCGGCCTCAGTCACCCCGACGAATACCGGCTGATCTTCATCGGCAACAACATCCCCGAATCGCTGCGCCGGGTCGGCCACCGCATGCCGACCGACGATCCCGACCGGCCCGGCGTCGGGGGCGCGATCGTGTTCAGCCGGCTGGTCGCCCTGCTGGCGCAGATCGAGGCGTCGGGCGTGCGCCTGAACTATCCGCCGGACACCTGCGCCGAGCTGTGCTGGATGAGCATGCACGGCCTGGTCGCCGCCCTGATCATGAAGCCCGAGTTCCCGTGGTCGGACCGCGAGACGCTGATCGGCGCCATGCTGCAGATCGTCGAGACCGGCATCCTGCGCAAGGCCTGAGAACGACTCGGGCCGCCCTCCGCGCCGGTGTCAGGCCGGCTGTCAGTGGCGCGGCCAGACGCGCGGGAAGAGGTCACAGGTCATCGCCGCGCCGGCCGCGAGGTCGGGCTGGTGCGGAAACTGGAAGGTGCCGGGGCGCGGATCGTAGCGCACGTCGTGGCCGGTGTAGCGGAGCGCGAGGCCGCGGCGGCGCGCCCCGGGCGTCAGGTTGCCTGGCGCGCCGTGCACGATCATGGCGTGGAAGACCAGGCAGTCGCCGGCGTCCATCTCCCACGATCTGATGTCGTGCCGGTCGCGTTCGGCCTCGATGTCGGGAATCGGCGCGAGGTCGCTCGACGTGAACTTGGCCTCATGGCCCTTGCGGAACGGGGTCGGCCGGAAATTGACGCCCCAGCGGTGCGAACCGGCCACGAACTCGACCGCGCCGTTGCTGCGGTCGACCCGGTCGAGCGCGATCCATACCGTGGCGATCTGCCAGCCGGTCACCGGCCAGTAGGGCTGATCCTGGTGCCACGGCGTGGGATGGGCGGTGCCGGGCTCCTTTACGAACAGCTGGTCGTAGAAGAAGTCGGCTGTCTCCGATCCCATCAGCCGCGCCGCGATCACGGCGGCCGGCGATTCCAGCGCCGCCGCGCGGAAGTCCGCGTCGTGCCGCCACATGAACATGTCGCCGAAGAATTTTCCGGCGCTGCTGCCCTCGGCGAAATTGGTGGCGTTGGGGCCGAGGGCGGCGAGGTCGCGTTCGACCGCGGCGCGCAGGCGCTTTATCCAGCGCGCATCGAACCGGTCGCGCAGGCAGACGACGCCGTCGCGCGCGTAGGCGTCGACGTCGCCTTGGGCGATCAAGCGTTCTGCAGCACGTGGACGGCGCGGCTGGCGACGAGATCCTTGTTCTTCTCGCCGTAGGCCTTCATGTGCGCCGAAGCGCCGTGCGCCTTCAGGTCGTCCATGCTCGCCCACTTCTCGATCACCACGAAGGTGTCGGGGCCGAACTTGGCGAACGGGCCGCCGTCGGTGTCCACCGTGGCGCCGTACTCGATACAACCCTTCTCGGCGTGCACGGCGGGCACGTTGGCCTTGAAGTTTTGCAGAATCTCGGCGCGCTTGCCGGGCTTGGCGGTGATGATGGCGACGACGTGGATCATGAGTCTCTCCCCCTGAGGTATGTCGCGCGTTACGCCGCGCGGCCGTGGCGCAGCAGGCGGCCCGGCAGCCGGTCCTGGGCGCCGAACGTGTCCTTGTTGTTCCGGCGGATGACGCTGCCGTTGACGATCACGGCGTCGATGCCGCTCGCCTCGGAGACCAGGCGGTCGGCGCCGGCCGGCAGGTCGTAGACGCGCTTCAGCGGTCCCGGGCCCACGGTCCTGGGATCGAACACCACGACGTCGGCGGGACGGCCCGGGGCCAGCACGCCGCGGTCGGTGATGCCGAACATCTCGGCCGGCCGCTGGGTGAGCTGGTGCACGGCCTGCTCGACGGTGAGCGTCTTCTTCTCGCGCACCCAGTGGCCCAGCAGGTAGGTCGCGTAGCAGGCGTCGCACAGCTGGTTGGCGTGGGCGCCGGCGTCGCTGAGCGCGATGATGGTGTGCGGATCGGTGATCAGTTCCGCCACTTCCTGCTCGTCGAAGTTCATGACGGCCATGCGGAAGCGCGCGCCCAGGTCGTTGGCGAGCGCCAGGTCGAGGGCGAGGTCGACCGGGTCCTTACCGGTCCGGCGCGCCGCCTCGGCGAGCGGCATCTCCTCGAGTTCCTTGTGCGAGGGCGCCCAGGCGATGACCACGCGGTCCCACCAGCGCTGGAAGAGCGGCGTCACCTCGCTCCTGAGCTTCTCGCGCCACGCCGGATCGGCATAGGCGCGGCGGCGCGTGCCGGGCGTCTTGGCGTCCGCCGCGGCGAGCTCGTTCATGAACTTCATGACGTCGAAGATGAAGGGCTCGGCGAAGGTGAACTCGAAATTGAGCGGCCGGCAGCTCACCTGCGGGATCACCATGGCGCCCGACTTGCGCTGCTCGGCGGCGAGGTCGAGCTGCTTCCGGTGTCCGCCCGGGCCGTAGAGGTAGGACAGCAGCGCCGTCCAGGTGACCGGAACGCCGTACTTGCGGCTGACCTCGGCCATGTGCCGGGTCGAGAATTCGCGGCCGATGGTGATCTGCATCAGGCCGCGCTTCATGTCGCCCATCACCGAGACCAGGGCGTCCATCTCCTCGGGCGTGGCCTGGCGGCTGGGCACCGGCTTGCCGGCATAGCCGTTGTGGCTCACCGACACCGAGGTGCCGAAGCCGATGGCGCCGGCCTCCATCGCCTCGCGCATCAGCTTCTTCATCGAACCGATCTCGTCGGCGGTCGCGGCGCGCTCGGTCGATTCCTCGCCCATGACGTACAGCCGAAGCGGCGTGTGGCCGAACAGGGCCGCCACGTTGATCGCCGAGCCGCGCTTCTCGACCGCATCGAGATACTGCGGGAAGGTCTCGAACGGCCACACGTCGCCCAGGCCCGCCTGCAATGCGTCGAGGCTCATGCCCTCGACCTTCTCCAGCGTCTGCAGGATCAGCTTGCGGTGGATGGCCTTGGTCGGCGCGACGCCGAAGCCGCAGTTGCCGATCACCGTCGTGGTGACGCCGTGCCACGGCGAGATCGAGAGCATGCGGTCCCACAGGATCTGCGCATCGTAGTGCGTGTGCACGTCGACGAAGCCCGGCGATACGACCTTGTCGGTGGCGTCGATGGTGGCGGTCGCCGGCCCCTCGGCCTTGCCGAGCGCCACGACCTTGCCGTCCTTGATGCCCACGTCGCCCACGAAGCCCGCCTTGCCGGTGCCGTCGACAATCGTTCCGCCGGTGATTTTCAGGTCATAGGTCATGGCGTTTCCTCGCTGGGCTTGCTCCGGAGCGTGCCTGCATTATACCTCCTGGAAAGCAGGGAGAGGAAACGAATGGCCAAGCACAGGATCGCGCTCATTCCGGGGGACGGAATCGGCAAGGAAGTCCTGCCGGAGGGCGTGCGCGTGCTGGAAGCCGCCGCCCGCCGCTACAACTTCGAACTCGACTTCACCGACTTCGACTGGTCGTGCGACCGCCTGGTGAAGACCGGCAAGATGATGCCCGACGACGGCATGGAGACGCTAAAAGGCTTCGAGAGCATCTTCCTCGGCGCCGTCGGCTGGCCGGGCGTGCCCGATCACGTCTCGCTGTGGGGCCTGCTGATCCCGATCCGCCGCGAGTTCGACGAGTACGTGAACCTCCGGCCCGTGCGCCTGTTCGAGGGCGTGCCGTCGCCGCTCGCCAACCGCAAGCCGGGCGACATCGATTTCTGGGTCGTGCGCGAGAACACCGAGGGAGAGTACAGCTCGATCGGCGGCCGCATGTTCCAGGGCACCGACGACGAGATGGCCATTCAACAGGCGATCTTCACCCGCAAGGGCGTCGATCGCGTGCTGAAGTTCGCCTTCGACTTCGCCAGCACCACCAGGAAGAAGCACGTCACCTCGGCCACCAAATCCAACGGCATCATCCACACCATGCCGTTCTGGGACGAGCGCTTCGACGCGATGAGGAAGAAGTACCCCGACATCAAGGCCGACCAGTACCACATCGACATCCTGACCGCGCATTTCGTGCGCAACCCGGACTGGTTCGACGTCGTGGTGGGCTCCAACCTGTTCGGCGACATCCTGTCCGACCTGGGCCCGGCGCTCACCGGTTCGATCGGCGTGGCGCCCTCGGGCAACATCAACCCGGAGCGCAAGTTCCCCTCGATGTTCGAACCCGTCCATGGTTCGGCGCCCGACATTGCGGGCCGGGGCATCGCCAACCCGATCGGCATGATCTGGTCGGGCGCCATGATGGTCCGCCACCTGGGTTATCCCGAGGCGGCCGAGGCCATCGAGCGGGCGATCGCGGCCTCCCTGGTCGAGGGCGGTCCGCGGACCAAGGATCTGGGCGGCAACGGCGACACCAAGACGGTGGGCGCGGCCATTGCGGAACTCGTGAAGACGGTGTAGCTGCCCTCCGTTTTTTAGAGGGAGGAGCCCGTGAAGAGACGTGACCTGCTGGCCGCCGCCGTGGCGGCCGCGCTGGCTGCGGCCCCGGCGATGGCCGTGGCGCAGAACTACCCGGCCAAGCCGATCACCATGATTGTGCCGTTCGCGGCCGGCGGGCCGACCGACGCCCTGGCGCGGGTCCTGGGCGCGCGCATGGGCGAGGCGCTCGGCCAGCAGATCGTGATCGAGAATGTCGGCGGCGCCGGCGGCACCATCGGCGTCGGCAAGGCGGCCCGCGCCACGCCGGACGGCTATACGCTGCTGTTCACCCACATGGGCACGCTGGCGGTCAACATCGCCCTCTACAAGTCGCTGCCCTACGACAGCGTGAAGGACCTCGAGCCGATCGGGCTGGGCGGCACCAACCCGATGGTGCTGGTCGTGAAGAAGAACCTGCCGGTCAAGAATTTCGCCGAGTTCCAGGCCTACGTGAAGGCTAACCAGAAAAAGGTGCAGTACGGCATGGCCGGCATCGGCGCCGCCTCGCACCTGGGCGGCCTGATGCTGAACAACATGATGCAGGTCGAGGTGCTGGAGATCCCTTACAAGGGCACGGCGCCGGCGCTGAACGATCTTGTCAGCGGACAGTTCGACTACATGGTCGACCAGGCGGTGAACGTTCTGGCCCAGATCCAGGCCGGCAACATCCGGGCGCTGGGCGTCAGCACCCTGAAGCCGCTGCCGCAGCTGCCGGGCGTGCCGACCCTCGATTCGGCGGGCCTGAAAGGCTACGAGGTCACGATCTGGAACGGCTTCTTCGCGCCCCGGGGGACGCCGAAGGAGGTCGTGGCGAAGGTCAACCAGGCGCTGCTGACGGCGCTGGGCGACGACAAGATCCGGGCCCGGCTGACCGAGCTTGCCGTCGACCTGCCGACGCCGCAGGAAGCGACGCCGGAGGGCCTGCGCGATCTCCTGAAGGCGTCGATCGACAAGTGGGTGCCGACGGTGCGGGCGGCGGGCATCAAGCCGGAGTAGGGCTTTCCGGCTATCCGGGCCAGCTACCCAGGTAGGCGCAATTCGTCGAAGCGAAGGGCTGCGGAGCGTTCGACCTCGCCTGTGAGCCCACGCAGCGCGAGCGTCAGGCGGCGCTGCGGCCAGTCGATCTCGATCGTGCCGAAGTTCGCCTCGGCCAGTAGCTCGCCCAGCCGATTGGGGCCGGGCTCCTGGGCGTTGCGGAACACCTTGTTGAGGCCGCTGGAGGTGATCTCGAGCAGCGGCGGCAGGCCGGGCGGCGTCTCGCGGTAGAGCGCGCCGATATGGCGGTCGCCGGACAGGAAGATCACGCCGCCGGCGCCGGCATTGGCGAGGGTGTCGAACAGCCGCTGGCGTTCGAGCGGCAGGTTGCCCCAGCGCTCCCAGCCGTGGCCCTCGGCCAGCACCTGGGTGCTCGACACGACCAGCCGCAGCTCGGCGGGCCGGCGCAGCTCGCCGGCAAGCCACGCCCACTGCGCGGCCCCCAGCATGGTCTTGGCCGGATCGGGATCGGGCAGGTAGCGCTCCCGGCCCGCCGCGCCGCGCTGGTCGGTCGGTTTCAGCGGCGAGCGGAACCAGCGCGTGTCGAGCAGGATGACTTGGACGCGGCGGCCGGGCGGTCCGAAGATCTGCGCGTCGTAAAGTCCCTCGCGGCTGCGTCGGGCATTGTCGGCCGGCACGCTCCAGAATGCCAAAAACGCGTCCTTGGCGATCTGCTTGTGGGCGAACTCGGCGCCGCCGTCGTTCAGCCCGTAGTCGTGGTCGTCCCAGATCGCGAGATGCGGCACGGTTTCCCTGAGCCGCGCATAGCCCGGCACCGTCGCGGCCGTGGCGTAGGCCCGCTTCAGGGCGGCGGCGTCGGCCGTCCGGAAGTCGCCGTAGACATTGTCGCCGGCGAAGATGAAAAGGTCGGGGCGCCAGGCCAGGATGGCGTCCCAGATCGGCTGCGGCTGGTCCTGGTCGGCGCAGGAGCCGAACGCGATGCGCGACAGTGGCGTCGGCTGCGCGGCGCCGGCCAAGGGGAAGAGGGCGGTGGCGGCGGCGAGCCCGGCGAACGTGCGGCGTCTGAACATGGGATGCACCATAGTGGCATTTTTCGAGATCGGGATGGCAGTTCCGTGAAGCAGCGCCTCCGGCAACTGCTCGAACTCCTGCTGCTGCCGCTGGCGGCGGCCGTCGTCTTCGTCGAGGAAGTGCTGCTGCGCGCCCTCGGCCGGGCGATGGCGACGCTCGCCCTGTGGCCGCCGGTGGCGCGGCTGGAGCGCTGGCTGGGTGGCCTGCCGCCGTGGGCGGCGCTGCTCGCCTTTTTAGCACCCTCGACCCTGGTCCTGCCGGTCAAACTCTCCGCCGTGTTCTTCGCGCTGCAGGGGCACTTGGCCCTGGCGATGGCGAGCATCGCCCTCGGCAAGATGCTGGCGACGGCGCTGGTGGCGCGGCTCTACCAGGTGCTGCGGCCGACGCTGGTGACGATGCCGTGGTTCCTGGCTTCGGAGACCTGGCTGTTCGCCTGGCGCGACCGGCTCTACGGCTTCGTGCGGGCGCTGCCGGCGTGGCAGAGGGCGGCGGCCATCGTGCAGCGGGTGCGGCTCTGGCTGGCGGCGTTGGTTTCTGGCGCCGCGCCGCGGTAGCGTGAGATGAAGCGCGCCCGGCGGAGTAACCTCCGCCTGAGACGCGCGTTGGGGTGGACGGCCCCCACGGCATCGAAGTGCCAGAATGAGGTTGTCGCTACTCATTCGAAGGAGCCG
>JAIETA010000037.1 GCA_019745575.1 Reyranella sp. | reverse complement strand
CCAGCACCGCCGCGACGCCGGGCGCCGCGGCGGCCGCGGACAGGTCGAGCCGGCGCAGACGGCCGCTCGCCACGGGACTGAGCACCAGCGCGGCGTGCAGCGTGCCGGCCGGCTCGGGCATGTCGTCGATGTAGACCGCCTGACCCGTGGCGTGCTTCAGCGCGCTGTCGTGGCGCGCCGGACGGTGGACGCCGCCCGTCACAGCGCCTCGACCTCGACCGGCCGCCCGGGCTCGGCGATGCGCCGATAGAGGCGGCGTAGCAGGTTGGCCGCGACGGCCAGGCGATAGGCCGCCGTGCCGCGCCAGTCGTCGATCGGCTGGAAATCTTCTTTGACCGCTTCGGCCGCCGCCTCGAAGGTCGCTGGCGTGAAGGGCTGGCCCTGCAGCGCGCGCTCGACCGACGCTGCGCGCTTGGGCGTGGCCGCCAGGCCCCCGAAGCCGGTGCGGATACCTTCTATGATGCCGTCCTTGATCCGCAGCCGGTAGGCGCCGGCGACGGTCGAAATGTCCTGGTCGCGCCGCTTGCTCACCTTGTCGCAGAAGAAGACTTCGCCCGGCCACAGGCGCGGCATCGAGAGGCTCTGGATCACCTCGTCGGGCGCCAGCGCCGTCTTGCGGTAGCCGAGGAAGAACGCGTCCAACGGCAGCCTACGCACGCCGCGCACCGAGGCGAGGGTGAGGCTTGCCTCGAGGGCCAGCAAGACCGGCGGCATGTCGCCGATCGGCGACGCCGTGCCGATGTTGCCGCCGATGGTGCCGAGATTGCGGATCTGCCGCGAGCCCAAGCGCGCCAGATAGGTCTTCAGTGCCGGGTAGGCGGCGAGCAGGACCGGCTGCGCCTCGGCGTAGGTCGCGGCGGCGCCGATGGTGATCCGCTCCTTGTCGCCGCCGATTGCCGTCAGCTCCGGCACATGCGCCACGTGGATCACCGCGGCCGGCGGCCGGCGCGACCGACTGGCCAGCAGGCCGAGGTCGGTGGCGCCCGCCATCAGCAGGGCCTCGGGATGGGCGGCGCGCAGTTTCAGCAGATCGGCAAGCGACCGCGGCGCGAAGAAGGCGTCGCCGAACACGGCCGAACCCGTACGCACCGGCGCGACCGGTGCCGGTGCCGGCGCGACCGGCATTCCGGCGACCTTGGTCATCGCCTCGACGATCGGCCTATAGCCCGTGCAGCGGCAGAGATTGCCGGCCAGTGCGTCGTGGATGACATCGGGATCGGCCGGCTCGCCACCGGCCGCGAAGGCATAGGCCGACATGACGAAGCCCGGCGTGCAGAAGCCGCATTGCGTGGCGTCGGCCTCGGCCATCGCGATCTGCACCGGGTGCGGCGCGCCGTCCGAACCGGCAAGGCCTTCGACCGTGCGCACCGACAGGCCGTCGACCTGGCCCAACAGGGCGATGCAAGCGTTGATCGCCTCGCGGCGGCCGTCGCCGTGCTCGAGAACCACCGTGCAGGCGCCGCAGTCGCCTTCGGCGCAGCCCTCCTTGGTGCCCTTGAGGCCACGATGGTCGCGCAGCCAGTCGAGCAGGGTCGTCATCGGCGAGGCGTCGCCGACCTCGGCCGGCCGATCGTTGAGCGTGAAGCGAATATTGTCCGCCATGCGAACAGGATGCGGGGCGTTGAAGTGCGACGCAACCCATGATGCACTCGATGCGGCAAACAAGGAAAGAGATCGCATGGATCCCTACCGCTACGGCTACTCGCCCGTCGTCGAACGACCGAAGCTTTCGTGGCCCGGCAATGCGCGTGTGGCGGTCTGGGTGTGCCCCAACATCGAGCACTACGAGTACGTTCCGGCCGAGGTCCGGGTGCGCAACCCGTGGCCGCGCACGCCGCACCCCGACGTGTTGGGCTACGGCGGCCGCGACTACGGCAACCGGGTCGGGCTGTGGCGGATGTTCGAGGTGCTGGACAAGCACAGCGTTCGATGCACGGTGTCGCTGTCGATGTCGGTCATCGAAATGTATCCCGAGATCCTCGAAGCCATGGAGGCCCGGCGCTGGGAGTACATGAGCCACGGCTACTTCAACACGCGCTATCACTGGGGATACAGCGAACAGGAGGAGCGCGAGGTCATCGAGCACAGCAAGGCCACGCATCTGCGGCTCACCGGCCGCAGGCTGCGCGGCTGGTTCTCGCCCGCCATCTCCAACACCTTCAACACGCCCGATCTCGTGAAGGAGGCGGGCCTCGATTACTTCTGCGACTTCTATCACGACGACCAGCCGACCCCGCTCGCCACCAAGCACGGTCCGCTGATCCACGTGCCCTACACGATGGATCTCAACGACGCGCTGATCTACCGCCAGCCGGTCGAGGCCGAGGAATTTGCGCAGATGATCGTCGACCATTTCGACACGGTCTATCGCGAGGGGCCGGACAACGGCCGCGTCATGTGCATCGCGCTCCATCCCTACATGATGGGCGCGCCGCATCGCCTGAAACATCTCGACCGGGCGCTGTCCTACATCCGAAAGCACAAGGACGCCTGGGTCTGCACCGCCGAGGAGATCCTCGACTGGTACACGGCCAATGGCCTGAAACCCTACCAGCAGCATCTCGGCAAGGAGGCGTGAGATGACCTCCTCGGCTCCCAAGAATCCCCCGCCGCTCGCGCCCGGCATGGACAATCCCTGGTACGACTACGTGCCGTTTCCCAAGCGGCCGCGGCTCGCCTGGCCGCGCAACGCCCGCGTCGCCTCCTCCGTGCTGCTGCATCTCGAGTACTGGGAGCTCGTCGCCGACGAAAGGAGTTATAAGGATCCGCGCTACGTCGGCGAGTACGGCAGCTTCAGTCCCGACTACCGCACCTGGACGCAGCGCGAATACGGCAACCGCGTCGGCATCTTCCGCGTGCTCGACGTGCTCGACCGCTACCAGATCCGCGCCGGCGTGGCGGTCAACGCGCTCGCCGCCGAGCGTTACCCCTATCTCATCGAGCAGTTCAAGAAGCGCAACTACGAGTTCATCGCCCACGGCCACTCGGCCAACCGCATGATCACCTCGAAGATGAGCGAGGCCGAGGAGAAGGCCGAGATCGCCCATTCGATCGCCGCCATCGAGAAGGCGACCGGCGTCCGGCCGACCGGCTGGCTCGGCCAGGACTACGGCGAGAGCCAACGCACGCCGCAGCTTCTGGCCGACGCCGGCCTCGACTACGTGCTCGACTGGCCGAACGACGACCAGCCCTATCCGATGAAGGTCAGCCGGAAGTTCGTCTCGCTGCCCAATCAACCCGAGTGGGACGACGTCCAGCAGCTCTGGCTCAGGCGCATTCCCACGCCGCGCTATCCCGACATCGTGGGCGAGGCCTTCGAGCTGCTGCACCACGAAGGCGGCCAGGTGTTCAACCTGTCGATCCATCCCTGGCTGATGGGCATGGCGCACCGCATAAAATATCTCGACGAGGCGCTGCGCCGGATCGAACGGTTCGGCAATGTCTGGCACGCGACGCCGGGCGAGGTCGCCGATCACTACATCAAGACCATGATGGACTGACCGGCATGCCCGCCGACTGGCTCGACATGCTGGCCGATTTCCTGGCCGGCTTCCGTTTCGATTCGCTGGCCCCCGCCACCGTCGAGCAGACGTCCTATGTGATCCTCGACACGATCGGGGCGATTGGGGGTGGTGCGGCCGAGCCGGAGATGCGGGCCCTGACGGCCAGACTGACCGACGGCCCGGCCGGTGATGCCTCGGTGATCGGCACCGGCCTGACGGCGTCATCGGCAACGGCGGCCTTGCTGAACGGCACCGCGGGCACCTTCCTGGAGATGGACGAAGGCAACCGCTTCGCCAGGGGCCACCCGGCCATCCACGTCCTGCCCGTCCTGTGGGCGGTGGCCGAGAGCCGCGGACTTTCGGGCAAGGCCGTGATGGAGGCGCTGGTGCTGGGCTACGAGGTGGGCGCCCGCGTGGGCATTGCCGCCGCGCTGCGCCCCGATATGCACCCGCACGGCACCTGGGGCACCGTGGGCGCCGCGGCGGCCCTGGCCAAGCTGCGGGGCCACGACGCGGCCAGGCTGCGCGAGACGATCAATGTCGCCTCCTCGCTGACGCTCGCCACCTCCAAGCGCACCATGCTGGAGGGTGGCACGGTGCGGAACACCTATGCCGGCATCGCCAACCGACTGGCGCTGATGGCCATCGACCTCGTCGAAACGGGCTTCACCGGCGAGCGCGACGGCCTGTCGAGCGTGTTCGGCCGCGTTGTCTCGGACAGGTTCGACAGCGCGAGGATGGTCGACGGGCTCGGCCGCGACTGGCAGATCGACCGCAACTACTTCAAGCTCCATTCCTGCTGCCGCTACAACCACGGCGCGCTCGATGCGCTCGACAATCTGCTGGCCCGGGAGACGGTCGCCGCCGACGCCGTCGAGCGGGTCGATGTCGCGAGCTACCTCTATGCCGCCGAGCTCGACGATCAGGCGCCGCGCAACACGCTGGGCGCCAAGTTCTCGGTGCCCTTTGCCGTGGCCACACGCCTCGTGCGCGGCTCCTCGCGCGTCGAGAACTTCACCTGGGACGCCGTGCGCGACGCAAAAGTCCAGGCCATGGCCAAGCGGGTGTTCGTCACCGAGGACAAGGCGATGACGGCGAAGCTGCCGCAGCTCCGGCCGGCGCGCGTGACCCTGCAACTCGGCGACGGCCGCACGCTCGCCGCCTCGGTCGACACCAACCGCGGCGACGACCAGGCGCCCTATTCGCGCGACGAACTGACGGGCAAGTATTTTTCCCTGGCCGAGCGGGTGTGGTCGCACGAGGCGGCCGACGCGCTACGCCGCCGGCTCCTCGCGCTGGCCGACGCCACCAGCATAAAAGGGCTCATTCCGCGGCCTTCGTGAATCCCTGATCCTGGCGCGCCCGGAAGAGGCGCACCGCCTCGGCGTGGGCGGCCTGCGCCTCGGCCGACATCGGCGTCGCGAGCCGCGTCTCGGGCAGGAAGTGCTTGTAGCGATCCTCGCCGCGCACCAGCAGGGCCGAGGGCCGGACCGGGCCGAGCGGCCGCACGTGCGCCGGGATGAACGAAATCCCCAACCCCATGCGGCGGTCGTCGCCATCGTTGCCCGGCGAGCAATGAACCAGCGCGGTGTGATGCAGCGAGAGTTCGCCGGCACCAAGCGGCATCGACACACCGCGCTCGCCGTCGAAGCGGCCGCTGATGCCCTGGCCGCGCTTGATCATGTTGTGCGGGTCAGGCTTGTCGTCATGGTCGATCATCGGCAGGCGGTGCGTGCCCGGGATCACCCGCATGCAGCCCGCCCGCTCCGAGGCCTCGGACAGCGCCACCCAGGCCGTCACGTGTTCCAGCGGATCGAGGAAGAAATAGGCGCCGTCCTGGTGCCAGCGCACATAGGCCGGCGTGTGCGCCTCCTTGATCCACATGGTCGAGTGATAGACGAGGATGTCCGGCCCGATCACGTCCTCGACCGCGTCGAGCACCTTGGGATGGTGAACCAGCGCGTCGGCCCAACGGTAGAGCAGGTAGGACTTGCTCTTCTCCGGGAAGTCGAGCGGGTGGCCCTGGCGGGCTTCCCCGCTTTCGAGATCGGCGCGCAGGTCGCGTACCTCGGCGGCCGACAGGACCGGGACGGGGAAGGCGAAGCCGTCGCGGCGGTAGCCGTCGACCTGGGCGGGCGTGAGAATCTTGAGCATCGGCTGTTGTCCCTCCGATGCCCCTATCGTAGCGTCCTTGGTGGACGAGGGGTACTGCAAGGGGGCAGCCATGAAGAAGCAGATCGGTGTTTCCGTTTCGCGTCGTGGGTTCGTGGCCGGGTCGGCGGCCGTGGCCGCCGGCAGCCTGGGCTTTCCCACCATCGGCGGCGCCCAGCCGGCGCCGGTCAAAGTCGGCTTCATCCACCCGGTGACGGGCTTCGTCGCCTACAATGGCCAGCAGGCGCGCCTCGGCGTCGCCATGGCGGTCGACGACGTGAACAAGGCGGGCGGCATCAAGTCGATGGGCGGCGCCAAGATCGAGCCGCTGCTGGGCGACAGCCAGTCCAAGGTCGAAGTGGGCGTGGCCGAAGTCGAGAAGATGAACGAGCAGGGCGTGGCGGCCTATATCGGCTGCTACCAGAGCCCGGTCGGCATCGCGGCCAGCCAGGCGGCGGCCAAGTACAACACGCCCTTCCTGATCGACGTCGGCGCCTCCGACCTGATCGTCAACCGCGGCCTCAAGAACGTGTTCCGGCTGAAGCCGGGCTTCGGCGTCTGCGTCGACCAGGGCATCGCGGCGCTGGGCGCGCTCAACACCGCCGCCGGCGGCGTCGCCAAGTCGGCGGTGATCGTCCACGAGTCGGGCGAGTTCGGCACCGGCACGGCCAAGCTGCTGGGCGGCAAGCTGCCGTCGATCGGCATCCAGGTCAAAGAACTGATCGCGCACGACAATCCGACGCGCAACTTCGACAACATCGCGCTCCGGATCCGCTCGCTCGCGCCCGAGATCGTCATGATGTCGAACTACCAGAACGAATACGTGCTGCTGGCGCGCACGCTGTTCCAGCAGAAGGTCAACCTCGCCGGCATGTTCTCGGTGCTGGGCGGCGGCTTCAACTACAAGTTCATCAAGGAGATGCCGGACGTCTCGCAGTTCATGATGGACACCAACCACTGGTTCAATCCGAAGTCGGCCAAGGCGCAGGCGCTCAAGAAGCGGGTCGAGGACGGCGGCAACCTGTTCACCTTCGAGGTCTATCTCGCCTACACCAACGTGGCCTTCCTCGCCGATTCGCTGGAGCGCGCCGGCTCGGCCGACAAGGAGAAGCTCCTGGCGGCGCTCGCCAGCTCGACCTTCAAGGCCGAGCTGATGCCCTATGGCCCGACCCAGTTCGTGAACGGCCAGAACCAGGGCGCCCGCGCGGCGGTCATGCAGTCGCTGAAGGGCGACATCGAGGTGATCGCACCCGAGGAGTTCGCCTCGGCCAAGGCGGTGTTCCCCAAGCCGAAGTTCAGCTGACGCGGTCCGCCCTGTCGCAATAGCCCGGCGTGCTCGACCCCGCGATCATCTTCGCCGGCGTCCTGAACGGCCTCTTGGCCGGCGGCATCTATGTGCTGGTTGCCGTCGGCCTGACGCTGATCTACGGCGTCCTGCACATCATCAACTTCGCCCATGGCAGCCTGCTGATGCTGGCCATGTACGCCGTGTTCTTCCTGTGGCGCCTGCTCGGCATCGATCCCTACGTCGCGCTGCCGCTGGTGATCGGCGGCGCGTTCATCTTCGGCTTCGTGCTTTATCGCCTGCTGATCGGCCGCTTTAGCCACGGCCGCGACGAGAACATCCTGCTGCTCACACTCGGCGTGTCGATCGTGGTCGACAACGCCGCGCTCCTGTTCTTCGGCGGCGACACCGAGACCATCGCGGTGCCCTACGCCGGCACCTTCGTCGAACTGGGTGCGGCGTTCCTGCCGCTGCCCAAGATCATCTCCTTCGTGGCCTCGGTGCTGCTCTGCGCCGGGCTCGGCATCTACATGGCCAAGAGCGACACCGGCAAGGCGATCCGGGCGCTCGCCAAGGAGCGTCACGGCGCACGGCTGGTCGGCATCGACGTCGACAAGCTGTTCGCCGTCTCCTACGGCATCGGCATCGCCTGCCTGGGCGCCGCCGCCTGCCTGCTCATGCCGACCTTCTACGTGACGCCGAGCTCGGGCTATGCCTTCGTCCTGGTCGCCTTCACGATCGTCGTGCTGGGCGGCATGGGCAGCTTCACCGGCGCCGCCGTCGGCGGCTTCCTGATCGGCGTCACCGAGTCGCTGGGCGGCCTGTTCCTCGGCGAGCAGCTGGGCCAGATCGGCATTTCGCTGATCTTCATCCTGATCCTGCTGTTCAAGCCCACCGGCCTGTTCGGGGGCGGCCGGTGAGGGGCCGTGCGCTCCTGCTCGCCGCCGGCCTCGCGGCAGCACTCGCCTATCCGCTGCTGGTGCCGAACTACCTGATCACCGTCGGGATGCTGATCTTCTTCACCGCCTTCATCGGCCAGTCGTGGAACATCGCCGGCGGCTTCGCGGGCCAGACCTCGTTCGGCCATGTCGTGTTCTTCGGTACCGGGGCCTACACCTCGACCATCCTGCAGGTGACCTACGGCTGGAACGCCTGGCTGTCGTGGCCGGCGGCGATGGCGGCCGGCGCCGCGGTCGGCTGGATGATCGCGGTGCTGTCGTTCCGCGCCGGCCTCAGGGGCTCCTACTTCGCGCTGATTACGCTGGCCTTCGCCGAGGTCTTTCGCATCGTCTCCAACTCGGTGCCCTTCACCCGGGGCGGGCTCGGCATGCTGATCAAGGCCGACCCGCGGCCGGAGAACTTCCAGTTCCGCGACCCGATCTGGATCTACTACCTGGCGCTGCTGCTCTGCATCGTGTCGATCCTGATCGCCTGGCAGCTCACGCGCAGCCGCTTCGGCGCCCGCCTGGTCGCCATCCGCGAGAACGAGGACGCAGCGCGGGCGCTCGGCATCGACGTCTTCACCGAAAAGGTCAAGGTGCTCACCCTGTCGGGCGCGATGTGTGCCGCCGGCGGCACCTTCTACGTCCAGAAGTACCTCTACATCGACCCCTCCATCGCCTTCGGCGTCGAGAAGTCGGTCGAGATGCTGCTGGTCAGCATGGTGGGCGGCGCCGGCACGATCTTCGGGCCGCTGATCGGCTCGGTGGCGCTGACCGGCATCAACGAGATCACGCGCTGGCTGGCGGGCGTCGTGCCGGCACTGAAGAACGTGCAGCCGCTCAGCCTGATCGTCTACGGCATCATGCTGATGCTGATCGTGGCCCGCCTGCCCGACGGGCTGATGGGCCTGTTCCGCCGCTCCGCCGCCAAGCCGGAGCAGCGCCGTGCTTGAGGTCCGCAACCTTTCCAAGACGTTCGGCGGGCTAAAGGCGGTCGACGACGCCGCCCTCGACGTGCGCCAGGGCGAGATCGTCGGCCTGATCGGCCCCAACGGCGCCGGCAAGACCACGCTGTTCGCCGCCATCGCGGGCTTCCAGGCGCCCGACTCGGGCCGCGTCACCCTCGACGGCCGCGACATCACCGGCCTCGCGCCGCACCGGATCTGCGCCGCCGGCATGGTGCGCACCTTCCAGATCACCCAGCCCTTCGCCAAGATCAGCGTGCGCGAGAACATCATGGTCGGC
>JAIETA010000332.1 GCA_019745575.1 Reyranella sp. | reverse complement strand
CGCAGTGCCGCCGCCGTCGACGAGCAGCGCGCCCGCCAGGCCGAGCTGCAGGGCGAGGCCGACGCCGACGCGGCCCGCCACAAGAGCGCGCGCCAGATCGGCACGGCCCAGGCCCGTCTCGCGGCCCAAGGCACCGACCTTTTGGGCTCGCCGGTCGACGTGCTGGGCGACCTCGCCGCCGCCGGCGCCGAGGACGCGCTGTCGCTCCGCTACCGCGCGATGCGCGCCGCCTGGGAGAACCGCGTGCGCGGCGCCGCCCACGAGGCCGAGGCGCGGCAGGCCGAGGCGCTGGCCGGCCGCGTCGATCCCACGCTCGGCATCGCGCGCTCGCTGCTGGCGTGAGGGGCGGTGCCTCCACCCCGAGGGAGGCCATCGCCGATGGGCATTCCTCGGCGCTCCTCCCCATATGACTTGGGAGGCGAAGAAGGACCGTGACGCGCCGGCGCGGTCAGCGGCGGCGCAACCGCACGGGCTTTCCCGTCTCGCGGACGATGATGCCTTTGGCTTCGAGATCGAGCTGCACGCCCTTCAGCCACCAGCCTGCCTTTTCTCCCCCGGGAAACAGGTCGGGCGGCAGCAGCGGAAGCAGGCGCTCCTTCACGTCGGGAACCGCCAGGCCAGGAGACCGTGCGGGCAGGATCGCGAGCATCGCCTTCTTCATCGCCTCGTACTTCGCGGCGTAGACCCGGACCACGCGTCCGGGACTGTTCGGATTCTCCAGGCCGACGCGGGGACTTTGAGCCTTTGCCATGTGACTTTCCTTTGCTTCGATGAGGACTGATCAGCGGCCGAGCTTCATGGCCATCCAGGCGCCGACGAGGCGCATCATGAATCGCGCCGGATAGCCGGAATGGTTCGGGATGTCGGGCGCCAGCGGCACAGCGCCGGGTCGGTACTTCGTGCAGATGCGCATTTCCGGCGGCGGCGCGTTGGCGGGGAAGCGGTCGCGGTAGGCCGACACCCAGTGCCGGCTGTCGGCGAAATCCATGTACATCGCCGCGTTGCAGCAGCTCGCGACGTGGCGACGCGTGGCGCTGCCGGGCGTGAGCCTGACCGCCTGCAGCCGGTCGGCGCCGGCCGTGCATCGAAGGCGATCCTCGCGGTAGAGGAGATAGGCCGTGCCGCCGTCGGACGCTGCGACATCGGGGCCGTCGCCCAGCAGGGCGATCCGGCGCGCGCCGGCCTGGCAGTCGTCGCAATAGCAGATGTTGGCCACGATCGGCGCGCCCGTCGCCTCGACGGTGACGGCGCCGCAAACGCAGGACGCTTTCAGGGTGCCGGGGTCCGGTCGTGCCAAGCTTCAGTCCTCCGTCGTCCATCGCGGCCGATGCCATCGCGGCCGATGCCATCGCGGATCGACATTGCGACGAGTGCCACATGAGGTTATAAATAACAACCATGAAGTTAAGAAAAATAACCAAAAGAAAAGGCAGCGAGAAGCGGCGCTACGACGACTCCTGCGGGACGGCACACGCCCTCGAATTGATCGGCGACCGCTGGGCCCTGCTGGTGATGCGCGAGCTCATGCTGGGGCCGCGCCGGTTCTCGCAGCTGCGCGCCGACCTGCCGGGGATCAGCGCCAACGTCCTCGCCCAGCGCCTGGGCGATCTCGAGAGGACGGGTCTGCTCGAGCGCCTAAAACTCCCGCCGCCGGCTTCCATGCAGGTCTATGGCCTGACGCGATGGGGCTACGAGGCCGAGCCGATTACCCAAGCCCTGGGCCGCTGGGCCGCGCGCTCGCCGCATCACGATCCGTCGCTGCGCATCAGCGGCGTGTCGCTCCTGCTCTCGTTCCGGACGTTGCTGGACCGGGAACGCGCCAAGGGACTCGATGCCGTCGTCGGCTTTCGCTTCGGCGAGGATGTTTATCGCGGGCACCTGACGGAACGGGGGATCGAGATCGCGCGGGAAGACCCCGGAGATGCCGATGTCGTTTTTGCCGGCAGCGTCGCAAGCCTCGGTGCCGCCGTTCATGGCGGCGTGCCGCTGGCGGCGCTCGTCCGCGAGGGCCGGCTCGCGGTCGAGGGCGACCGCAAGCTGGCCGAGCGGTTCACGCGCCTGTTCCCGCTGCCGGAGAAAATATCCGACAGGCAGCGCGCGCGGGCAGAGGTCCGGTGACGCCGTCGCACGATCGTGCCGCCCGTCAGCAGCCGGGCGACGACTCTCTGGGCGCGGCCTGCGCAAGGCCCGCGATCGCTTCCGAGGGCGTCAGTCCAAACGACTGGCGGAAGATCCGGCTGAGATGGGCGGTGTCGGCAAAGCCCGCGTCCAGGGCAGCCGTTCTGACGAGCTCGCCCGCGGCGATCTTCCGCGCGGCGTGCCGCAGGCCCGACCATTGTTTGAAACGCCGGAAGGTCAGGCCGGTCGAGGCCTTGAACAGGCGGAGCGCCGCGGTCCGTTCCATCCGCAGCCGGCCGGCGAGTTCGAGCTGGCTCATGCGCGACATCGGCCCGGCATTCATGTCGTCGAGGACGGCCGCCAGCCGCGGCGGCCAGGACGCCCCGCCGCCGGCCAGCCGCCGGCGCAACTCGTCCTGCGCCTCGGCGTTCTGGAAGGTGGCCGCGTGCGCCACGTCGCCGGTGGCGCCCTGCAAGGATTCGGCGAGCGCGGCCCGGCCGGGCCAGGCGAGACCGTCGAGGTACATCGCGTTGATGCCGCCGGCGCAGACGACCCGGTGCGCGATGCCGGGGCGGATCAGCACCCTGTCGCCGGTCACCGGCTCGCCGCCATCCCCGCCACCACCGACGCCGATGACCGAGACGGCGCCGCCGATGCCGGAGATCACGCAGGCGACGGGATTGCAGTGAAGCGCCACCCGGTCGACATCGACCGAGAAGACGGACGTTGCGAAGGGAAGCCCGGCGGGCGGCATTTTCCGGGTATTGCCCGCACGTTCGTTCAACGCAAGGCCAATCGCCGCCCCTAGACTCGGCGGCAACGGAGGGGGAAATCCATGAGCCATCCAACGGGGCAGCAAACAGCGGCGCGGAACAAGGACAACTATCTAAAGGCCAAGGCGGCGTTCAACGACAGGGACATCGACCGGTGCGTGAGCTACTACGCGCCCGATCACCGGATCCGGTCGCGCGAGGTCGGGCCCGGGCGCGAGCACATCCGGCAGTTCCTGGCCTCGCTGCACGACAGCTGGGCCGAGCTGCGCATCGTCGTCGAGCAGGCCGTGGCGGAGGACGACTGGGTGATGGGCCGCTGCACCACGACCGCGATCCACGCCAGGCCGGTCATGGGCGTGCCGCCCACCAACCGGCTGATCCAGGCGACGTTCTGGGATCTCCATCGCTTCAACGACGGCGGCCAGATCGTCGAAACCTGGAACCTGATGGACAGCCTCGCCATCCTGCAGCAGCTGGGGCTCATGCCGCCGCCGCGTTGAGGCGCCGCCGCTCGTCGCCATCGCCGTCGCCGACGCCGCCTCACGGCGCGAGACCGGCCAGGCGCACGGCGATGGGCACCAGCAGCGCCGTCAGCAGCGCGTTCAGGCCCATGGCGATGCCGGCGAAGGTGCCGGCCACCGGATCGACGGTGAAGGCGCGCGCCGTGCCGATGCCGTGGGCGGCGAGGCCGACGGCAAAGCCGCGCGCGGCGTAGTCGCGGATGCCGAGCGCGTTCATCAGCGGCGTCACCATGACCGCGCCCATCAGCCCGGTCAGGATCACCAGCACGGCGGTGAGCGCGGGCTCGCCGCCCAGCGCCTCGGCGATGCCCATGGCGATGCCGGCGGTCACCGACTTGGGCGCCAGCGCCACCAGCACGGCCGGCGGCACGCCGAGCGCCAGCGCGATGGCGAGGGCGGAGGCCACCGCCGTCACGGCGCCCGCCACCAGCGCCGCCGCCATCGGCAGGAGGTTGCGCACGACCAGCGGCCAGTGGCGGTAGAGCGGCACGGCGATGGCCACGGTCGCCGGCCCGAGCAGGAAGTGGACGAACTGGGCGCCCTCGAAATAGGTGCGGTAGGGCGTGCCGGTGAGCAGCAGCAGCGCCGCCACGAGCGCGATGGCGATCAGCACCGGGTTGACCAGCGGATGGCGGCCGCTCCGCTGGGCCGTGGCGTCGGCCGCCACCCAGGCCAGCAGGGTGACGGCCAGCCACAACAGCGGCGTCGTCGAGAGGTAGACCCAGAGGGCGAAGGGCGTGTCGCTCATGGGCCGCTCACGGGGCGCGCCCGTCCCGTCGGGTCCAGCGTGCGACCGCGACGAAGACCCACACCGTCACCACCAGGGTGAGCGCCGTCGAGCCGAGCAGGGCGGCCATCAGGGCGAGGCCGTGGTCGCGCAGCAGCGGCAGGTGCTGAATCAGGCCGACGCCGGCCGGCACGAACAGGATGCCCAGCACCGCCAGCAGCGCCGTTGCCGTGCGGCCGAGCCCAGTCGCCTCGACGGCGTCGCTGGCCGGGCCGCCGAAGCGCCGCCCGACCGCGAGGCCCGCCGCCAGCAGGACCAGCCCCACCACCGGGCCGGGCACCGGCACGGCCAGGCCGCGCACGGCCACCTCGCCGGCGAGCTGGCAGGTGCAGAGCAGGGCGAGCGCGCGGATCATGGCCGCGACTCTAGCGGGGCGAGCGCTGGAGAAGTTGCGTCAATCCGAGCAGCACGACCGACAATAGAATCAGCAGTGTTGAGATGGCGGCGATGGTGGGGTCGATTTCATCGCGAAGCGCATTGAACATGCGGCGTGTCAGCGTGGCGTTCTCGCCGCCGGCGATGAAGAGCGAAATGACCACCTCGTCAAGCGACGTGATGAAGGCCAGGAGTGCGGCGGAAATCACGGAAATCTTTAGCTGCGGCAAGGTTACCGTGAGAAAGGCCCACAGTCTGCTGGCGCCGAGGCTGCGCGCCACCATCTCCTGGTTCATGTCGTAGCCCTTGAGACCGGAGGCGACCGTGATGACGACTAGCGGGACCGCCATCACCGAGTGCGCCAGCACGATTCCCGTCATCGTGTTGTTGAGGCCGAGCCGCGCAAACAGCAGGAATATCCCGATCGCGATGAGGATTCCGGGAACGATCAGCGGCAGCATGTACGTGGCGTAGACCGCGCGCGCGAACCGGGACTGAGCCGTATGCAGGCCATAGGCGGCGAGCGTGCCGAGCACGGTCGAGATGACCATGGTCAGGGTCGCCGCCACCAGGGAGGTGCGGGTCGCGTCGCGCCATTCGACGGCGCCAAAGTACGCCCCGTACCAGCGGGTCGACCAGCTTGGCGGCGGGAAAGCGAGATAGCGGCTGTCGGAGAAGCTCAGTGGAATGACGAGCAGGCTCGGCAGCACGAGAAACAGAATGACCAGCCCGCCCAGCACATAGAGCCAGAGGCGCCGGCCGTGCGTGATCTGGGTCTCGGTCGCCGGCCGGGAGAACATCACTTGCCCCCGACGATGCGGTCGAAGCCGATCAGGCGGCCGACGGCCCAGAGAATGCCCAGCGTCAGCGCCAGCAGAACCACGCCGAGCGCGCTCGCGGCGCCCCAGTCGGCATAGTAGGTCACGTTGCGCTCGATCTGCATGGACCACATGTAGACACGCCCGCCGCCCAGCAGCGCCGGCGTGACGTAGAAGCCGAGACAGAGCACGAAAACGATGATGATCCCGGCAAACAGCCCCGGCAGCGAGAGCGGCACGAAAACCTGCCAGAAGGCGCGCACGGGCGAGGCGCCGAGGTTGGCCGCGGCCCGCATGTAGTCGCGGTCGATCGACCGCATCGACGCATAGAGCGGCAAAATCATGAACGGCAGCATGATGTGCAGCATGCCGATGGTCGTGCCGGTGAAGTTGTGCATCAGCTTAAGCGGCGCGTCGATGATGCCCATGTCCTGCAGCCACGAATTGACCACACCGCGGCGTTGCAGCAGCACGAGCCACGCGTAGCAGCGCACCAGGAGCGACGTCCAAACCGGGAAAAGCACCAGCAGCATCAGGAGCGCGGCGAGACGCGGGCGCGCTTGCGAGATCAGGTAGGCGAGCGGATAGCCGAGCGCGATCGAGAGGACCGTCACGAGAATCGAAAGCTCGAAGGTGGTCTTCAGCGTCCGCAGATAGCTTTCGTCCAGCAGCCGCTGGTAGTGGTCGAGCGTGAAGCCGCTGCTGCCTTGCACCGACATCCAGAACAGCCACCCGATCGGCGCGAGCGCAATCAGCCCGATCAGGGCAAGGCCGGGCACGACGAGCGACTGGAGCAGCCACCGTTCGCGCCGTTCGGCAACGCGATAGGCCCCGAGGTTCGCGCTACCGCCCGTCGAGACCGTCAAGGATGAAGCTCCGCCGGAACGATGACCACGTCGGCGGGCGCAAGCCCCATCCGGATCGGCGCTCCCGGCGCGACCGGTACGGCATCGGCGCCCCGCGAAGGCCGGCGCACCGAGAGTTCGAGGCCACCGGCGAGCGACACATAGACGAGCGAACTCTCGCCCTGGTAGACGACTTCCTTAACGGTTCCCTCGAAGAGGTTGAGGCCGTGACCGGAATCCGCCGCGGGCAGGACCGTGAGCTTCTCGGGGCGAACCACGAGCAGATGCGCGCCCTGGGCCGTCGGCGGCGGGCGTTCGACGGCGAGCCGGTGCGAGTCGAGCCAGGCCGCTCCGTCGCGCAGCACGACCGGCAGGAACTGCGATTCGCCGATGAACTCGGCGATGAAGCGGCTGTCCGGCCGTTCGTATATGTCGCGCGGCCTGCCGATCTGGCGGACGCGGCCGCCGTCGATCACGGCAACGCGGTCGGACATGGTGAGCGCTTCGCGTTGGTCGTGGGTGACATAGACCGTCGTGAGGCCGAGCCGCCGGTGAAGATTGCGCACCTCGATCTGCATCTCCTCCCGCAGCTTCTTGTCGAGAGCGGACAGCGGTTCGTCCATCAGCAGGATGCGCGGCTCGAACACGATGGCACGGGCCAGCGCGACGCGCTGGCGCTGGCCGCCCGAAAGCTGGTCGATCCGGCGCTCGCCGAGGGTGCCGAGCTGGACGAGCTCGAGGGCCTCGCGCACGCGCCGGCCGACTTCGGCCTTGGGAATCGAGCGAAGTTTCAGCGGATAGGCGACATTGCCCGCGACGGACATGTGCGGGAACAGGGCATAGTTCTGGAACACCATCCCGACATCGCGCTTGTGCGGCGGCGCCAGCGACACGTCGCGCTCGCCGAACAGCACGGTGCCGCTCTCGGGCCGGATGAAGCCCGCGAGCACCATCAGCAACGTCGTCTTGCCCGATCCCGACGGCCCGAGCAGGGTCAGGAACTCGCCGCTGTCGACCTCGAGGTCCACGGCATCGAGCGCCGTGAACGCGCCGTAGCGCTTGGTTATGCTACGGATGGAGATCGGCAGCGACGCCGTCGCCTGCAACCCGACGGCAACCACCCCTGTCCTCGCGGCAGCCTGGCTATCTCTGCAGGAAAGCGTCGAAACGCTTCACCATCGCATCGGCGTTGTCCACCCACCATTGATTGTCCTGGATGAAGCCCTTCTTGGCGTTGGCCGGCGAATTCGGCAGGCCCGCTTCCTTTTCCTTTGCGATGACGCCGGTGTCGTAGCTCTTGGAGTTCGACGGCGCGTAGTTGATGTAGTTGGAGATGCGCGCATTGACCTCCGGCCGCGACATGATCGCGATGGCCTTCATGGCGAGGTCCTTGTTGGCCGCACCCTTGGGAATCATCCAGTGGTCGGAGACCAGGATCTGCTGATTGAAGGTCGTCTTGATCTTGCCGCCCTTGCCCTCCGGCTCGCTCTCCAGGGCCTGGATGCGACCGTTCCAGGCCGCCACCATGTCGACCTCGCCATCCTTGATCACCTGGGCCGACTGCGCGCCGGAGGCCCACCAGACGAGCACGTGCGGCTTCAGTTCCTCCAGCTTCTTGAAGGCGCGATCGACATCCAGCGGATAGAGCTTGTCCATCGGCACCCCGTCGGCGATCAGCGCCATCTCGAGCGCATAGATCGGATGTTTGCGGACCGAGCGCTGGCCGGGGAAATTCTTGACGTCCCAGAAGGCGGCCCAGCCCGGCGGCTCCTTGCCCGGATAGGCCTTGTCGCGCCAGCCGATGGCGACGGAATAGACGATCTGGGGCGCGCACTGATCCGAACGACCGAGTGCCGTCGGGATGTCGGCGAGCGCCTTCATGGTCTGGTCGTCGAACTTCTCCAGGCGGCCTTCCTTCTCCAGCAGCTTGCAGCTGTAGGCGCCCTGGGTCGTGAGATCCCATGTCGGCTTGCCCGACGCGACCTGGGTGCGCACGTCGGCGATGCCGGAGGTATTGTCCTCCTTGATCGTGACGTTGAGCTCCTTCTCGACGATCGCGAACCAGGCCTCCTTCTGCGCCTTCTGGAAAGCGCCGCCCCACGACGAGATCGTCAGGACCTTCTTGTCCTGCGCCATCGCCGCCGGCGCGCCCAGAAGCAGGGCAGCGACAGAGATCGAGACTGCACTACGGATCGTCCTGGCCATTTGCGTCCCCCCAAAAAAGTGCCCACCCACGCCTGAGCAGCCCGCCGTCAGGCGCAGGCATTGCGCGATAAAAGCCACCGACCGTCAAGCCGAACCTCGGCACGTCGCACATGAGCGAGCCAGAGGCTCGCGGTCCAGAAGATCATGAGTCTTCCGGACCGCGAGCCTCTGGCTCGCTCATCGCTTCGATCCGGCACCGAGCCGCAGCCGCTGGTCACGTCTGACACCGGTGTCTACAGTGCCGGTGTCCCGGCGCGTCCCGGTCGGGCGACTGGAGTGCCCATGTCCGCATTTCCCCGTCTGTTCACGCCCCTCCGGCTGCGCAAGACGGAGATTCGCAATCGCATCCTGTCGACCGGGCACCAGACCTACCTTGCCGCGAAAGGTGGGCTTCCGGGCGAGGACTTCGTCGCCTATCACGAGGCGCGCGCGCGCGGCGGCGCGGGCCTCATCGTGGTCGAGGCGGCCCGGTTCCACCCGAGCGGTTTCACCGACAGCCCCGAGCTGATCGTGGCCTCCGACGACTGCATTCCGGGCCTCAGGCGGCTGGTCGATGCCGCGCACGGGCACGGCGCC
>JAIETA010000322.1 GCA_019745575.1 Reyranella sp. | reverse complement strand
GGCCGCGCCATCACCTTCCTGCGCCAGCGCGGCGACATGGCGATCCTGCTGGTCGAGCAGTATCTCGACTTCGCCCACGAGCTGGCCGACGACTTCGTGGTCATGGACCGCGGCGAGGTCGTGATGTCGGGCACCCGCGAGAGTTTCGACGTGGAGGCCGTGCGCCGTCACATGACGGTCTAGACCGTCGCTTGCGCGCCCCGCACCAGCCGGCCCGGCCGCGCGCCCGTCAGCTCGTCATTCTGCACCGTCTCGACACCCGACACGAAGGTATGGCGGTAGCCCGAGGCGCGCTGGACCAGACGTCGGCCGCCGGCCGGCAGGTCGTAGACCACTTCGGGGCGCTTCAGGGTGAGCGCGTCGAAGTCGATCACGTTGATGTCGGCCTTGTGGCCCGGCGCCAGCAGGCCGCGATCGGCGAGGCCGTAGGACAGCGCCGTGCCGCGCGTCTGCTTGGCGATCAGGAATTCGAGCCCGAGCCTTGGCCCTCTGGTGCGGTCGCGACCCCACAGGGTGAGCAGCGAGGTCGGCGAGGAGGCGTCGCAGATCACGCCGACATGGGCGCCGCCGTCGGCCACGCCGAGCACGGTGGCGGGATCGGTGATCATCTCGTGCACCACGTCGAGGCTGCCGGCGGCATAGTTCTCGAAGGGCAGCATCAGCAGGCCCTTGCCGTTCAGGGCCATCATCGCTTCCAGCGCCACGTCCTGCGGCGTGCGGCCGGAGCGTTCGGCGATCGCGGCGACGGAGTTGGCGAGGTCGGGCTCGTAGTCCGGCCGGTCGGCGATGGGAAACATCTTGTGGAACGACTCGCCCATGAACGCCGGTGCGCCGCCGCCGGCGCGCGGGGCGAGCAGGCGCCGGCGCAGATCGGCGTCGGTTAACAGGCGCTGGTGGCGCTCTGCCGGTGCGAGGTCGCGCAGCTCGCGCCAGACCGGATGGGCCACGAACGGATGGACGGTGGTTTCCATCCCCATGATGACGCCGATCGGCCGCGAGCCCACCTGCGCATTGGCCTCGTGGCCGGCCGCGCGCATGCGATGGATGTTGGCCAGCGTCTCCCGCCACAGGTCGGGCTGCGCGTCGACCTGCACCAGCAGGCAGGAGAGCGGCCGGCCGGCCAAGGTCGCCGCCGCTTCCAGCGCCTCGAATTCGCCCGGGCCGAAGTCGGAGTTGACCTCGATCACGCCGCGGCCGGCGCGCCGGATGCCTTGGGCGATGCCCAGCAGTTCGGCCTCGCGGGCGGACAGCGAAGGAGTGAAGCGGCCGTCGCGGGCCTTGTGCTTGGTCGTGCGCGAGGTCGTGAAGCCCATCGCGCCGGCCCGCAGCGCCTCCTCGGTGAGCCGCGCCATTTCCTCGATCTCGCGCTCGGTCGGCACCTCGGCGTGTTCGGCGCCGCGATCGCCCATGACGTAGAAGCGCAGCGCGCCGTGCGGCAGCTGGGCCGCCACGTCGACGGCGCGGCCCATCGAACCCAGCGCGTCGAGATAGTCGGGGAAGGACTCCCAGTTGAATTTTACGCCTTCGCTCAACACCGTGCCGGGAATGTCTTCGACGCCTTCCATCAGGTTGATGAGGTAGGCCGACTTGCCCGGCCGCACCGGCGCGAAGCCGACGCCGCAGTTGCCGAACACCGTCGTCGTGACGCCGTGCCAGGAACTCGGCGTCACGAACGGGTCCCAGGTCGCCTGGCCGTCGTAGTGCGTGTGGATGTCGACGAAGCCCGGCGCCACCACCAGGCCCGCGGCGTCGATCTCGCGCCGGCCGGCGCCCAGCTTCGGCCCAACGGCGGCGATCTTTCCGTCTTGCACTGCAACATCGGCGACCCGGCGCGCAGCGCCCGAGCCGTCGATCACGGTTCCGTTTCGGATGACGAGGTCAAACATGGCAGGAGGATAGGCCGGGGCCGCCGGGCCGGTCTATGGTCGCCACACTGAAAAGCCATCTCCCGGGAGAGGACGACCCTTGCAAAGACCGCTGCTCTTCACGCCGCTCCAACTGCGCGGCGTGGTCGCGCCCAACCGCGCCGTGCTCTCGCCCATGGTGCAGTTCCGCGCCACCGACGGGCTAGTCAACGACTTCCACCTGGTCCATCTCGGCAAGTTTGCGCTCGGCAAATTCGGCATCGTGTTCACCGAGAACTGCGCCGTCGAGCCGCGCGGACGGGTGACGGAGGGCGATCTCGGCCTGTGGGACGACGGCCAGGTGGCGAGCCACAAGCGCCTCGTGGCGTTCCTCCAGCGCGAGGGCGCGCTCGCTGCCACCCAGATCACCCATTCGGGCCGCAAGGGGTCGACGCCGCGCAGCTTCGACAAGCCCGGCGAACTCGGCCCGGCCGACGCCGGCTGGCGCAAGTGGGAGGTCGTGGGCCCGACCGACCAGCCGGCGGCCGAGGGCTGGCTGAAGCCGCGCGCGCTCGGTGCCGCCGAGATCGAGGGGCTGGTGGAAAAGTTCGCCGCCGCCGCCCGGCGCGCCGACGCGGCGGGTTACGACGTGCTGGAAATCCACGGCGCCCACGGATACCTGCTGGCCCAGTTCCTATCGCCGATCAGCAACACCCGCAACGACCGCTACGGCGGCGACCGCGCCGGCCGCATGCGCTTTCCGCTCGACGTCGCCCGTGCGGTGCGCGGCGTCTGGCCCGAGCGCAAGCCGCTGTTCCTGCGCGTCTCGGCGATGGACGGCGCCGGCGGCTGGGACGTCGACGACACCGTGGCCTTCGCCCAGGCGCTTAAGGAGCTGGGCGTCGACGTGATCGACTGCTCCTCGGGCGGCCTCACCGGCGCCGCCACGGCAGCCGGCGTCAAGCGCAGCCTGGGCTTCCAGGTGCCGTTCGCCGCCGCAGTCAGGCGGCGCGCCGGCATCGCCACCATGGCGGTCGGCCTCATCCTCGACGGGCCGCAGGCCGAGGAGATCCTGCAGGCCGGCGACGCCGACCTGATCGCCATCGGCCGCCAGGCGCTTTACGAGCCGTTCTGGCCGCTGCACGCCGCGCAGGCGCTGGGCTGCGATCCCGACTGGGAGATGTGGACGCCGGAATACGGCTGGTGGCTGGAGAAGCGCGAACACACGCTGGGGCGGAAATAGGCGATGACGGGCATTCTCACCGGACTGCGCATCGTCGAAGGCTCGGCCTTCATCGCGGCCCCCTTGGGCGGCATGACGCTGGCCCAGCTCGGCGCCGACGTCATCCGCTTCGACGACATCAGGGGCGGTCTCGACAGCGACCGCTGGCCCATCACCAAGGACGGCCGCTCGATCTACTGGGCCGGCCTCAACAAGGGCAAGCGCTCGATCGCCGTCGACCTGCGCCACCCAAGGGGCCGCGAGCTGCTGACGGCGCTGATCACCGCGCCGGGCGAGGGCGCCGGCATCTTCTCGACCAACATGCCGGCGCGCGGCTGGCTCGCCTACGAGGAGCTGGCCAAGAGGCGCGCCGACCTGATCGCCCTCAACATCGTGGGCGCCCGCGATGGCTCGGCCCATGTCGACTACACGGTGAACGCCATCACCGGCTTTCCGATGGTGACCGGCCCGGCGGGCCACGAGGGCCCGGTCAACGCCGTGGCGCCGCCGTGGGACCTCGCCACCGCCTATGCCGGCGCCATGGCGATCCTGGCCGCCGAACGCCACCGCCGGCTCACCGGACAGGGCCAGAAGATCGTGCTGCCGCTGCAGGACATGGCGCTCGCCGCCACCTCGGCGCTGGGCTACATCGGCGAAGCGGCGGTCAACGGCGTCGACCGGCCGCGCTACGGCAACGAGATCTTCGGCACCTTCGGCCGCGACTTCCGGACCAGGGACGGCCGCTTCGTCATGATCTGCATCTTCTCCGACCGCCACGTCGATGCGCTGGCCGCCGCCGGTGGCTTCGCCGCAGCCTTCGAGAAGATCGAGGCCGAGAGCGGCGTCAGCCTCAAGACCGATGCCGGCCGCTGGACCGCCCGCGCCCGGCTGTGTGCCGCGATCGAGCCGTGGGTGGCCTCGCTCACGGCCGACGAGGTCGGCGCGGCGCTCCGGAAGGCGGGCGCGCTATGGGCGCCCTACCAAAGTTTTGGCGAGCTGGCGGCCGACCGCGATCATGTGCTCGACAACCCGATGTTCACGGTGCTCGACCAGCCCGGCATCGGCCGCTACCCGGTGGCGGCCTCGCCGCTGCAGTTCGGCGCCGTGCCGCGCCAGCCGCCGGCGACCGCGCCCACGCTCGGCCAGCACACCGACGAGATCCTGTCTTCCATCCTCGGCCTGCCCGACCACGAGATCGGCCGTCTGCACGACGACAAGGTGGTCGGTGGACCGCGATAGGGTCCTGATCGCCGGCGGCGGCATCGGTGGCCTGGCCGCCGCCCTGGCGCTGGCCCAGAAGGGCATCGCCTCGCTGGTCCTCGAGAAGGCGGCAAAACTGGGCGAGATCGGCGCCGGCATCCAGCTCGGCCCCAACGCCTTCCACTGCTTCGATCGGCTGGGCGTCGGCGAGGCGGCCCGCGCCATGGCCGTCTACATCGACAGCCTGCGCCTGATGGACGCCCTGGCCGACGGCGAGATCACCCATATCGACCTCGGCGACAAGTTCCGCGCCCGCTTCGGCAACCCCTACGCCGTGGTCCATCGCGGCGACCTGCACGGCGTGCTGCTGAAGGCCTGCCACGATCATGCGCTGATCGATCTGCGTACCCACAGCGAAGTCGCGGGCTACGACCAGGACGGCAGCGGCGTCGCCGCGCGGCTGGCCGACGGCACGACCGTGAAAGGCCGCGCCCTGGTTGGCGCCGACGGCCTGTGGTCCCACGTCCGCCGACAGGTGGTGGGCGACGGCGCGCCGCGCGTCTCGGGCCACACCACCTATCGTTCCGTCATCCCGACGGAGCGGATGCCCGAAGAGCTGCGCTGGAACGCCGCCACCCTGTGGGCCGGGCCGAAGTGCCACATCGTCCACTACCCGCTGTCGGGCTGGAAGGTTTTCAACCTCGTCGTCACCTACCACAACCACGCCCCTGAACCGGTCGCCGGCCAGCCGGTGCCGGTCGAGGAGGTGCGCAGGGGTTTTGGCCACGTCTGCGAGCGGGCCCAAAACATCATCCGCCACGGCACCGACTGGCACATGTGGGTGCTGTGCGACCGCGACCCCATCGACCGATGGGTCGACGGCCGGGTGGCGCTGCTGGGCGACGCCGCCCATCCCATGATGCAGTACATGGCGCAGGGCGCCTGCATGGCGATGGAGGACGCCGTCTGCCTGGCCGACTCGCTCGCGCGGCACGACTCGCTCGAGGCCGGCCTCGCGACCTACAGGGACCGCCGCGTGCTGCGCACCGCCCGCGTGCAGCTCATGTCGCGCGCCATGGGCGATCACGTCTACCACCCGGAGGGCCCGCACGCGGCGCTCCGCAACGCGCTGATGAGCGCCAAAAGCCAGGACCAGTGGCTCGACGCGCTGGCGTGGCTGTACGGCGGCAACGGCCTCGACTGACCCGGCCGAGTCGGGGAGACAGGCAGCCGGCACCGACCGCTCGCTGCGCATCGGCCGGCAAGGGCCTGATCCGGAACGGAAATATCCGTCCCCAGGGCGTCGGGCGGGAGTCGCCGACTGACTCGTTTCAGGATGTCTCCTCTTGCCTGCATGCCGCCGTTCCACGGGCTGGCGGTCGGACAAGGGAAGGGCGGGGAGGCGCATGGCAGGACGTCTATAGGATAAAAGAGGACGATTGTCAATCCTCTTGAACAAACTAGTCTGTTAAACTAGTTTGTTGGCTGAAGGAGCATCCCGCCATGGCCACCGTCGGTGCCTTCGAGGCCAAGACCAAGTTCTCCGAACTGCTGCAGCGCGCCGAGCGCGGCGAAGAGATCACCATCACGCGCCGCGGCAAGCCGGTCGCCACGCTGGTGAAGATCGACCGTCCCGCGCGCGACGACGGCGAGCGCGTGCTGGCGCGCTTCAAGGCCGCGCGCAAGAACGCGACCCTGGGCGGCCTGTCGTGGAAGGAACTGCGGGACGAGGGCCGCAAGTACTGAGCCATGCTGGTCGTCGATGCCTCGGTGGCACTCGCCTGGTGCTTTGCGGATGAAGCCACGACGGCGACCGACGCGCTTGCCGTCCAGGCACGCCGCGACGGCGCGGTCGTGCCGGCGCATTGGCTTCTGGAAACCCTGAACGCGCTCGTGGTCGCGGAACGGCGCGGCAGAATCGAACGCAGCGACGTCGACGCCCACGCCCGGACTCTCGAGGATCTCGGCGTCGAGGTCGACGGCGAAACGGGCCCTCGGGCGGCGCGCGCGACGCTGGCCCTGGCCCGCCGCGAGAAACTGTCGGTCTACGCCGCCGCCTACCTCGAACTCGCCCTGCGGCGCGGCCTGCCGCTCGCCACCCTCGACGGCGATCTCGCCAGGGCGGCGCGCAAGGCCGGCGTGCCGGTCCTTCCCTGATCACTTCCTTCCCTGATCGCGTGCTGCCTTAGAGGCCCATCGCCCTCAGACGCCCGGCCGGCCCCAGCGCCGGCTTAGCCAGAGCAGCACGAAGCCCACCAGCGGGGTGGCGATGTCGGTGTAGAAGACCGAGCCGGCATTGCCCGGCGCGAAATTGCCCGCCGTCGCCATCTGCCAGACATGGCCCGCCGCGGCGCCCAGCAGGAAGAGGGCGCTGCCCAGCACCGCCGCCAGCCGGAGATCGAAGCTGCGGAAGGCGGCGAGGAAACCCACGGCGGCGAAACCCAGGCTCGCCGTGCCGACCTCGAGCTGGAACGGGCTGTCGGCCCAGCCGATGAAGGCCGCCGTCATGCGGCCGAAGAAGACATGGACGACGAAGTTGTAGAGATAGGCCACGCCAATGGCGAAGAAGACGTGCCAGGCCAGCAGCTTCTCGATCACCACGGCGCGCCGCAGCGGCCGCGGCGCGCGGGCGATCGCAGCCAGCGCCACCAGCCCGCCCAGGATCAGGGCGTTCAGCGGAAAGTTCGAGAGGAGGGCGGTCAGGATCGTCTTGACGAGGTCGGCCATGCGTCCGTGAATATAGCCCGATCGCCCCTCCGAGGCTGCACAAATGACGAAACTGCCGGTCCTGACCCTTGTCGTCCTCGCCTTCGCCGCGCTCGCCCTCGCGGGCTGCCAGTCGGACGCCGCCCGCGGCATCTACGTCGCGCCGCCAGCCGGCGGCTGGGAAAACTACCGGGGCTGAGAGAGGCCCCGGACCGAACCCGCGGGGGCCCCCCGGTCGCGGCTTGCGCCACCTCAAGGCGCCGGCCGGCGGCGCGGGCAGAGTGCGACGGACACCGCATGGCATCGGGGGCCGCCCGCATGAAATGGCTGCTGATCCTGCTCGTCGCCGCGCTCGCCCTGTCCGGCTGCAAGTCGGTCCCCGGCGAGGACGGCCGCTACGCCACGCCGTCGCGCGGCGGCTGGGACAATTTCCGCGCCTGAGGCGCCGTCGTTCAGCGGCGGCGGCCGGCGACGTACTTCCGGAGCGCGCTGTTGATCTCGGTTTGGTAGCCGCGGCCGCGACCGCGCGCCTTGAACCAGGCGACGATGTCGGAGTCGAGCCGGATCGTCACCGGCTGCTTGACCGGCCGGTAGAGGTCGCCGCGCCGCGCCAGCCGCCAGTTGGCGGCCGGCGCCTCGGGAATGTCCCCGGTGTCGATCGCCGCGTCGGGCAGCGCCTCGAGACGGGCGAGCTGCCGCCGCTCCGCCAGGCTAAGGGGCTTCCGCTTCGTAGCGCCGACGCTCGTGTGGCGTGGCTTTCCGCGCACCGATGATCCTCGCAAGATTTTCCTCCTCGCCTCCCGGGTAGGTGTGGACGACCGACGGCTTGATGGAGGCACTGTGCTTGGTCAGATTTTTCCGCGCCCAGAATCGCACCGTATAGATGTCAGTTGTACGCACAGCAAAATATGTACCGCCTCGTCGAATCGAACTATCGCGCAGAATTCGCGCTCGTGTTCTTCGCCGACAGCGAGTCGACTGCTTGAAGGACGGCCGCTATGCCGCGGCCGATGGGACAACAACCGGGGGCTGAGACAATCATGTTTGTGCGAAGTCTACGGGGAATTGTCCCATAGTGCAGTAACTCTTTGATTTTAGGGCATTTTTGGCCAGAATGCTTACATCAGTATCTGTGTAGTCAATCGCCACAATGCCTGGAAGAAGTTCCTGATTCGTTCTATAAGCGCTATTGGTAGGCGACAAGTTCACTAGGCTAGTCCGCCCAGATTTACGGAATCAAAATGAAGGGCAGCATCGTCGGTCGCGTCCGTAACACCACCCTTCCACGAGCGAAGGCGCTACTTCCATTGTTTGAGGCTGTCATGAACGCTTTCCAGGCCATCGAGGAAGGCGGCGGGGGCACTCACAGCATTCGCATTAGAGTAGAACGTCAAGGTGATCTGGCGAACGAGAAGACTGGCGACATTGAAGCCTTCACTGTCACGGATACTGGTTGCGGCTTCACTGACGCAAATTATTCGAGCTTTGACACCATCGACTCTTCCTACAAAGCCCATCGAGGCGGCAAGGGATTGGGTAGGTTCGTATGGCTAAAAGCGTTTCAGCGTGTGGAAATCGATAGCCACTTCCGCCAACTAGACGGCTCCACTCTAGCGCGGCGAACGTTTGCATTTCTCAACAGCGATGACGAACAACCTTGCACTCCGATTCCGTCCGACCAACAAGCACCGATAACTGTAGTGCGTCTAATTGGATTTCGTGAACCGTACCGAAGCGAATGCCCGAAAAATTTAGCAACGATTGCGCAACGTGTAGTGGGGCATTTTCTTCCGCTTTTCTTAGATCCAAAAGGACCAGAATTTTCCCTTTCCGATTCATTTGAGGAGATCAATCTACGCGACTTCTACCGCACCAACTTTGAATGACCTGCCCCCGGGTTTTCGGACCGCGGATAAGTTGAGAGAGTGGCCTCCGTATTGGAGGCAGATATGCGCAAGT
>JAIETA010000192.1 GCA_019745575.1 Reyranella sp. | reverse complement strand
GAACTCTGCCCAACCTGCCACAAAATTCCGTCATCATGAGTCAACCCGACGCACGATGTGTGCATCCCCTAGCCCACTGCGTGGGGAGGAAGGTGAAGAATGTCCTTATGCGGTCGCCCTGCCTCGCAAGGCGAGGGGAGGACATTGAGGGTGCGTTGCAGCCACCGGCCTGCTGTGGCACCGTCCGCGCCGCATGCAAAGACCGAGAAATCCCTATTCCAGTGCCGACATCGACCGCGCCAGCCATGAACGGGAAGACGATGAACGGATGATCGAACTCGCCTCGTCGGGCGAGGCGCGCTTCGTTCCCATCGATTCCGAGAAGAACCTGGTGAAGACCGGCGGCAATCCCGAGGCGGTGTTCCTGCAGGGCATGATGGGTCGCGCCGTGGCGAGCGCCGCCGACACCCGGATCTTCCTGGGTTATGTCGAGGGCACGCCCTATTTCGCCGTCGATGTCACCGGCAAGGATACGCCGCTCGGCGAACTGGGCGAATTCGTCGACCTGCGCCAGGTCGGTCCGCTCCTGTTCGCGCGCGAAGGTTCCATCCTCGCCTATGCCCGCGGCATGACCTATTGGCATCGCCGCCATCGCTACTGCGGCGTCTGCGGCGCCAGCACCAGGATCACGCGCGGCGGCCATGTCCGCATGTGCACCAACGAGGCTTGCAAGACCGAGACCTTCCCGCGCACCGACCCGGCGGTGATCATGCTGGTCCATCACGGCGACAAGTGCCTGCTGGGCCGCGGCAAGCATTTCCCGCGCGGCATGCACTCGACCCTGGCGGGCTTCGTCGAGCCGGGCGAGAGCTTCGAGGACGCCGTGGCGCGCGAGGTCTACGAGGAGGTGAAGGTGCGCGTGAGCAACGTCACCTACCGCTCCTCGCAACCCTGGCCATTCCCGGCCTCGGTGATGATCGGCTTCCTGGCCGAGGCCGAATCCCTGGACTTCAGCGTCAACGAATCGGAACTGGAAAGCGCGCGCTGGATGAGTCGCGAGGAGCTTCGCACCGAGAATCTGCCCAAGGACGGCTCGTTCTTCATGCCGCGCCGCGATTCGATCGCCCGCCGCCTGATCGAGGAATGGCTCGGCCACGAGGCCGGGCCGTCGATCGCCGGCTGACCCGAAAGGACAACGATCCCGATGACTGCCCAGCTCTTCACGCCGGTCCAATTCGGCGGCGTCACGCTGCCCAACCGCATCGTCGTCTCGCCGATGTGCCAGTACGCCGCCGTCGACGGCAGCGCCCAGCCCTGGCACCAGGTCCACTACGGCATGCTGGCGATGTCGGGCGCCGGCCTGCTCTGCCTGGAAGCGACGCACGTCGAGCGCGAGGGCCGCATCACCCAGGGCTGCCTCGGCCTTTACAGCGACGAGAACGAAGCGGCGCTGAAGCCGATCGTCGACTGGGTGCGGGCCTGGATGCCCCACGTGAAGCTCGGCATCCAGCTCGCCCACGCCGGCCGCAAGGCCTCGGCGCAGCGGCCGTGGCGGGGCGGCGGGCCGCTGACCCAGGCCGACGCGCCCGACCTGCCGTGGACGACCTACGGGCCGTCGGCGCTGCCCTACGATCCCGCCACCAAGTGGCACACGCCGGTGGCGCTCGATGGCGCGGGCCTCAAGCGCGTAAAGCAGGCCTTCGTCGATGCGACCCTGCGCAGCCTGCGGCTGGGCTTCGACCTGGTCGAGGTCCATGGCGCGCATGGCTATTGCCTCAGCCAGTTCCTGTCGCCGCTCAGCAACCAGCGCACCGACGAATATGGCGGCACGATGGAGAAGCGTCGCCGCTTCCCGCTCGAGGTCTTCGAGGCCGTCCGCAGGGTCTGGCCGAAGGACAAGGCGCTCGGCATCCGTCTCTCGGCCGTCGAATGGGTCGAGGGTGGCGTCACGATCGAGGACACGATCGAGACGGCCCGCCAACTCAAGGCGCTGGGCTGCGACTTCATCGACGCCAGCTCAGGCGGCAACTCGCCCGCCCAGAAGATCCAGATCGGCCCCGGCTACCAGGTGCCGTTCGCCGCCCGCATCCGCAAGGAGGCCGGCATAAAGACCTGGGCGGTCGGCATCATCACCGAACCGGAACAGGCCGAGCGCATCGTGGCGTCCGGCGAGGCCGACTGTACGGTGCACGCGCGCTCCTTCCTGGTCGATCCGCGCTGGGCGTGGAACGCGGCGCGGGCGCTGGGCGTCGAGACGCCGCCGTTGCCATTGCCGGCCGCCCGCGGCGGCTCGATCCTGGCGTTCAAGCCGCAGCCCGGGATGGCCAAGGCCGCCGAGTAGGGCCGACGAGCAGCGCCGGACTCGGCAAGCAAACGGTCACAATCGGTCAGAGCCTTGATCTGACAAGGCTTTTGCCTGTCCGGCTGCCGTGTCGGATGTCGAGAATCGTGCATGCCGCCCGGCCGCGCGGCAGTTCAGGTAGCCCACCATCCTATCGTTCATCCGCCCGACCGGCCGCGTCAGGAGGTCCGGATGGTGGGTGCGACGGGCGAAACGACCGGCCTCCCAGGCCGTCGCGAAGTCCGGATCCTGGGCGCGCCAAAGATAGGGCGTGGTGCGGTCGACGCCGGCGCAGGCTGCGGCATAGCTCACCGAGCCGGTGGCGCAAAACGCGCGCAGAAAGGCAAGACGCCGCCGCTCGGGCGGCAGGCGCTTGCCCAGCGGGGCATAGATCAGGCGGGGGCGGGTCATGGGCAGGAGTATAGGGACAAGGATAGGATAGTCAATAGACGATTAGTGGTGATTCTGGCCAGGCGGATAGACAACCCAGGCGAGTGACGCCAGCCTGATCCGGCAATCCAGGGGAGGAAACGGAGCCATGGTCGTCCGGTCGATCGGGGGGATGGCGCGGCTCGCTGTCGCCGGCGTTCTGCTGGCGGCAGGCGTGGTCGGGCTGCTCACGGCGTTGGACAGCGACGCGCCGGTCGTGCGCAACCCCTGGCTGGCCGCAGGCTTGGCGGTTGGGGCGATGATCATGCTCGCTTGGCTCGTGCAGTCGCTTGGCACGGAAGGCGGGCGCTGGGGCGGCGCTGTTCGGCGCGGGCGCGATCTCGCTTGGCATACCATCGGTTTCGCCGCCGCCGCCGGCCATCGCAACCGCCCCCTACTGGAACGGCCATGCCGCCTTGAAGCTCGAGACGACCATGACGGTCGATCGCACCTATCCGGCGGTCGTGGTCGTGAGCGGCGCCCAGACGTTCGATCTCAAGGCCGTGGAACTCGCGATGCGCGGCAGGGGCGATGTCCAGTCGCGCGAGGTCAAGGTCGCCGACGTGCTCGAGGCGCGCCTCGATGGCAATCCCTCGTCGGCTTTCTCGATCGCGCTGGCGCCGTCGACGCCGGCCATCCAAGGTGCCGGACCCGGCGGCGACATGCGCTGGAAGTGGGATGTGACGCCCCGGCAGGCCGGCGCCCAGGCGCTGACCTTCGATCTGTACTACAGGATCAGCGGCAGTCCGGATGTGCCGCGCCGTCTCACCAAGGCGGATGAGCCGCCGATTCCGATCACCGTCAACAGCGTGCCCTTCCTCGAATGCATCGTGGATTTTGCGCTGAAGACGGTCACGGGCGAGGTTCTGCCCAAGGCGGTCGGCCGTATCGTCGAGACCGTCTTGGGGATCGTCTTTATCGGCCTGGCCGGCTGGATGACCGGGCTTTGGCAACGCTTGCTGCTGCGCTGGCGGACTCCCTCGCTCGACAAGTGACGGAACACACTATTCCAGGCGCTCTTGCCGATTTGCCCGGGATCGCTAACTTCGGGACATGAACGACACCGCGCCCAAGTCCGCGGCGGCTCGGCCGGAGCCGGCGTCGGCAACCGCGCCGGCGTCTCCGTCCGACGTCGTGAGCGCCGCTGCGCCTCCTGTTGTCCTCACGGCCGCGCCGGTGCCGGCCGATGCCCCTGCGGTCTCGCCTGCTCCGGCCGCAGAGCCGCCGCCGCCTGCGTCCTCCGCGCCCGCTCCCGCCGCTGTCGCCGCCGAATCCGCCCGACCGGCCCGCGAGACCAGCCGGCTGCGGCGCGTCGTCGTGGTCGGCGGCACCATCCTGGGCCTTGTCGTGGCCTGGCAGATCTTCGTCTACTTCGTGGCCTACACCGACGACGCCTATGTGCGCTCGGACCTCGTGGCGGTCGCCTCCGAGGTGACGGGACCGATCCTCCAGGTCCACGTCGTCGACAACCAGGACGTCAAGAGGGGCGACCGGCTCTTCACCATCGATCCCGAGCCGTTCCAGCTCATCGTCAACCAGCGCCAGGCCCAGATCGACGAGCAGAAGGCGCTCCTGAAGGTGTCCGAGGAGGAACTCGCCTCGTCGCGGGCGGCGCTCGCGGCCTCGACATCGGCCCACACCTACGCCCAGCAGCAGCAGATCCGCTATGCCGACCTCGCCAAGAGCGAGTACGCGCCGCGCGCCGAACTCGACAAGGCCAACGACGACCTGCGCCGCACGGCGGCCGAGATGCGCATTTCCGAGTTCGCGATCGAGAAGGCGCAGAACGGCATTGTGGCGCACCAGGCCGCGCTCAACCTGGCGCTGGCCGAGATGGCGACGGCGCAGTGGCGGCTCAGCAAGACCGAGGTGCGGTCGTCGACCGACGGGGCGATCACCAACCTCACGGTGCGGCGCGGCGACACGGCCAACGCCAACGTGCCGATCATCGGCATCGTCGATGCCCATGCCTGGCGCATCATGGCCAACTACAAGCAGGACTATATCCGCTCGTTCAAGATCGGCGGCACGGCCTGGGTGTGGCTCGACAGCCAGCCGTTCCATTTCCACCGGGCGCGCATCGACGGCATCGCCCGCGGCATCAGCCGCGAGGTCGGCGAGGCCAAGCTGCTGCCCTACGTGGCGCCGACCACCGACTGGATCCGCCTGCAGCGGCGCATTCCCGTCACCATCACGCTGGTCGACCCGCCACCCGGCCTAAAGCTGTACATGGGCGCCGACGCCCGCACGATTATCTTCCCATGACGGGCATCTTCCCATGACCGTGCCTCCCGCCCGGGAATCGATCGTCCGGTCGGTCATCGAGGACATGGCGGAAGCCTGGCAGATCGTCGATGAGGCGCTGCGGAGCTGGTGGAAGGAACTGGGCGAACTGGGGAGCGATCCGGCGCGGACGCGGCTCTGTCTCGTCGCGGCGATCACCGTGCCGCTGGCCACCACGATGGCGTTGTGGCTGCAGGCCGAATCGGTGTGGTGGGCGGCGATCAGCGGCTACATGACGATCATGGCGTCGGGCGCGGCCTCGGTCCGCAGGGGCCTGCTGCGCCTGGCCGGCACGATCGCCGGCGCGGTCGCGGGCTTCATCTTGGCGCGCTGGCTGCCCTACGACCATGTCCTGCTCTGCCTGTTCCTGGCCGCTGCCACGATGCTGGGCGTGATCGCCATGCAGGTCAGTCCGCACGGGCTCGCCTGGCTGTTCGCCACGATCACCTCGCTCCTGGTGCTGCTGGAGGGGCTGAACGATCCGCTGCGGGTGCCCTACATCGCCTTCTACCGCGTCTTCGAGGTCGGCATCGGCGTCACAGCCTCGGCCATCGTGTCCAATCTCCTGATGCACTGGCATGCCGACCCGCCGCCGACCGTGCCGGGATGGCGTCACCTGCTCGGGCCGCAGTGGCCGGCGGTGCTGCACGGCCTGCGCGCGGCGATCGCCGTCGTCATCATGATGCAGGTCTGGATCTGGATGGACCTGCCGCAGGTCACCGAGATGGCCATCAGCATCGCGGTGGTGATGTCGGCGCCGGTGATCGGCGACGGCTCGCTGGGCACCCGGCACGCCGTCGCCCAGCGCTCGCTGCACCGCATCCTCGGCTGCCTGCTGGGCGGCATCGCGGCGCTGGGCTGCCTGGCGCTGCAGGTCATGTCGTTCCCGTGGTGGCTCGCCATGCTGGGCGGCGCGGTGTGGATCGGCATGCATGTGCAGAACGGCCGGCACGGCGTCGGCTATGTCGGCACCCAGGCCGCGTTCGTCTTCATCGTCACGCTCGTCCAGGGACCGTCACCGCCCACCAGCATCCTGCCCGGCATCGACCGCTTCGTGGGCATCGTCGGCGGCATGGCCATCCTGCTGGTGATCTCGCTGATGCTGTGGCCCAACGAGACCGAGCGCAAAATCGAGCGCGCGGCGTGATCGTCTGACCCGGCTTCTACCTCGGCCAGCAGGCGCGGCTCAGGGACCGCCGGTCCGGAGCGTGAGCCGGGCGATATAGAATCCGTCGAGACCGCCGCGCTCCGGCCACATCGAGGGCAGGGTGCGGACGCAGCCTTTGGCCGTCAGCGCGTCGGCGAGGCCGGGCAGTTCGTCGGGCCGGACCGGCAGGCGCTCGAGCTGCGGCACGCGCGCCAACAGCGCCTCGATCCGCGCCGGGCCTTCGTCCTCCTGCAGCGAGCACACGGCATAGACCAGCGTGCCGCCGGGGCTCAGCAGCTCCGCGGCGTGGAGCAGCAGGCGGTCCTGGGTGAGGGTGAGGCGGCCGACATCCTCCTCGTCCTTCAGCCAGGCGATGTCGGGATGGCGGCGCAGCGTGCCGGTGCCCGAGCAGGGCGCGTCGAGCAGGATGGCGTCGAACTTCTCCGCCGGCGTCCACTTGCTGGCGTCGGCCGTGACCAGCTCGGCGGCGAGGCCGGCGCGGGCGAGGTTCTCGCCGACCCGGATCATGCGGCGGGCCGAGATGTCGACGGCGGTGACATTGGCGCCGGCGGCGCAGAGCTGCATCGTCTTGCCGCCCGGCGCGGCACAGAGGTCCGCCACGCGCTTGCCGGTAACGTCGCCCAGCAGCCGCACCGGCAGCGTGGCGGCGGCATCCTGCACCCACCACGCGCCCTCGGCGAAGCCCGGCAGCTCGGCGATGTGGCCGCCGCCGGTGCGGCGGAGCGTCCCGGTCGGCAGCCGCTCGGCTTCCAGCCGGCCCGCCCAGAAATCGGTGTCGCTGCGCGTCGTCAGGTCGAGCGGCGCCTCGATCAGGTGCGCGGCGGCGATGGCGCGCGTCGCGGCTTCGCCGTAGGCCTCGGACCAGCTCGCCCACAGCCACTGCGGCGTGTTGAGACGGGCGGGATCGCGATCGCCCAGGATGGCCACGCCTTCGCGGCCGACGCGGCGCAGCACGGCGTTGGCGAGGCCCTTTAGATGTGGCAGGTGAGCGTCCTCCATCAGACGCACCGAGGTGTCGACCGCGGCATGCGGCGCCGTGCCGAGAAACAAGAGTTGAGCCGCGCCCAGCCGCAGCACCTGGCGCCCGGCGGCATTGGGCCCTTCGAGCGGCCGTTCGACGAGGGCGGCCAGCACGACGTCGATCTCGCCCAGGCGTCTGAGCGTGGTGGCCAGCAGCAGGCGCACGAAGGCGCGGTCGCGCGGATCGAGGCCCGCGAATCCGGCGTGGCGGGCCAGCGCTTCGTCGAGCGGCTGGCCCTTGTCGAGACAGGCGATCAGCAGGTCGAGGGCTGCGTGCCGGGAGGCGAGCGCGGGGAAGTCCATCGCGCGGCGCTATAGCGCCCTCGGCCGGCCTTGTCATCGCTTGTTCGGCGGCTACTGTGCCGGCCGAAAGGAATTCTGCATGAAAAGAGTCGGTTCGTTCCTCGGCGACTGGTGGCGTGTCGCCACGCCGTACTTCCGGTCCGAGGAGTGGCCGCTGGCGCTCCTGCTGCTGGTCGGCGCCGTCGGCCTGACCTTCGGTGCGGTGGGGGCGGAGGTTCTGTTCAACGACTGGAACCGGCGCTTCTACGACGCGCTGCAGAACAAGGACGAGGCGACCTTCTGGACGGAGATCCGGACCTTCTGCTGGCTCGCCGCGCTGTTCATCGCCGTCTACGTGACGCGCTCGATCGTGAGCCCGTACCTCAGGCTGCGCTGGCGCCGCTGGCTGACGCGGCGCTACCTGGCGCACTGGTTCGACGACCGCGGCTACTACCGCATCGAGCTCGAGCGCAAGATCGACAACGCCGACCAGCGCATCGCCGAGGACCTGCGGCTGCTGGGCGAGTACACGATGACCCTGTTCCTGGGCTTCCTGCAGGCCGTGGCGACGCTGTTCTCCTTCATCTTCATCCTGTGGACGCTGTCGGGGCCGCTGTCGCTCGCGCCCATCGGACTAGACGTGACGGTGCCGGGCTACATGGCGCTGGCGGCCATCGCCTATGCCGTCGTGGGATCGTTCCTCGCCAACGTGGTCGGCCGCCGGCTGATCAGCCTCAACTTCATGAAGCAGCGCTACGAGGCCAACTTCCGCTTCGGCCTGGTGCGGGTGCGCGAGAACGCCGAGGGCATCGCGCTCTACCGCGGCGAGCAGCGCGAGGCCCATGAGCTCAACGCGCGCTTCGCCGACGTCTTCGCCAACGGCTGGCGCGTGCTGTTCACCGAGGCCCAGCTCATGCTCTACACGGTGAGCTACAACCAGCTCGCCATCATCTTTCCCTTTCTCGTGACGGCGCCGCGCTTCTTCGCCGGCGCGATCACGCTCGGCATCATGATGCAGACCGCATCGGCCTTCGGGCAGGTCCAGACGGCGCTGTCGTTCTTCGTCACCAACTACACCAACCTCGCCGAGCTGCGCGCCGTGCTCGACCGTCTGATCGGGCTGCAGAAGGCGGCGGCGGAGAAGCCGGCCGGCAGCATCGCGGTCGAGGTGGAAGCCGAGCGCAGCGACGTCGGCACCAGCGGCCTCGACCTCGCGCTGCCCACCGGCCAGAAACTGCTGCAGGGGCTCGACCTGTCGCTGCCCAAGGGGTCCTCGACGCTGATCACCGGCACCAGCGGCTCGGGCAAGAGCACGCTGTTCCGGGCGCTGGCCGGGATCTGGCCGTTCGGCCGCGGCCAGGTGAAGGTGCCGGCGGGCGCGCGCGTGCTGTTCCTGCCGCAGAAGCCCTACATCCCGATCGCCACGCTGCGCGATGCCGTGAAGTATCCCGACGAGAACTCGAC